>CAUJIY010000064.1 GCA_963205295.1 Pseudomonadota bacterium
GCGGGGGGGGGGGGGGCGCCGCCCCCCCCCCTGTCTTTGGTGGGGGGGTGGGGGGGGGGGGCCCCCCCCCCCCCCCGCGACTGCCCTGCCTCCGGTGGGAGCGCCAGCCGCGACCTGTTACCCCCGCCTCACTCCACCGTAATCGTGATCGGCGCGGAAACGATCGGCGGGTCGTGCGGGACGTGGTTGCTGTCGCCGAGCAGCAGCTGCAGCCGGTGCGTGCCGGGTGCGAGTTCCACCGTGGCCTCGGTCTGGGCCTTGCCGAAGTGCACGTGGCTGGCGTCGGCCGGAATCGGCTGGTCGAGCGCAGGCAGGTCGGTGTCGATGAGCAGGTGGTGATGACCGGTGAGCGCATCGCCGGTGCCGGCCGGAGCGAGGCCCATGCCCTCGATGGTGAACCGGACCGTCACCGGCGATTTGACCACCGCGCCGTCTGCCGGGCTCGCGATGGCGACATGCGCGCCTGCGGGTGCCGGCGTGCGCGGCATCGCTGCCGGTGCAGCCGCCGGGGCCGGCGGTGCTGCTGCGGCCGGCGGCGCGGCGGCCGGCGGTGGCGCCTCACCGCCGCAGCCGGCGAGCACCAGGAGCGGAAGGGACAGCGAGACGACGTGCAGCAGGAAGCGCATGGGCCGGATCTCCGATCGTGAGGATGCGCCAGTGTAACGCCCCAGCGCCCGGCCGGTGGCGGCGGTGTTGGCTGCACTGCGCCGCGATCGCAGCGAAACCGCGGTCGTCGCGAGCTGCGGGCACCGTGTCGACGGTACCCGCCCCACGCCTGTGCGGTTCAATCCTTGCCGCGCAGCTGTTCGACGATCGCCGGGTTTTCCAGCGTCGAGACGTCCTGGGTGATTTCCTCGCCACGTGCCACCGCGCGCAGCAGCCGGCGCATGATCTTGCCCGAGCGGGTCTTCGGCAGGTTGTCGGCGAAGCGCACCTCGTCCGGCCGGGCGATCGCGCCGAGTTCCCTGCTCACCCACTCGCGTAACTCGGTGGCGAGCTGTTCGGCCTCCGCGCCTGTCGGGCGCTGGCCCTTGAGCACGACGAAGGCGCAGATGGCCTCGCCCTTGATCTCGTGCGGCCGGCCGACGACCGCGGTCTCCGCGACCCGCGGGTGGGCGACGAACGCGCTCTCCACCTCGGCCGTCCCGAGGCGGTGGCCGGAGACCTTCAGCACGTCATCGGCGCGGCCCATCACCCAGAAGTAGCCGTCGGCGTCGCGCCGCGCCGTGTCGCCGGCGACGTAGTAGCGCCCGTCGAATTTCGCCCAGTAGGTCGCGAGGTAGCGTGCGTTGTCACCCCAGATGGTGCGCAGCATCGACGGCCACGGCCGGCGCACGACGAGGTAGCCGCCGCGCTCCGGATCGGTGATCTCCACGCCGTCCTCGTCGACCACGGCGGCATCGATGCCGGGCAGCGGCAGGGTGCAGGATCCCGGCTTGGTGGCGACCGCACCGGGCAGCGGCGTGATCATCGACGCCCCGGTCTCGGTCTGCCACCAGGTGTCGACGATCGGACAGCGCTCGCGGCCGATGTGCTTGTGGTACCAGACCCAGGCTTCCGGATTGATCGGCTCGCCGACGGTGCCGAGCAGCCGGATCTTCGACAGGTCGAATTTCGCCGGGATCACGTCGCCGAACTTCATGAGCGTGCGAATCGCAGTCGGCGCGGTGTAGAAGATCGTCACCCCGTGGCGTTCGCAGATGCTCCAGAAGCGCCCGGCATCCGGGTGCACGGGTGCGCCCTCGTACATGACGATGGTCGCACCGGCGGCGAGCGGCCCGTAGGCGACATAGGTGTGTCCGGTGACCCAGCCGACATCCGCCGTGCACCAGAAGACATCGCTGTCGCGCAGGTCGAAGGCCCACTCGCTGGTGAACCGGGCGCCGAGCAGGAAGCCGGCGGTGGCGTGCTGGATGCCCTTCGGCTTGCCGGTGGAGCCGGAGGTGTAGAGCAGGAACAGCGGATGCTCGGCGTTCACGAACACGGGCGCGCACTGCGCGGACTGGCCGGCGATGGCCTCATCCCACCACAGGTCGCGACCCGCCTGCATCGTCACCTCGTTGCCGGCATTGCGGAACACGATGACCTTCTCGAGCGTGGCGCAGGCACCGGCGAGCGCCTCGTCCGTCGCCCCCTTGAGGTCGACCAGCTTGCCGGCACGCCGGCCGCCGTCGGCGGTGATCACCATGCGCGCACCGGCATCCTCGATGCGGTCGCGGAGCGACTTCGCCGAGAAGCCGCCGAAGACCACGGAATGCACCGCACCGATGCGGGCGCAGGCGAGCATGGCGACCACGGCTTCCGGAACCATCGGCATGTAGATGACGACGCGGTCGCCGCTGTGGATGCCCTGCGCGAGGAGCGCGTTGGCGAGCTGTCCGACCGCCGCGGCGAGTTCGCGGTAGCTCAGCCGGCGTACCTCGCCCGGCTCGGACTCGAACACGATCGCCGTCTTGTCGCCGCGCGTGGCGAGGTGCACGTCGAGGCAGTTGACCGAGGCGTTGAGCGTGCCATCGGTGAACCAGCGGTAGTTCGGCGCCTGCGAGGCATCGAGCACCACGCTGAACGGCTGGTGCCAGGCGAGCAGCTCACGCGCCAGGCGCGCCCAGTAGCCCTCGTGGTCGCGGGCTGCCTCGGCGGCGAGCCGCGCGTAATCGGCAGGCTTGATGCGCGCGGCTGCGGTGAAAGCCGCGGCCGGACGGAACACGCGCTGCTCCTGGAGGACTGAGTCGATGCTCTTGTCGTTCATGGGCGGGATGATCGCGGCTGGTGCCGCTCCTGCGGGTTGGGGAGACTGCTGCAGGAGGGGCGCAAGCCCCGACCGGTATCGCGGTTGCCGTCGCGACTGGCGTCGCTCCTACAGATCGGCGGCGCAGTCCTGTGGGAGGGGCGCAAGCCCCGACCGGCACCAGAGTCGCCGTCGCGACTGGCGTCGCTCCCACATGAAGAGGGCCGAGCCCTGTGGGAGGGGCGCAAGCCCCGACAAGCGTCAGGGTTGCCGGCGGCACCACTCCTGCGGTTGTGACCAGAAAGATTCATCGCGGCTGAAGTCGCTCCAGCAGCGCCAGCGCCTGGGCGCGGTAGCCGCCGCCGAACAGGTTCAGGTGATTCAGGACATGATAGAGATTGTATATGTCCCGGCGGCGCGCGTAGCCGGCGTCGAGGGGCCAGGCGCGTTCGTAGGCAACATAAAACGCGTGCGGAAAGCCGCCGAAGAGCTCGGTCATGGCGATGTCGGTCTCGCGGTCGCCGTAGTAGACGGCAGGGTCGAACACCACCGGTTCGCCGTTGCGGGCCATCGCCCAGTTGCCGCCCCACAGGTCGCCGTGCAGGAGCGAGGCGGCCGGGGTGTGACCGGCAAGAAGCCGCGGCAGCCGGTCGAGCAGTTGCGCGCCGCGCGCGGCGACGTCCGCATAGCCCTGGCGAGCGGCCAGTGCGAGCTGGAAGCCGAGCCGGCGTTCACGCCAGAACCCGGTCCAGCTGTCGCTCCAGCCGTTCGGCTGCGGCGTGGTGCCGATGGTGTTGTCCTGCTGCCACCCGCAGCGTTCGGCGACATGCCGATGCTGCAGAGCCAGGCGTTCGCCGAGGCGCGCGGCCGCCTCGTCCGTGCCCGGCTCGAGATCCAGCCACTCGAGCAGCAGCCAGGCGCAGTCCGGCGTCGTGCCCTGCCCGGCCGGCTCCGGTGCGCGCAGCGCGAGCGCGGCGCGCAGTTCACGCAGGCCCGTCGCCTCGGCGCTGAACATCGCCGCGCAGTCGGCGCCGTTGACCTTGAGGAACCACGACCGGTCGCGCCGGTCGCGCAGGCGGTAGCAGCTGTTGATGCTGCCGCCGGCGACCGCCTGCACCGTGCCCGGCACGAGGGTCACGCCCGTGGCGGCGCGAATCGCAAAAAGCAGCGGCTCGGACAGCATCGCTCCGGCCCCCGCGCAGTACTCAGGCGAGCCGTGCGGCCTGGCGACGCAGCGCCTGGCCGAAGCCGGCCGCATCGTAGAGCGTGGCGAGGGCGGCGAGATCCGGCGCCCGGCGCAGCAGTGCCGCTGCATCCTCCGGCAGCGGCGCGTCGTAGCGCAGCTGCGTCAGCTGGCGCGCCACCGCGACGATGTCGCGATGCTCGCGCAGCCGGCCCGGCAGTGCCGGCGCCGAGCGAATCGCGAGACGGGCGACCGACTCGAGATCAGCGTAGATCGCCTCGACGCTGTCGAAGTGGCGCAGCAACGCGGCGGCGGTCTTCGGGCCGACGCCGCGCACACCGGGGATGTTGTCGACGGCGTCGCCGGTCAGGGCGAGGAAGTCGGCGATCTGCTCGGCGCGCACGCCGTAGATCTCCGGCACCTGCTCGTAGGTGACCCGTCGCCCGGCCGGATAGTCCCAGAGCACGTCGCCCGGCTGCAGCACCTGGGCGAGGTCCTTGTCGCGCGAGAGGATGGTGACCGATTCGCCCGCGGCGCGCGCCCGGGCGGCAGCCGCCGCGATCAGGTCGTCGGCCTCGAAGCTGCCGTCGGCAAGATCGGCAAGACCGAGCGCGCGCGTGACCGCGCGACAGCGCGCGAACTGCTGGCGCAGCTCCGGCGGTGCCGGCTCACGGTTTGCCTTGTAGGCCGGGTAGATCGCGGTGCGCACGCAGCGCTCGCCGCGGTTCTCGTCGAAGGCGACCGCAACGACGCGCGGGCGTTCCTGCTCGAGGAAGTCACCGAGGAAGCGGCAGAAGCCGTAGAGCGCGTTGACCGGGTTCTGCTCCGGGTCGGTCATGTCCGGTGGGATCGAGTACCACGCCCGGAACACGAACACGCTGGCATCGATGAGATAGACCACCCCGGATCCGGCGCGCGCGACGCGCGTCAGTCGTGGAACACGCGCTGATGGCCGGCGCAGCGCAGGCTGGTGCGCAGCCGGGCGTGCAGCGGGCTCGAGCGCGGAATGTGCGCGAGCAGGAACTCCATCTGGTCGGCGAGCACGCGCCGGCCCTTGAGGTAGATGTACTCGGCGTAGGTCGGCGTGAACGGCACCGCGATGAGCTGCATCCCGGAACCCTCGGGCGTGCACCCGCCCTTGTGGTTGTTGCAGCGCCGGCAGGCAGTGACCACGTTGGTCCAGGAATCCGTGCCTCCCCGGCTGAGCGGCGTGACGTGGTCGCGCGTGAGGTCGCGCGACATGAAACGCTCGCCGCAGTACAGGCACAGGTTGGCGTCGCGACGGAACAGGGTCTTGTTGTTGAGCGGCGGCACGTAGCCGTCACGCAGTTCGGTGAGGCCCGGTGCGCGCCCCATCGTGGCGACGATCGAGTTCACTTCGACGACGCTGCGCGCGCCGGTGCGGGCGCTGTAGCCGCCGTACACCTTGTAGAGCATCGAGCCGCAGCTGTAGGCGACCTGCTCCATGTAGTACAGGCGCACCGCCTCCCGGTAGTCGATCCACTCGAGCGGCATGCCGGCCACATCGGTGCGCAGCACCTGCTGGCCGTAGTCGGGGAGCGCGGGTAGTGGCTCGGCTGCGGCAGCAGGACGCCGGGCCCCGTTCGACGCCAAACGCCCGGGGACCTCCGCCGCCATGCCCCAGCCGTCGGGTGTCACACGGCGAATCTTTCAAAAACAGCGAAAAAAATCAATGACGTGATCGTCGTGCGGGCGTTGCCCGCGTACCACAGCGCCACCCTGTGGGCGCCAGCCGCGGCTCCACTGATCGGCCCGGTGCCACGGCTGTTGCCGGTCTCGTCTTCTTCTCCCTGTGGGAGCGACGCCAGTCGCGACTCCCCGGTCGGGGCTCGCGCCCCTCCCACAGCGCCCGGAGGCAGGGGAGCCAAACCAAGCGAGTATCGGGGAGCGACTTTGGCTCCCCAGCCGCAAGGGCTTCAGCCGCGACCCCGGCATTCAGCGCGGCTTCCCGCCCCCCGGTGCCTGCCGCTGCAACCGCTTCTGGCGCCAGCGCTCGCGCTGCTCCGGTGTCATCTTCTGCCAGCGCTCGCGCAGCGCCTGGCGCTGCTCCGGCGGCAGATCACGGAAGCGGTGGAAGTTCTTGCGCACGCGCGCCTGGTCCTCGGGCGGGAGCTGCCGGAACTTCTCGAAGCGCTCCTGCACCGCACGACGCTGCTCGGGAGTCAGCTCCTGCCAGCGGCGGAAGCGCTGCTGGGCCAGCTCGCGCTGCGCCGGGTCCATCCCGACCCAGCGTCCGGCGCCGGCGGCGAGCCGCGCCTGGCGCTGCGGCGGCAGCGTCTCCCATTGTGCGGCCAACCCTGCCAGCACCTCCTGCTGTCCGGTGGAGAGCGACGCCCAAGGCACGCCCGCGGGATCGGCGGCGGGATCAGCGGCGAGCGCCGTCGCAAACAGGCCGGCGAGCAACAGGGCGACGACGCGGCTAACGAGGTGCATCGACGCTCTCCGGATCGGGGGGTAGAGGCGGCGGTTCGGTCTGGGTACCGGGCAGCTGGGCGAGAAACTCGAAGAAACCGGCGTCGGCTTCGTCCTCGGGGACGCTGCCGAGGAACTCAAGGAAGTCCTCGTCGGGAAGCGGCGCGTCGGCGGCACCGGCAGCGGCGGCACCGAGCACTCCCAGAATCGCGAACAGACAGAACCGGCCATGGGTCATCGCATCACCCGGTCAGCCCCGGGTCGATCTGCTCCTGACCGCCATCGGCCTGGAGCCAGTCGTAGAACTCGAGATCCTCGATCATCTCGAGGTTTTCATCGGCGAGCAGCACCTCGAGCGCGAGCGCGGGATCCGCAGCCGTGGGCGGCGCTGCCGGCTCGCGGCCGACCCACAGCGCCAGTGCCAGGCCGGCAACGGCCGCGGCGCCGAGCGCCGGCTGCCAGCCGCCGAGCCACGCCGACGGACGACCGCCAAGCTCGGCGAGCGCAGCCTGGCGCGCGCGGTTCAGGCGCGACGCCGTAGCTGCGTCGATGTTCTCGGCATCCTGGCGCAGCACCTGGCGCGCGGCCTCCTCGAAGCGCCGCTCGGCGTCCTCGCGCGGTTCCCCGGGCGTGGTCATGGCCAGTGCTCGCCGAGCGTGGCGCGCAGGCTGTGCACCGCGCGCGAGTAGTGGGTCTTCACGCTGCCCGCGGAGCAGCCCATGACCGCAGCGGTCTGCGCCACGTCGAGCCCTTCGAGGTTGCGCAGCAGGAAGGCCTCCTGCTGGCGCGCGGGCAGCGCGGCGACAGCGGTCTCGAGCGCGCCCATGGCGGCACCGAGCGCAACCCGCTCCGCCGGACCGTCGTTCGCCGGCGCGGGAGCGGTGGCGATGGGGTCGAAGACCTCGTCGTCGGGATCGGCCGGAGCCGCGAAGAAGGCCAGCACGCGGCGGCGCACGCTGCCGCGGCGCTGGTGATCGAGGATGCGGTTGCGCAGGATGCGGAAGAAGAGCAGCGGCCACTCCGCCTCGGGCGCCGCGGCGTAGCGGCGCACCAGGCGCAGCATCGTGTCCTGCACGATGTCGAGGGCCTCATCGCGGTCGCGCACCGCCAGTGTCGCCATGCGCAGGGCGCGGCGCTCCACGTCGGCCAGGAACCGCTCCATCGCGGAGCGTTGCTGCAGGGCTGTCTCCTCCCGTGGCGTGGCGCGGGGTATCGTGCCGGGCAGTGCCGTGGCACACATCGTCGTCGTGCTGGACATAGGATAGGGGCCGGTCAGTCGTCAGGCACTATAACGCTGCATTCCGCCACGGGTTGACCGGCAACCGCCCCGGCCGCGGGAGGCGTTCTTATTCACATGGGCCGTATTGCTGCGGTGTTACGTCACGAAGGACTGCGGAATCCGCAACAAGATTCGACAACACACTGAATCAGAAAGATAAGTTTGAAACGAGCAAAAATTGATCAGCTTGTCATAAGTGACGTGCCGCACGGGCCGCGGCACCACCTGCCCGGCCCGTCCACAGACTTATCCACACAATTT
>CAUJIY010000065.1 GCA_963205295.1 Pseudomonadota bacterium
GTTGCCTGGCAGCACGCGAAACTCGCGGTGAACGAGCAGCGCGAATTTCTGCTCGCGGCTTCACCGCCGGCGGGAGCCGGTGGCGTGGACTGGTCGGCGGCCGAGGAACTCGCGCTCGCCGCAACCGGGCTCGAGAAGGAGCCGGAGCCCGATGCAGCCTTCGGCGAGCCGGGCGAGGCGCTGGCGCGGGCGGCGAGCTACGGGGAGTGGGAGCGCCAGCTGCGCCGCTGGCTCGGTGTCGAGCGCGCGCTGACCCTCTACCAGTGCCGCGCGCTCGAGGTGACTTCGCACAGCGGCGAGAGCGAGCGTGATTTCCGTATCCGCCTGCAGCAGCTCGGCAACGAGCAGCGCGACGTGGCGGCGGGGAAGCTGCGGCAGAAGTACGCGCCAAAGTTCGCTGCGCTCGAGGCTCGGGTGCTGCGCGCCGAACAGGCGCGCGAACGCCAGGCCGAACAGGCGCGCGACGCGAAAATGGGAGCGGCGGTCGCGGTCGGCACGGCCGTGCTCGGCGCCATCTTCGGACGTGGCCGCTCGCTCGGCTCGGCGACGCGCGTGGGCACGGCCGTGCGGCGCACCGGAACCATCGGCCGCGAGGCGGGCGACGTGCGTCGCGCCGAGGAGACGCTGGCGCAGGTCCAGGCAGACCGCGAGGCACTGCAGGCCCAGTTCCAGCAGGAACTCGCCGGCCTGCAGGGCAGCTTCGATGCGCAGGCCGAGCCGCTCACGGAGATCGCGGTGCGGCCGAAGGCGGGCGACATCGAGGTGCGCTTCCTCGGCGTCGGCTGGGTGCCGTACATCGAGGATGCGGCGGGCGAGCTGCAGCGCGCCTAGCAAGCCTCCGTGCAGGACCCGGCGACCGCGGGCAGCGGTGACACCCGCCCCGCACGCACGAAGTGACTGCGGTAGTACGGCTGCTCGAAACTGCCGATCGACACCGCCTGGCCGGTCGCCGGTGCATGCACGAAGCGGCCCTGGCCGAGATAGATGCCGACGTGCGAATCGCTCTTGCCCTGGAAGAACACGAGGTCGCCGGCAATGGCGTCCTCGAGCGTCACCGGAGCGCTCGCGCGCAGCTGCTCGCGCGAGGTTCGCGGCACGCTGAGCCCGGCGCTGCGGTAGGCGTACTGCACCAGGCCGCTGCAGTCGAACCCGTCCGGCGACTGCCCGCCGTAGCGGTAGGGCACCCCCACCATCTGCAGGGCGCTGAAGACGATGCGCGAGCGCACCGGATCGGGTGGCGGTCCGGCGTCGACCGCAGGTTCGACCGGCACGGGGCGGGCGCCGGCCTCGGGCAGCGAGGCCGATTGCCAGCAGCCGCCCAGGGCGAGGCTCGCGAGCAGTGCCGTCACGGCGCGCGCTGCGAGGGCCGAATCGCGTCGCATTGAGGGCCTCCACGCCAGTCCTGCGGAGGATTCTAGCCGAGCTCCGGGACTGCCGACCGGGGCGTGGCTCACGTCCTGAGTCACCGTCGGGGAGTCGGGGCTTGCGCCCCTCCCACAGCGGCCCCCTCTGTGGGAGCGACGCCAGTCGCGACTCTTCTGTCGGGGCTTGCGCCCCTCCCACAGCAACCCCCCCTGTGGGAGCGACGCCAGTCGCGACTCTTCTGTCGGGGCTTGCGCCCCTCCCACAGCGGCCCCCTCTGTGGGAGCGACGCCAGTCGCGACTCTGGAGCGCTCCCCCGCCGCAAGGGCGCCTGCCATGGTCAGGATGTCGGGGCTTGCGCCCCTCCCACAGCCGGGAAGGAGGGTGCGTATACTGCGGCCGGGTCCGGAGAGGTGCTTCGTCCATGTCGATTCGCGCTGTGGCTGTCGTGTTCGTCGTCGTGCTCGCTGCTGCCTGCACCGGTGCGCCTGAGCGGGCCTCGCCGCCGGCAGACATGTCCGGACCGGCCCGACCGCCGCCTGCCGGAGTCAGCCTCGGGCTGCCGTCCGGGCAGCGGGCGCCGGCAGCACCGCAGCCGGCCGTGGCACGCATCGGTATCGCCGGCTACCCGACGCGCGGTGCAGCGGATGCGCCGGTGACGATCGTCGAGTTCATGGACTACGAGTGTCCGTATTGCCAGGGCTGGGCCAGGGACACGCTGCCGCAACTGCAACGTGAATACGTCGACACCGGCAAGGTGCGCTACGTCGCCCGCGATTTTCCGCTGCCGCGCCATCCGCGGGCGCGCCCGGCGGCGATCGCCGCAGCCTGCGCGGGCGAGCAGGGCCGGTTCTGGGAGATGCACGAGGCGCTGTTCGCTGCCGCCGGGCAGTTGCGCGATGCGGACTTCACCGCCCACGCCAGCCGCCTTGGCCTCGATGCGGCGCGCTTCGATACCTGCCGGCTCGACCCGCGACACGGGCCGCGGCTCGACCGGGCGTTCGCCGAAGGGCGTGCTCTCGGCGTCGCGGGAACCCCGACACTGCTGATCGGCGCCAGCGCCGGTGATCTGGCGCAGGGACGGCTGGTCACGGCGCCGGACTTCGCGGCACTCGAGGAGTTGCTGGCGCACTACCTCGGGCGGTGAGCCGCGTGCTTCACTGCTCGAGGACGTGGACCGCGTAACCGGCGGCGCGCAGCTCGCGCAGGACCTCCTCGAGGTGGCCGCCGTCGCGGGTCTCGAGGGTGATGTCGAGGTACGAATCGCGCGCCGGCAACGGCGTGAAGATGCGCTGGTGCTGCAGGTCGAGGAAGTTTCCCTCCAGGCGTGCGACCACGGCGGCGATGCGCGCCACCTGGCCGGGCACGTCGGAGATGATGATGCGCAGGCGTGTGATGCGCCCCTCGCGCACCATGTCGCGCGTGAGGATCGCCGCGAGCAGCCGCGGGTCCATGTTGCCGCCGGAGAGCACAGTGCCCACGCGCCGGCCGCGGAAGCGATCCGGGTACTGCAGCAGTGCCGCCAGCCCGGCGGCGCCCGCGCCCTCGACGACAGTTTTCTCGACGTTGAGCAGCAGGCTTACGGCACGCTCGAGCTGCACCTCGTCGACCAGCAGGATCTCGCGGACATGCTCGCGCATCAGCGCCAGCGTGTGCCGTCCCGGTGCGGATACCGCGATGCCCTCGGCGAGGGTGTCGCCGCCGCTGGCACGCCCGACACCGTCGAGGGCGGATTTCATCGCGGGATAGAGCGCAGCTTCCACGCCGACGATCTCGATGTCCGGCTGCAGCGCACGCGCGGCCACCGCCATGCCGCTCACCAGGCCACCGCCGCCGACCGGCACCAGCAGGCAGTCGAGCCCGGGCGCGGCAGCCAGCATCTCCAGTGCCACGGTGCCCTGGCCGGCGATGATGTCGGGGTCGTCGTACGGGTGCACGAACGCCAGCTGTTCGCGCGCCGCGACTTCGGCGGCAAAGGCCGCGGCTTCCTCCAGCGTGCGGCCTTCGAGCAGGACCCGGGCACCGTGGCGCTCGGTGTGCTTGACCTTCACGAAGGGCGTGTTGCGTGGCATGACGATCGTCGCTGGAATGCCGAGCCGGCGCGCGTGATAGGCCACGCCCTGCGCGTGGTTGCCGGCCGACATGGCGATCACGCCGCGCCGGCGGGCCTCGGCGTCGAGCCGCGCCAGCTTCCAGCAGGCACCGCGATCCTTGAACGAGGCGGTGAACTGCAGGTTCTCGAACTTCAGCCAGAGTTCGGCGCCGGTGATTTCCGAGAGTGTGCGCGCATGGGCGCAAGCGGTCACCGGAACGTGCCCGGCGATGCCGGCGGCGGCCTGCTGGATGTCGGTGAGCGTGATCATGGATCCCCGCAATCGGTCAGAAACGCAGAAATATCTTCATCCGGTGCAGCGTTGCGGCCACCAGCAGCAGCGACAGCAGGCGCGACCCCGCTTCGATCAGCGGCTGCCAGTGGCCGAAGAACAGGTCGGCACCGAGGAGCCACGACCAGGGCGCCACGAGCGGCCAGCGATAATAAACCGCCAGCACGTAGATCGTGATGGCATTGCTGCCGAGGGCCACCAGCGGCCAGCACCAGCGGCGGCGCCGGGCATCGTCCGCCAGATGCAGGCAGGCGGTGAACAGCAGCAGCACGATGCCCGAACTGAACACGACCCAGGATGGCGTCCAGATGCTCTTCACCAGCGGGCACCACCACTGTCCCAGCCACCACCCGGCGGCCACGGCGGCGGCGCCAGCGAGCCACAACCGGCCGCGTCCGGTGGCCGGCGTCGCGGCCAGCGCGCGCGCGGTCCAGGCGCCGGCCAGCATGCTGGCTGCCGTGGGGATGAAATTCAGGGTCTGGTAGCCGTGCGGCTCGAAAGCGAACGGCACGGCCCGCGGCAATACGGCGAACAGCCAGGCATCGAAGGCGGCGGCGAGATTGGTGTTCTTGCCCCAGTGTGCGAACGTCCCGTCGAAGGTTTCGCCGGGACGCACGCCGAGCGCCGCGAGATCGAGGCCGGGTGGCGGCAGCGGATACAGGCGGAAGGCGAGCCAGTAACCTGCGAGCAGGCCGGCCACCGCGATGATCTGCCATGACAGGCGCAGCCGGTGGATGGCGAAGGCGAGCGGGTAGGCGAGTGCGACCTGCATGAGCAGATGGCTGAAGTTGTAGTCCCCGAGGCCATCGAGGTCGCGTGCCAGGCGCAGGATGCTTGCCGCGAGCACCAGCCAGAACCAGATGCTGCCCGCGCGTGCCCAGCTGTCGGCAGCCTGCGCGGCCCCGAGCCGTGGTGCCAGCTCGCGCCAGGGCAGGGCGGTCGACAGGATCACGGCCGGCCAGATAAGGTCGGGCAGCGAGCGCACCGGCAGCAGCAGGCTCATGCCGAGCACGAACAGCGCCGTGACCCGCTGCAGCAGGTGCCCGAGCATGGCGCGGTCGGACTCCCCGCGTTCACGCCGGGCGGCGAGCGACAGGTGCAGCGCCGCGCCGATCATGAACACGAAGCTCGGCATGACGATGTCCCAGGCCGTGCCGCCGGCCCAGTCGGCATGCGTGAACCAGCCGGCGAGTCGTTGCCACGGCTCCACGCCGGGCTCGCGCCCGGCCATCTGATAGAAGCCGAAGCCACCGCCGATGTCCGGCACCAGGACCAGCATCACCAGGCCGCGAAAGATGTCGAGGGCCGCGAGGCGACCCCGTGCAGGGGAGGATGTGGCGCGGTCCAGGCTCATGCGCGAACCTCCGCGGTACGTGGCTTCAGCCCGACAGCCGGCTGCGGATCTTACCCAGTGCGGACCGCAGGAACCGGAGTGTCATCTGCTCCGGTGCATCGCGCCGGCCACGGGCGACGAACAGCAGCAGCATGGCGCCTGTGTACACCGCAGCGCCGACGACGGCAACCACCGCGAGCTGCGTCGCTTCCGGCGCCACGTTCCAGAACCACCCGGGATGACCGAGTAGCGGCTGGATCACGGTGAACATCAGGATGGCGCACAGCGCCGGGCGCCACAGGCAGCCGGCAAACTGACGCAGGTGATAGCCGAGAATGCGCCGTAGCGCAAACGCCGCGATCACCACCAGCAGCGAATTGGCGACCAGCATCGCCCAGGCAGCACCCCGGTAGGAAGCCAGCATGGCGCCGAGCGTCAGCAGCGGGATCAGCAGCGCGGCACCGGTTGCCTGGAGCGCGGCATTGGTGCGGAAGTGGCCGACGGCGAGCAGCGCCACGCCCATGTTCGAGCCGAGGCCGGCCACCATGCCGGAGATCGCGAGGATCGACAGCACTTCGGCCGCCACCGTCCAGTTCGGCCCGAAGAACAGGTCCACCAGCGGTCGGGCGCAGGCCGCCAGCCCGATGCCCATCGGGATGAGGAAGATGGCGAGCTGGCCGGTGAGCTGGTCGAAACGCCGGACAATGCCGGCCGGGTCGCCGATGGCGCTGAATTCGGGCAGCGCCACCCGATTGACTGGCGCCACCACTTCGGTGCTCACCATCGAGGAGACTTCATTGGCGAGGTTGAAGGAACCGACGATGCGGGTCGTTGTGGTCCGCCCGAGGACGAAGTCCGACAGGCGCATGCGCACGAACTGCACGAGGTTGGCCATGAACAGCCACCACGAGGCGTGCAGCAGCTCGCGGTGCGACGCCAGTGTGAAACGCGGCCGGTAGGGGCGCATCGCGTAGCCGAGGGTCAGGCCGACGAGCTTGCCGCTGGCGATGCCGATGACCAGCGCCCAGTGGTTGCGCAGCAGGAACGCCGCGGTGATCGTGACCGCCGTGGTCGCCAGGCGCCGGCCCGCCATGAAGATGAACTCGCGGTCGAAGCGCATGAGCTTGCGGAACTCGATGACGCGGATGTTCGCAAAGCCGTCGACCAGCATGGCGGCAGCCAGGATCGTGATGATCGTGCGCAGGTCGGGCTGGCGGAAGAATCCGGCCGCCAGCGGTGCGACCAGCGCGAGCACCGTGGCACAGGCTGCGCCGATGCCGACCTGGATCGTCCAGGCCGTGTCGAAGTCCGCGCGCGTGGCGTCCTTTTTCTGGATGAGGACGGCGTCGAGGCTGAAGGCGCCGAGCAGTTCGACGAAGGCGGCCACCGAGGTGCCGAGCGCCACCAGGCCGAAGTCGTCGGGTACCAGCAGCCGTGCCAGCACCATCACGCTGGCGATGCCGGTGATGCGGTCGAGGATGCGGAAGCCGAGCACCCAGGCGATGCCGACCGCCATGCTCTGGCGGGGTGGCGGGGGAGGCGCGGCGGCGTCGGGGCTCATCGGGCGGTGCCGGCCATGCCGGAGCCGAGGATCACGCTGTCGGTCACGAGGGCTGCCGGTCAGGAGTGGCTGCGCCACCAGTCGATGGTGTGTGCCAGGCCGCGGTCGAGGTCGAATTGCGGGCGCCAGCCGAGTTGCTGCTGCAGCGCCGTCGGATCGCCGACCACCAGCGGCAGGTCGTTGGCGCGCGCCGGCAGCGCGCCGATGCGCAGCAGCCCGGCGCGTCCGGTAAGGACGCCAATGCGCTCGACGATGTGCCGGATGGTGACGGCGCGGCCCGAGGCAATGTCCCAGGCACCTGTGGCCGGAGAGTCGAGCAGCGCCACCAGCGCATCGGCGACGTCCTGCACGTGCATGTAGTCGCGGACCTGCTCACCGTGGGAGGAAGGCGCTTCGCGGCCGGCGAGCAGCGCGAGGATCACCGACGAGACCAGGCGGCGCGGGTTCTCGCGCGGGCCATAGAGGAAGTAGACCCGGCCCCAGGCGCCGGCGAGACCCGTCGCGGCGCAGTAGCCGCGGAAGGTCTCGTACAGGCCGTTCTTGGCGCAGCCATAGAACGTATCGGGTGTGCGCGGGGTCAGCGCGGCGCTGAGATAACCGTAGCGCCAGTCGTATTCGTAGCAGGAGCCGGAGACCACGCAGCGTTCCCCGCCCTGCTCGCGGAAGGCACGCATCAGGTCGAGGCTCGCGCTGACCCAGCGCAGGTTGTCGGGCGAGGCGATCATGCGGCCGGGCTCGACGTACCAGGCGAGGTGCAGCAGGTGCGTGGCCCGCGCGGCGGCGACCACGCGCGCAGCGGCGCCGGCTTCGAGCAGGTCGGCGGCGAGCCAGGTCACGCCCGGCAGCGCCGGCGGTTCACGCGAGCAGTGCGTCGCGATCACCTCGAAGCCGCGCTCCACCAGCGGCGCCAGGCAGTGGTAGCCGATGAAGCCGGTGGCGCCGGTTACCAGCACGCGGCGGCGGGCAGCGTCGGCAGCGGCCATGGCCATCACCCGCGGGCGCGCGCGGCGCGCAGTGCGGCCAGCGTGCCCCAGTTGCGGTCGGCTGCCGATACCACGGTGACCGGCACCGGCCAGGCGATGCCCACGTCGGGATCGTCGAAGCGCAGCCCGGTGGCGTGGCTCGGTGCGTAGGGGTGGGAGGCGAGGTATTGGATGGCGACGTCGTCGCACAGCGTCTGGTAGCCGTGCGCGCAGCCTTCCGGCACGTACAGCATGCGCCCGTCGGCGGCCCCGAGTTCGACGCCGTACCAGCGCCCGAAGGTCGCCGAGCCGGGACGCAGGTCCACCAGCACGTCGAAGATCGCACCGCGCGTGCAGCTGACCACCTTGGCTTCCTCGTGCGGTGCGGTCTGCAGGTGCAGGCCCCGCACGGTGCCCTGGCGCAGGGTCTCGGCGACGTTGATCTGCGCGATGTTCATCGGCAGCCCGTGGGTCGCGAACTCCTGCGCGCACCAGGAGCGCGCAAAGAAGCCGCGCTCGTCGCTGCGTCGCTCGAGCCCGATCACGACGGCGCCGGCGATCGGCGCGGGGGTGAGGATCATCGCCAGACCATCCACGGGCAGTCGCCGCGCGACTCCATGCGGTCGAAGGCGATCTTGTCCTTGAACGTGTCCATGGCGCGCCAGAACCCGGTGTAGGGATAGGCGGCGAGCTGGCGCTGCGCGATCAGCCGCGCGAACGGTTGCTCGACCAGCTCCTCGCCTTCGCGGATGTAATCGAAGATCGACTGGCGCAGGATGAAGAACCCGCCGTTGATCGCCGCGGCCTGTTCGTCGAGCGGGCCGATGTCGGTCACCAGCCCCGTGTCGTCGAGGCGCACGGCGTGGAAACTGGTGGCGGGCCTCACCGCCGCGAAGCTCGCCACCACCTGGCGCGCCTCGAAGTCGGCGATCATGCGGTCGAGCGGCAGGTCAGACAGCCCGTCGGAATAGTTGGCGAGAAATACCGGTTCCCCGGCGAGGTGCTGGCGTACGCGCAGCAGGCGCTGGCCGATGTTGGAGTGCAGGCCGGTATCGACGAAGGTAATGCGCCAGTCGTCGAGGTCACGGCTGTGCAGTTCGACCTTGCGACCGCCGTCCGACAGGGTGAAATCGTTCGACAGGCACTCGTTGTAGTGCAGGAAGTAGTCGCGCACCATCTCGCCGTGATAGCCGAGCGCCAGCACGAAGTCGCGGTGGCCGTAGTGGGCGTACCAGCGCATCAGGTGCCAGATGATCGGCCGCACGCCGATGTTCACCAGCGGCTTCGGTATCGTGGCCGAGTGCTCGCGCAGGCGCGTGCCGAGCCCACCGCAGAACAGGACGACTTTCATGGCTGCACCTCGGGGTCCTGCCAGACCAGCTTGCGGGCATGAAACGCCTCGGCATAACCCGACGGGGCATTGCACTCGATACCGCGCACGCGCAGGTGGCCGAGAAACAGCTCACGGCTGAACCAGGTGCGTGTGTGCTGCGACGGGAAGCTCGCCATGATCACGTCCGCCTTGCGGGCGGCTGTCGCCGTCGTGAGCGGGACGAACAGGTTCGGGTGGCCGAGGTCACCTTCGTACTTCGGGATTTCGTACTCGAGCACCGCATGGTCGCGGAACGTGTTCCAGGTGAGCTCGGCCAGCAGGCGGTGGTCCTGGTGCCGGTCGGCGAGGTGGTGGGTGAACACCAGGTCCGGTTGCAGCCGGCGTGCCGTCGCCTCGAACTCGTCCTTGACCGCTGCACCCTCCCAGGGCAGGTAGCTGCCGCGGAAGCGGTGGACCACCACCGTGCAGCGCGCCCCCAGCAACGCCGTGGCCGCGGCGCGCGACTCGGCCTCGCGGACGTCGTCGCCGCTGAACATGACCCAGTGGAAGCGCAGCGCAGGATGACGGCCAGCCAGCGTGAGAAGCGTGCCGCCGCAGCCGATCTCGATGTCGTCGCAGTGAGCGCCGATGCAGAGCACCGTCGCCAGGTCGCGTTCCGCGAATGACACTGGTCGCAAGCATTGCCTCCATGGCCGCGGCCGGGTGGCGGGCTACGCACCGGGCCTGCGGGATACCGTCCGCCATGATCGCACATGGCGAAACACGGCGGCTGACGCCGTGTCACGGATTTGTTTTGGCAACGCGCCCGATCCCGCCGGCATCAAGTCCCCGCCGGCCGCTTGACACCCCCCGCCACTGACCTATAGTGCCCGCCCTTCCCGCGGCCGGCGGCGTGCCGGCAGCGGTGGGCAAGGATCCGGGAGCAGCATGACCGATCGTGACCTCCATGGACGGGCCACCCCGGCGGCGCAGGGCTACCGCATGCCCCCCGAGTGGGCCCCGCACCAGGCGACCTGGCTGTCCTGGCCGCACAACCCGGACACCTGGCCGGGCGTGCTGTCACGGGCCGAGGTGGCGCTGGCGCGGGCTGTCGGTGCGCTGACCGAAGGCGAAGTGGTGCATATCAACGTGCTCGACGAGCGTCACGAGCGCCACGTCGCCGGGCTGCTTGCCGGTCACGCCAGCCCTGCACGCCTGCGCCTGCACCGCAATCCGACCAACGACGCCTGGTGTCGCGACCACGGCGCGATCTTCGTCACCCGCACCGGCGACGAGGCGCCGCTGCTCGCCCTCGACTTCGGCTACAACGCCTGGGGCGGCAAGTACCCGCCCTTCGACCTCGACGACCAGATGCCGCAGCGGATGGCCGCGCTCCTCGACGTACCCCACCGGACGGTCGACATGATCCTCGAGGGCGGCTCGATCGACGTCAACGGCGCCGGCACCCTGCTCACCACCGAGCAGTGCCTGCTCAATCCGAACCGCAACCCCGAGCTCGCGCGCGCAGACATCGAGCAGCGCCTGTGCGACAACCTCGGCATCCGCCAGGTGCTGTGGCTCGGCGAGGGCATCGTCGGCGATGACACCGACGGCCACATCGACGACATCACCCGCTTCGTCGGCGAGGACACGGTCGTCACCGTGATCGAAGAGGACCCCACCGACGCCAACTTCGAGCCGCTGCGCGGGAACCGCGAGCGCCTGGCTGCCATGCGTCTCGCCGACGGCCGTCCGCTGCAGGTCATCGACCTGCCCATGCCCGAGCCGGTCCTGCGCGGCAGCGAGCGCCTGCCGGCCAGCTACGCCAACTTCTATATCGGCAACCGCGTCGTGCTCCTGCCCGTGTTCGGCTGCCCCCGCGACGAGGAAGCCGCCGCCATCCTCGCCCGCTGCTTCCCCGGCCGGCGCGTCGTCGCCGTCGACTGCCGCGACATCGTCGTCGGCCTCGGCACCCTGCACTGCCTGACGCAGCAGGTCCCGGCGGCCTGAGCCGGTGGCCGACGGTGACGCCCGCTGATCATGCCGCCTGTTAACTCGGCCCACTCCTTGCTCTAAGCTTGCACCGCCACCCGCCGCCCACCCAGACACCGAGGCCGACCAGCATGGGTCAGATCAGCGACTTCATCCATCGTCATTACCGCCACTTCAACGCGGCTGCCCTCGTCGACGCCGCCGATGCCTACGTGCGCCATCTCGACCAGGGCGGCCAGATGCTGGTGACGCTCGCCGGTGCCATGAGCACCGCCGAGCTCGGCCTGTCGCTCGCCGAGATGATCCGGCGCGACAAGGTGCATGCCATCTGCTGCACCGGTGCGAACCTCGAGGAAGACATCTTCAACCTGGTCGCCCACGACCACTACGTGCGCATCCCGCACTACCGGGAACTGAGCGCTGCGGACGAGGAGGCCCTGCTCGCCCGGCACCTCAACCGCGTCACCGACACCTGCATCCCGGAGGAAGAGGCGATCCGCCGGCTCGAGAAGGCGGTGCTCGACGAGTGGGTCGCGGCCGACCGGGCGGGTGAGGCGTACTTCCCGCACGAGTTCTTCTACCGCATCCTGCGCGCGGGCAGGCTGCGCCAGTACTACCAGATCGATCCGCAGCACAGCTGGCTCGTCGCCGCCTGCGAGAAGAACCTGCCGATCATCGTGCCGGGCTGGGAGGACTCCACGCTCGGCAACATCTTCGCGAGCCACGTGATCAGCGGCGACGTGAAGCGCGTACACACCGTGCGCACCGGCATCGAGTACATGGTCGAGCTCGCGCGCTGGTACCAGGCCACCTGCCGCCGGCATTCGATCGGGTTCTTCCAGATCGGCGGCGGCATCGCCGGGGACTTCCCCATCTGCGTGGTACCGATGCTCGAGCAGGACCTGCAGATCCGCGACATTCCGCGCTGGGGCTACTTCTGCCAGATCAGCGACTCGACCACGAGCTACGGCTCGTACTCGGGTGCCGTGCCGAACGAGAAGATCACCTGGGGCAAGCTCGCCGCGGACACGCCGAAGTTCGTCATCGAGTCGGACGCCACCATCGTGGCGCCGCTCGTGTTCGCCTGCGTGCTCGGCCAGTAGCTACAAGGAGGATCAGACGAGATGGCCAAGGGACGTACCGGTGTCGCGCCACGCGAGGAGATCACACCGCCACAGCCCGAGCCGTGGAGCGCCGAGCGTTCCGCCGAGCTCTATCGTGTCGATGCCTGGGGCGAGGATTTCTTCTTCATCAACGGGCAGGGCCACGCTGCCGTGCGCCCGTTCCCCGAGAACGAGCTGGCCATCGACATCGTCCAGGTGGTGAACGAGATCCGCCGGCGCAACGGCGGCTTTCCGGTGCTGATCCGCTTCCAGGACGTGTTGCGCGCGCGGGTGCGCCGGCTGAACGAGGCCTTTGCCACCGCCGTCGCCGAGGCCGGCTACGGCAACGTCTACCGCGGCGTCTACCCGATCAAGGTCAACCAGATGCACGAGGTGGTCGCCGAAGTGCTCGATGCCGGCCGTCCCTGGCATATGGGCCTGGAGTGCGGCTCCAAGGCCGAGCTCGTGGCTGCGCTGCCGCACCTCGACGACGAACGCCTCCTGCTGTGCAATGGCGTCAAGGATCGCACCATGCTGTCGCTGATCCTCTCCGCCCAGCAGCTCGGGCAGAAGGTGCTGCCGATCGTGGAGAAGTACTCCGAGTTCGAGCAGCTGCTCGCGCTCGCCGACCAGGCCGGCATCCGGCCGCGCCTCGCCGCCCGCATCCGGCTGGCCACGCAGGGCTCGGGGCGCTGGTTCGAGTCGGCCGGTGCGCGCTCGAAATTCGGCATCGCCATCCCCGAGCTGGTGCGCATGGTGCAGGAACTCGAGCGGCGCGGGGCCCGGGACTGCCTGCAGCTGCTGCATTTCCACCTGGGCAGCCAGATCGCCGACATCCAGGTGCTGAAGAAGGCGGTGACCGAGGCCTGCCAGGTCTACGTGAGCCTGGTCAAGCAGGGCATCGGTGTCACGCACCTCGACGTCGGTGGCGGCCTCGGCGTGAACTACGGCTCCGGCTACGCCCGTGACGAGGATGGCATCAACTACGGTCTGCAGGAATACGCCAACGCCGTGGTCTACGCCGTCAAGGAAGTCTGCGATGCGCGCGAGGTGCCGCCACCGGTGCTGGTTTCGGAGAGCGGGCGGGCGATCACTGCACACCACTCGGTCCTGATCGTACCGGTCCTCGGCACCCACCGGCCCGATACGCCGCAGGATTGCACCTTGCCCGAGAAGCCGCACAAGACCGTCAAGGGACTGAAGAAGATCCTCGACGGCCTGCGCCGCCGCGCAAGCAAGCCCGAGGAGCTGCTCGAGGCGTATCACGACGCGAAGGACGCGCGCAACGAGGCCGACCAGTTGTTCGCCCTCGGCTACCTCGCGCTCGATCAGCTCGCGGCCGTGCAGCACCTGTACTGGAGCGTTTGCGCCGAAATCCTCCCGGGACTGCGCGCTGCCGGGCTCGATCCGGTACCCGATGAACTCGCCGAGCTCGAGGAACGGCTCACCGACCTCTATCTCTGTGACTTCTCCGTTTTCCAGTCGATGCTCGACCACTGGGCCATCGGCCAGGGTTTCCCGATCATGCCGATCGACCGGCTCGAGGAGAACCCGCACCGTCGCGGCGTGCTGGTCGACCTCACCTGCGATTCCGATGGCAAGGTGAGCCATTACATCTCGGCGCTCGACGACAAGAGCTTCCTGCCGGTGCATGGCCTGCAGGCCGATGCGCCGTACTACATCGGCGTGTTCCTGGTCGGTGCCTACCAGGACATCATGGGTGACACCCACAACCTGTTCGGACGCGTGCCCGAGGTGCATGTGTACGCCGACGCCGAGGAGCCCGGCAATTTCTGGATCGAGAAGGTGATCCCGGGCATGACGGTGCACGAGATGCTGGCGCAGGTGCAGTACTTCCCGAACGACCTCAACCGGCGCATGAGCGAGCTGGTCCGGCGCAAGATCGATGCCGGCCAGGTGCGCCCGGGCGTCGGCATGCAGATCCTCGACCAGTACACCGCCTGCTTCAACGAGACCACCTACTGCATCCCCTGGTGAGCGCCGTGACGCAGTCCGCGACCACCCTGAAGCTGGCGCTGGTGCAGATGCGCATGGGTGCCGACCCGGCGGCGAACCTGCAGCGCGCGCTCGAGCTCACGCGCCAGGCGCTCGCGGGCGGCGCGCGGCTGGTGTGCCTGCCCGAGCTGTTCCGCTCGCGCTATTTCTGCCAGAGTGAGGACGCCGGCAACTTCGCCCTCGCCGAACCGGTGCCGGGCCCCACCACCGAAGCCTTCACGGCGCTCGCTGCAGCCCATGGCGCCACCATCGTGCTGTCTCTGTTCGAACGCCGTGCCGCCGGGCTCTACCACAACACCGCGGCGATCATCGATGGACAGGCCGGCGTCGTCGGCCGCTACCGCAAGATGCACATCCCCGACGACCCGCGTTACTACGAAAAGTACTACTTCACCCCGGGCGACCTCGGCTTCCAGGCCCACGACACCGCGGCCGGCCGGCTCGGCGTGCTGGTGTGCTGGGACCAGTGGTATCCGGAAGGCGCGCGGCTCACCGCGCTCGCCGGGGCGGAGATCCTCATCTATCCGACCGCCATCGGCTGGCATCCCGAGGAGAAGGCTGCGCTCGGCGCCCGCCAGCACGCGGCCTGGGAGACGATCCAGCGCGCCCACGCCATCGCCAACGGCTGCTTCGTCGTGGCCATCAACCGCACCGGTTTCGAGCCGGAACCGGGTGGGGCGGGCGGCATCGAGTTCTGGGGCCAGAGCTTCGTCGCGGCCCCCGACGGGCACCTCCTCGTGAAGGCTGCCGCCGACGAAGAAGGCGTGCTTTACGCCGAGATCGACCGTGCCGACATCGAGCGCCAGCGCCAGGGCTGGCCCTTCCTGCGCGACCGGCGCATCGACGCCTACGGCGACATCACCCGCCGCTTCCGCGACGAGTAGCACCCGGCAGGCGCGGCGCCAGGCCGCACATCGCCCGCGCCTCGGCGGCCGTCGCGATGGGCCGTTGCAGCTCGCCGGCGAGGCGCACCACGCGTTCGACCAGCTGCCGGTTGGTGGCGAGCCGGGTGCGGGCGTGGTCGTAGTGGATCGAATCCTCGAGACCGACCCGCACGTGGCCGCCGGCGACGATGGCGGCCGCGTTCATCGGCAGCTGGAACTGGCCGAGACCCGCTGCGCCCCAGGTGGAGTCGGCCGGCAGCGCCGCGACCAGGGTTGCCAGGGTGCCGAGCGTCGCCGGTGCGGTGTTCAGGTTGCCGAGCAGCAGGTTGAAGTACTTGCGTCCGCCGATCAGCCCGTTGCGTTCGAGGTAACGGGCGAGATTGATCATGCCGAGGTCGAACACCTCCAGCTCGGGTTTCACGCCCTGGTCCTTCATGGCGAGGGCCAGGCGCTCGACCATCTCGATGGTGTTCCGGCTCGCGCCGGTGAGAAAGTTGAGCGAGCCGAGGGTGAGGCTGCCCATGTCCGGACGCGCAGCGGCATCGAGGTAGAGCACGGCGGAGCGGCGTTCGAAATCGGCCCAGTTGCGCCCCGAGGTCGTCGCCGCGCAGATCAGCTGCGGCCGCTCGCGGCGGATGCCGGTGATGATCCGTTCGTACAGCTTCGGATCGGGCGTCGGTTGCCCGGCGGCGTCGCGTGCGTGGAGATGAACGACGTGGGCCCCGGCGTCGCAGACCGCCACGGCGTCGGCGACGATCTCCTCGACCGACAACGGCACGTGTGGCGTCTGCTCCCGCGTGGGGATCATGCCCGTCAGGCACACGTTGATGACGAGCGGCGGGTAGGGCGCGAGCGGATGGGCATCGTTGGCCGCCATGTATTCCTGGCGCTGGCGCTCCCGTGCCTGGTACGTGGCGAAGTACTCGTCGAGATCGGTCTCGAGCGTGGTCCAGTGATCGACGTCGTCGAGCCCGAACGAACAGAGCTTGCGCAACGTGCCGACCGGGCGGTAACCGTAGTGCTTGCGATACCAGAGTATGGTGTCCGGCCGGTCGGCGTTCGTCGTGAGCGTACTGACACCGGCCCGGTGCATCACCTCCATGCGCCGCTGCTGAAGGGCCTTGCCGATGCCATGTCCGCTGTATTCAGGCAGCACGCCGAGCAGGGTGGTCTTACCGCGGCCCGGCTCCAGCAGGCGGTAGCCGGCGGCACCGACGATGCGTCCGGCCAGCTTCGCGACGAAGAAACAGGCGAGATCGAGTTCCTCCATCTCCACCGACGGGACATGGTGCATGTTGTAGTGGCGCATGACCGCGAGGATCGCGTCGCGGTCTCCGGTGGCGGCTCGTTCGATGCTGAAGCTCACGGCGTCCTCATCGGTGTCGTTGGTCATCCGGCCAGCCTGCGGTTGAGCGAGCGTCCGAGGCGATACAACGGCCTGGGGACGGGCCGCAGCAGCAGGGCCATGAACTGCTGCCAGGCGGTGAAGCGCAGCCCGTGCTCGCGGGCATAGGTGAGAATCTCCGCGGTCAGCGGCCGGCGGTTCCTGCTGCCGAGCAACTGGGTGACGATGAAACGGTTGCGTTCGCGCTCCCAGCGGTCCAGGTCGAACACCGCAGCGAACTGCCCGATGAGTCCCAGCATCTCCAGGGTGTAGAGCGTGCGGCAGCACTTGAGGCAGCGCGAACAGTTGCGGCCGTCGCGGGTTTCCGTGGAGCAGATATTGAGCCAGCGCGGGACCTGCGGCAGCGTCGCCACGAGCCGCGTCTTCTCGACACGGCTGTACTGGCTGCCCGTGGACACCATGGTGAGCGAGCCGCTCGACAGCAGCGGCACGGCAACCGGGTCGGCACGGGCACTGTCGAAGGTCGGCGTAAACGACAGGTCGCGGTAGTGGAAGGTCGACGCGTAGTAGAAGCGCGCAAGCAGGCCCTGCAGCACGAGTGCCACGGCGAGGTTGCGTGTCGTGTGTGTCTGCTCGAAATCCATCGGCAACAGTTCGGCCAGGTTCGAGTCGACGGCGACGAAAGGCAGGCCGATGCTCTCGGGATAGCCCCGGGTGTTCGCGTGACGCCGCCAGAACAGTTCGCGGGCACGGGCGTGGTCGCGCACGCCATGCGAGCCGACGTTGTGGAACGTGAGGTGCGTCAGCCGCCAGCCGGCGGGTGCCGGCTCCATGAAATAGTCGCGGATCACCGTGAACGAGTCGATCCCGGCCGAGAAGCCGCTGCCGACCCCGGTGACACCCGCAGCGGGGCCCACCTCGACCAGATCGGCATCGATGCGTACCGGGCGCAGCCCCGGGTAGAGCACGCACATCAGCGGCTGGTAGTAATGCAGCAGGTTGTGGTGCAGGCGGGTGCAGAGCGGCGCCGCGAGCTGCAGGTCTTCACCGAGTTGCATGGCACGCAGGAGCAGCGCCACGGCGAAGCCGTCCGCACGTTCGCAACACAACGCGCCGGCATATTCCGGCGCCACGCCGAACCAGAGGCGTTCTTCTCCGCCGGCGGAGGAGACGGTGGCGGAGATCCGCACGAGGCCGTCAGCTTCCGCGAGGGCTGGAGCACCGATACGCACGAAGATACCTGGTCAGCCCGGCGTTGCGGGCGCTTGGAGTTGTTTTCCGGAGACGAAAAGAATAGCGCAATCGGTACCCGCAGGCATCCGGTGTTGCCTATCATGCCCGCCATGGCGTGGCCGGGGAATGTCGTCGGGCGGTTGAAGAAGGCGTGGCGGTACCGGCTGGCACTGCACCATCGGCGGCGGATGGCGCAGGTCATCCATGTCGGCATCACGGGGACCTCCGGCAAGACGACGACGGTGGCGCTCGCCGCCGCGATCCTGCGCGAGGCGGGTCCCTGTGAACAGACCCGGGGGTTCAACGCGCTGCACGACGTGATCCGCACCATCCGCCGAACCGGGCGCGGGCATCGCTACTGCGTGACCGAGCTCGCCGCTGCGCGGCCGGGTACGCTCGACCCGCACCTGCGCCTCGTTCGCCCCGACATCGCGGTGCTGACCATGATCGGGAACGAGCACTACACGGCCTTCCGGGGTGTCGGGGCCATCGCCGCGGAGAAGGCCAAGGTGGTCCTCGCCCCGCCTGCCGACGGCATCGCAGTGCTCAACATCGACGATCCGCTGGTGCGGGACATCGGCGGGCAGACCTCACGGCGCGTCATCTGGTTCGGCAGCGATTCCGCAGCCACGCTGCGCCTGGTGGCGGCCCGCTCGAACTGGCCCGAACCGCTCACGTTGGTGATCGACCACGGCGGCGAGCGGCACGAGATCCGCACGGCGCTGCACGGCCGGCACCTCGCCGTGCCGGTGCTCGCTGCCCTCGGCATCGCGGTGGCCGCGGGACTGCCGCTCGCTGCCGCGATTCCGGTGGTCGGCCGGTTCGAGCCGGCGGAGGGACGCATGCAGCCGGTCACCATGCCGGATGGAATCACCTGGATCCGGGACGACCGCAAGGCCCCGGCCTGGTCCTTCCGCATGCCGTTCGAGTTCCTGCGCGATGCCAGCGCTTCCCGCAAGGTGGCGATCGTCGGCACGGTCTCGGATACCCATGGCGACAGCGGTCGCAACTACCGGAATTTCGGTCGCATCGCGCGCGGTGCCGCCGATCTCGCCGTGTTCGTGGGACCGAA
>CAUJIY010000066.1 GCA_963205295.1 Pseudomonadota bacterium
CACATCAAGGACGTCGGCCTGCTGCGCGAAGTGACCGGCAGCACCGGACCGGGACCGTATTGAGCCGCCAGACCATTGCCAGGAGTCCGGCCTGCGCCGGAGTGATCGCAAGGAAAGCCACATGAACCGTCATACCAGCCTGTCCCTCTGCGCCGCACTCGCCCTCGCCACGGGCCTGCCGGCACAGGCTGCCAGCATCGCGTTGCAGCCGTCGGCCACGACCGTGCTGCAGGGTCAGGCGTTCACGCTCGACCTTGTGATCGACGCCGCGGACGTTTATCCCGGTCAGACCGGCGGACTGTACGGCGGCGAGGTCATCATCCGGTTCGACCCGGCGCAGGTGAGCTTCGGCACCCCCACACTCGCCGCCGGCGTCAACCTGTATCTGCCGCTCGCCAGCGAGACCGCCGGCGGCCAGCAGACGCTCACCTTCGGCTTCGACAATGCGCCGGAGACCGGCACCGTGGCGACGCTCGGCTTCACGGCCATCGGCAGTGCGGGCGCGACGGCGGCGTTCGACATCGAGGACAACGACGATTTTTCGGGCAGCTTCGCCGCCTACTATCCGACCTACAAGCGCTTCGATCCGGCCTTCATCGACACCGCGGTGCAAATCTCGGCGGTGCCGGCACCGGGCGCAGCCTGGCTGCTCGCCACGGGCGTCGCAGGACTCGGTGCGCTCGGGCGCCGCCGGCGGCAGGCACAGCGCGACAGCTGATGCAGCGCGCGGCCAGCTGCCTCGCGGCCGCAGCCCTGCTCGTCCCGGCCGCGCTCCCTGCGGCCCCGCCCGCCACGACACCCGGACTGCCGGCATGGATCGCCGGACTGCTCGACGGCAGCCGGCCCGCACTCGACCCGGCCGTCGCCGATCCCGACTGGCATATCGCCCTGGCGGCACCGGCAGCTTCCGCCCTCGCCGCCGGACGGCCCGAGGCACAGCTCCTGCTCGACGCCCTGCGCCGCCATGTCGCCATGGCCGCCGTCGGGGGCTGGCCGCAACTGCCTGACGGCACGGAGCTGGGCGCCGGCAGCCGCGACGCGGCGGTCGTCATCCTGCGCCGGCGACTGCGCGCGAGTGCCGACTACGACGGCGGCATGCTCGCCGATCCCTGGTACTTCGAGCCCGCGCTGGAAACCGCGCTGCGCCAGGCGCAGTCGCGCCACGGACTGCCCGTCACGGGCGTGCTCGACGCGGCCACGCGCACCGCGCTGAACGTGCCACTCGCCGAGCGCATCGGCCAGCTCGCCGCCACCGTGGAGCGCTGGCGCTGGCTGCCGGCCGACCCCGGTGCCGAGTACGCCTGGGTCGACATCGTGCGCGGCACACTCGAGGTGGTCGCCGGTGGACAGCAGGTGCACACGATGCGTGTGATCGTCGGCCACCCGCTGCGGGCCACGCCCAGCCTGCAGGGCGAGATCGACCAGGTGGTGTTCAATCCGGCGTGGTCGGTGCCGCGCATCATCGCGGTGGAAGACCTGCTGCCACGCCAGCAGGACGACCCGACCTTCCTGCCAAGCCGCGGCATCCGCGTGTTTCGTGCCGATGGCAGCGGGCCGGCACTCGATCCGGCAGGCATCGACTGGCGCGCGCTCGGGCCCCGGCGCTTCCCCTACCGCTTGCGCCAGGAGCCGGGACCGGCCAACAGCCTCGGGCGCGTGCGTATCGGCTGGGACAATCCTTTCGACATCTACCTGCACGACACACCCGGCAAGGGCCTGTTCGCCCTCGACCGGCGCACGCTCAGCTCCGGCTGCGTGCGGCTCGAGGATGCCGCTGCATTCGCCACCTGGCTGCTCGCCCGCGACCGGCCGTGGACCGAAGCGGATACCGCCGCACGCATCGCTGCCGGCCGCACGCAGGTACTCAGTCTCGACCACGGCCTGCCGGTGTGGGTCGTCTACCTCACCACCTGGGTCGACGCCGACGGCCGCGTACACTTCGGCCGCGATCTGTACGGGCGCGATGCGCGCCTGCGGCGCAGTCTCGGGGAACCGCTGCCGCCGGACAGTTCACGCCAACCATCTGTGACCGCGCCCTATTAGACTGACCCCGAAATTCACAACGCCGCTATACTCCGGGACAGGTTCGACACACCTCCGTCCCAGGGGCCACACCATGCGATTTCTCTTCCTGCTGAACACCCTTCTCCTGCTGGCCGGTGCCGCCCAGGCCGGTACCAACCTGCACATCGGCACGCCCGCGCCGGTGACTGCTGCCGGTGGCAAGGCCGCGAGCCCCGATATCGCCGTCGGTCCCAACGGGGTGGTGCAGGTGATCTGGGTGGAGAAGTCGCCGCCACCGCCGGCGCCCGCCGATGACAAGGCCGCGGCTGGGCGCATGCATGCCATTGCCTTCGACGAGCTCTTTTATCGGCGCGGCACCGGGCCGGCAAACAACGGCGTGGTGGAAGCCTGGAGCAAGCCCGTGCGGGTCAACAGCCGCGACGGCGATGTGTGGGGCTTTGCCACCAGCAAGCCGGTGCTCTCCGTGGACAGCCAGGGCACCGCGCACGTGTTCTACGCCGGCAACGACAAGAAGCCCGGCACCGACCAGACCCTGCTCGCGGCCCGCTACACCCGCTCGACGGACGGTGGTGCCAGCTTCGAGCCGGGCCGCACGCTGAACTCACCGGCCACCAACGACCTGAGCGCCGTGATGCACGGCGGGTTTGCCGCCGCGCATGCGTTCGGCACGATCATTGCCAACGGCAAGAACGTGGAAGCTTTCTGGATCGACACCCGCACCATGAAGCCCACCGACGGCGCCGGCGCGCTCTGGCGCGCGGTGTCGCAGGACGGTGGCGCCACCTTTGGCCACGATGAACCCGTGTATGCCACCAACGTCTGCCCGTGCTGCCAGCTCTCGGCCGCCACCTCCGGTGAACGCACCTTCCTCGGCACCCGGCACACCTATGAAGGCGGGTTTCGCGACAGCGCCATCGGTTCGGCACCCGGACCCACCGCAGCCTTCGGCCCCGTCGTCCGCGTGGGCGAGGGCCAGTGGAAGATCGACGGCTGCCCGCTGAAGCGCACCGCGGTTGCCGCTGACGGCAATAATGTTTACTCCGTGGTGTATACCGCCGGGCGCGAACCCGGAGGCGTGTACTTCTCGCACTCCACCGATGGCGGCGCCACTTTCAGGCCCGCCGTCGAGATGCATCCCGGTGCCGCGATCTCGGATGGTCCCACCATCGCCGCCGCGCCCGGCGGCTTCGTGTATGTGGCCTGGCATGGCAAGACCACCGGTGGCCGCCGGATCTTCGTGCGCGCTTCCACCGACTTCGGTGCGACCTTCTCGCCCGTGACCGAGGTGTCATCGCCGGAGGGCACCGCCGCCTATCCGGAGCTCGCGACCGCACCCGACGGCAGCGCGTGGCTGGCCTGGCAACAGGACCAGCAGGTGTATGTCACGCATCTGTCGGCGACGAAGACCGCCGACGTGGCGCAGGCGACCACTGCCGGCATGAAGGCGGTAGCGGGCCAGGTGGCACCGTGATGCAGTGGCAGAACCGCACGGCGACGCTGGCGCCCGCGGTGGCAGCTCTGGCCGCGTTCCTGTTGCTTCCGACGTGGGCGCCGCTGCAGGCAGCCACCACCAGCAAGCCGGCCGCGACGGCGGCCAGGCCGGCAGCTCCCGGAGCCATCATCGTCCCCGTGGGGCCCGAACAGCTTCGCACCACGCTCGACGAACACAGGGGCAAGGTCGTCCTCGTGAACTTCTGGGCCACGTGGTGCCGGCCCTGCCTCAAGGAGCTGCCCGATCTCATGGCGCTCGAAGCCAGGTACCGCGACCGCGGCTTCGTGCTGCTGCCGGTTTCCCTCGACGATCCCGCCGATCGCGAGGCCGTCGTGCGGCCCTTCATCGACAAGTGGTTCCCGACGCTGCACACACTTGCTCGCCTGTCGCCCGACATGGACTCCATGGTCAGCGTCATCGACCATGCATGGAATGAAGTCCTGCCCACCAGCTACATCCTCGACCGCAACGGCAAGATCCAGGCCCGCATGCAGGGTGGCAAGGCTGCCGCCGTTTTCGAAGCCGCCATCCTTCCCCTGCTCGAGAAATAAAGGGATATTCGGGGTCAATAGGTGCCGGGTTTGGCTTTTGGCTTATTGGTTTCAAGCGCCTGCTGGTAATGCGGCAGGTGCCCGCAGCAGGCCATGTCACGCAGCTGACATCAGCGCGATCGGGTGTTTTTTCAACAAGCCAATAAGCCAAACCCGGCACCGGCGCGCACTCGACGCCGAAGCATGAATCCGGCAGCGGACGGTCCGGCGATTAACGCGGCCGACGGTCCTCGCCCGCAGGCGGCTGTTCGCCCTGCAGCCGCAGCCCCAGCTGCTCCATCTCCTCCAGGGCCGCAACGATACGTTCCAGAGGCAGTTCCGCCCAGCGGCGCAGTTGTTCGCGACGCGCGCCGTCGAAGGTGGTGAGGGACCAGTCGATCTCAGGCTGTTCGGGTTCAGTCATGTTCGAGCCGCAGACGCAGGTGTTCGACGTCGATGCGGTCCTGCGGCCGGCCCGCCGCCTGCTTCATGCGGATCAGGGTCGGGATGGTGACAAATTGCACCGGCAGGTCTGCGCCGAAAGGCTTGATGACAGCCTGCGCATACTCGGCGTCAAAATCGAAGGGCTCGGTCACGAAAATGTCGATTGGCGTCTCCAGATGCTGGTCGCTCCAGAGCTGGAATACCTGCATACCCTTTTCCCGGGCCCATCGCTCCCGGTGCTCAGACTCCGCAAACTGCGCGACCGGCACCGGTATGGACGGACGGTATCCCAGTGCCGTCAGGGCCTCGATGGCGCGGCGCACGTTGTCGGGCACCAGCTGGATCACCAGGTCCACATCCTTGGTGAAGCGCAGGTACCCATGCGCGTTGACGGCCAGCCCTCCCGCGACGAGATAGCGCACACCGGCCTGGTGCAAGGCTCGTGCTATCGCCTCGAAACTGCTGGCCCGCATGGGTGGAGGATAGCAGAGCAGGTCGTCGTGCCTGAAGGCGCCCGTACGTATCGGCCGGCACGTCGAAGAACAGCTC
>CAUJIY010000067.1 GCA_963205295.1 Pseudomonadota bacterium
GGGTCCTGTGGGAGCGGCGCAAGCCGCAACCTCCCGCTCAGCCCGGCCCGTTCACGCCCGCACCAGCGTCCACAGCCCGATCGCGACAAACCCGATTCCCGCCAGGTAGTGCAGCACCTTCTCGCTCACGTACTGCGCCACCACCCCGCCGGCCAGGACGCCGATCCCCGAGGCGACGATGAGCGCGAGCGACGCGCCGATGAACACCGTGAGCCGGCTCACCTCCCGGTCGGCGGCGAACAGCAGCGTGGCCAGCTGGGTCTTGTCACCGAGCTCGGCCAGAAACACGGTCGTGAACACCGTCGCCAGTATCTTCAGATCCATAGTTGCTCCAGTCTCCCGTTGATATGCCGGCCGCTCGCCGGAGTGGCTCCAGCCGCAGATGTCCGCAGCGTTCACTCCTCGAACAGATCCTGCCAGCGCGACGTGCTGCGCTCGACTGCACCCGTCCGGGTATTCGTCACCTCGACCTGCAGGCCTTCCTTCGTCATCGCGATCCGGATCTCCAGATCCAGCTGCCGGTTCACCGCGCCGTGCCGTTCGCCAGCCAGTGATTCAGCCGCGTTTCCCACTCCCGCATGAACTGCCGATAGTGATCCGCGGTGAAGGCTGCGATGAAGTCGTCTCCCTGCGGGCCGAGGCTGGTGTAGGTGTAGGTGATGTCGGCTGCGCATCCGTCTGCGGTGGCGCGCAGCCGGATGGTGATGCGGCCAGCGGTGACGGCTGGGCGGATCCGGATCATCTCGAGCAAGCCTGCCGCCGGCTCGTGCCGGGTGATGTACCAGGTTTCCTCGCCGGGTCCTGCGTGCGTGACGAACACGCAGTCCGGTTCGGCCACGCCCGAGGCGGAGACGACGAGCGGTGGGTTCCAGCCGTCGATCCACTCGGCTTCGCGCACCGGACACAGCAGCGGGAATACCGCCTGCGGCGGCGCCTGCAGGCGCTGCGTGTAGCTGTGGCTCGCGCGAACTGGTGCGATGACTCTCACAGCATGCGCGGATTCAGCGTGTAGGTGCCGGTCAGCGTCGCCTGCGCCAGCACATGGCCCTCGATGGCACGGCTGACGTCGGCGGCGGTGAACCGGTCGGCGACCGGACAGCGCGCGAGGTCCGTGGCGTACAGCGTAAACCGGTAGCGATGCTCGCGCGCGTCGTTCCAGGGCGAGCAGGGGCCTTCCCAGCCATGCCAGTCGCCGGCCATCGCGGGATCCGCAGCCATGAAGCCGGTGTAATCGTTCAGGCCCTGGCGCGAGCCGGGTGGGCCGGGCGGATTGCGCTTGCCGTGGGGGGTGATGCCGTCGGAGCAGTGGCCCTCGGGGATGCTGCCGTCCGTGGCCGGGATGTCGACCATGACCCAGTGGACGAACTCCACGCGCGGCAGGTCCGCCTCGATCACACGGCCCTCCTTGTTGAAGTTCTCGAGCGAGGAGGGCACGTCGACATCGATGCACATCAGCACCAGCGACTTCGCGCCGGCCGGAATGCCGGACCAGGCGAGCTGGGGGCTGCGGTTCTGGCCGAGCTGCATGTGCCCGGTGCCGTCGGGAATGCCGAAGGCGCAGCGGCCGGGAATGCGTTCGTTGTCGCGGAACGAGGTGGATGTCAGCTTCATGGGTGCCACTCCCTGCTGGTGTGCCGGGGACAGTTTACTCAAACCCCTCCGCTATAATCGCCCCGTGCGCCACCACGCCGCCACCACCAAGGAAGCCCTGAGCCTGCCCGGACCCGCCGGCGTGCTCGAGGCCCTGCTCGAGATTCCCGAAGGACGGGATTTCGAGCGGATCGCGGTCATCGCCCACCCCCATCCGCTGCACCACGGCTCCATGCTGAACAAGGTCGTGCACACCGTCTCGCGGGCCATGCTCGAACTCGGTGCACCGGCACTGCGCTTCAATTTCCGCGGTGTGGGTGCGAGCGACGGCGCTTTCGCAGACGGTATCGGCGAGACGGACGATGTGGTGGCGGTCGCCGAATGGCTGCGCTCGCGCTATCCGGGTGCCGGCCTGCTGCTCGCCGGTTTTTCCTTCGGCGCCATGGTGACCTGCAACGCTGCCGTGAGCGTCGGGCCCGATCACCTGATCTCGATCGCGCCGCCCGCGGCGCGCACGCGCAAGCTCCTCGCCGGGCGCCGCCCGGCCTGCCCCTGGACCATCATCCAGGGCGATGCCGACGGTGTGGTGCCGAGTACGGAGGTCGCCGAGTGGGTGACGAGCCTCGCGCCACCGCCCGAACTGGTGATCCTGCCCGGCGTGGACCACTTCTTCCACGGCCATCTGACCCAGCTGCGGCAGACCATCGTGCGCCGCCTGGGGGCTGCGTGATCGGTCCGCTGCGCCAGCTCCTGCGCCAGCTCGGCGAACGCCCGGGTCCGCCGCCCGATCCCGACCAGGTTCCGCTCGCGATGGCGGCGTTGCTGGTCGAGGCGGCCCGCGCCGATCACCAGATCGCGGAGGCTGAACTCGGCGAGATCGGCACCCTGCTCGCGGCGCAGCTCGACCTCGCCCACGAGAAGGCCACCGCGCTGGTGCAGCGTGCCCGTGCGGCGGTGGAGCGGTCGGTGTCGCTGTACGAGTTCACCCAGCCGCTGCACGAGAGCCTCGACTACGGCCAGAAGCAGGACCTGGTGCGCATGCTCTGGCACGTGGTGCTCGCCGACCGGCGCCTCGACAAGTACGAGGACTATCTCGTCGGCAAGGTCGCCGAGCTCCTCTACGTCGTGCGCGGTGATGTCGTGCGCCTGCGCCACGAGGTGCAGCAGGCGTGTCCGGCAGCCGGGGGCGGCGACTAGGCGCCGGTCATTCCCCGTAGAACGTGCGCGTGAAGCGCACGCTGAAGCGGCTGGTCTCGTTGATGGGCGTGGCGTCGACGGTGAACACCAGCGTTTCGCCGTTCGACACGGCGAAGTCGGCGATGTAGTACACCGCTTCGCCTTCCCGGATCTCACGCAGCTTCGAGTCCTTCACCTGGCCGGTGTCGTTGGCGACCAGCGCGGCAACCGCACCCGGCACCGGCTGCCCGGTCGTGCCCTCGACCTTGCGCACGATCGAGACATTGAGCAGCGCGCGGTTCTTGCTGCGCACGATTTCGTACGTCTTCGCCACTTCGGGCGTGAGCTGGTCGGTGGAGATGGCGTTGAAGTGCAGGACGTAGTCGCCGAAGTCCTTCGAGGCGACGCCGGCAGCCTCCGCCGGCGGCCCGGCACTGCCTGCCGGGCCCGGCCCCGGTGTCCCGGACCGTGGGCCACAAGCGACGAGGAGCGCTGAGGCGAGGAGTGCGAGACAGGCTGTCTTCGGGTTCATGGGCGCACCGCCGGGCGTGGGCTGGTCATGGACCCCATCATAAACCAGCGGCCTGCGCTGTCGACAGGCGCAATGCTGCTCAGGGGCCGAACAATTGCGCGGGCAGATGGACAGGTCCGTCGATGCGGAAGAGCTTGTCCCGCGATCCGTCCCCGTGCAGCAGCGTGACCCGCATGACAGCCACGCCGAAGACCTCGGCGAGGTAGGCCCGTGCCTGCTGGTTGGCCTTGCCGTCCACTGGCGGCGCTGTCAGCGCGAGCCGCAGCCGCCCGCCCCGCAGCGGGCCGAGTTCCAGCCGCCTGGCCCGCGGCTGCACCCGTACCGGCAGGAGCAGCGCTGTCCCGTCCCACCGGCCGCAGACGAGCGCGGCAGCTTCAGCGGCGGCTGGCGTGCGCATGCCGCCGTCGTGCCGAAAGAGGTGTCCGCTGTGGGAGGGGCGCACGCCCCGGACGGAGGAATCGCGGCTGGCGCCGCTCCCACAGGGCCAGGAACCGCAGCCGGGGGCCGGTGCGGCTGTCGTGGCTGACGCCCTGTGCCTGCGACCGGGTGTTCAGAACGCCGCGCACAGCAGCCCCGACAACGCCGGCCCGCCCGGCAGCAGCCGCTGCAGGAAGCCGATTGCCAGGAAGGCGAGGATCGGCGACAGGTCGAAGCCGGCGATCGGTGGCAGGATCCGGCGCAGCGGGGCGAGGAGTGGCTCCACGATCGTCGCCAGCACGGCCAGCGCCGGGTTGTAGCCCCCCGGGCTGATCCAGCTCGAGATGACGTAGACGATCAGCAGCCAGAAATAGAGGTTCAGCACCAGCGAGACGAGGCGCATGAGGCCGAGCACGGCGATCTGCCCGAAGCCGGCTCCTCCGCAGGCGATCTGCACCAGCAGCGCGGTCGCCACGAGCTGCAGGCCGAGCAGCACCACGACCGTGGCGAGATCGAGTCCGCCAGCCGCGGGGATGAAGCGCCGCGCTGGGATCACCAGCGGGTTGGTGACCTTCACCACGAACTGCGACAGCGGGTTGCGGTAGTCGGCGCGGACCCAGCCGAGCAGGAGGCGCAGGAAGACCGCGATGAGGTAGAGGTCGAGGACTGCGGAAAGGAGGAACGTGAAGGCATTCTGCATGGTGTGATTCCGTCGCGCGGTCGGGAGCGTCAGCCGGCGCTGCGGCCGAGTTCGGCGCCACGATCGCGGGCGGCGGTCAGCGCCCGGCGCAGGGTTTCGCCGATTCCCTCGCGCTCGAGTACAGCGAGTGCGGCGGCCGTGGTACCGCCGGGCGAGGTGACGCTGGCCCGCAGGGCGGCTACGTCCGCATCCGGCATGGCGGCGGCCCGCGCAGCGCCGGTGGCGGTCTGGCGCACCAGCGTGCGGGCGACGTCGGGTGGCAGGCCGAGATCGATCGCGGTGCGTTCCATCAGTTCCATGAGCAGGTAGAAGTAGGCCGGACCGCTGCCGGACACGGCGGTGACCGCATCCATGAGCGACTCGTCGTCGAGCCACAGCGCCCTGCCGGTGGACTCGGCGACGTAACAGGCCTGCTCGCGCCCGGCCGCGTCGACGACGGCGGAGGCGACCAGCACCGACATGCCTTCCCCGACCAGCGCCGGCTGGTTGGGCATGACGCGCACCGCCGGCGTACCGGCGCCGAGGCTGCGCGCCAGGGTCGCGAGCGTCACGCCTGCGGCGACCGAGATGACCAGCTGCCCGCGTGGGCGCGCGAGCCCGGCAAGGCCGGCGAGTACTGCCGGCATGACCTGCGGCTTGATGGCGAGCACCAGCACCGCGGCGTCCGCGGCGACGGCGGCATTGTCGCTGCCGGTGCGGATCGCCGCGTGCAACCCGTGCCAGCGCGCGCGCGTGGCGGCGAGCGGCTCGGCCACGGCGAGCGCGGCCGGTTCGTGCCCCGCGCGCAGCAGACCCGCCGCGATGGCCTGCGCCATGTTGCCGCCGCCGATGAACCCGATCTGCGTCTGCCCGTGCTCCATCCGTCTCCCGTCCCGCCCGGCGCCATGCCGTCCCTGCCGGAGCGGCCGCGGCCGCGGCCTATTCCCGGTGCGCCACCCGCGCTCCGAACAGCGCGGTCCCCACCCTGACCATCGTACTGCCTTCCTCGACGGCGATCTCGAGATCCTCCGACATCCCCATCGACAGCGTATCGAGATCGTGGCCCGCGCCGCGCAGCGCTTCGAACAGCCCACGTACCCTCCGGAACCCGGCCCGCAGCGTCACCGGATCGAGTCCCGGCATCGGCATGAACATGAGCCCCCTCAGCCGCAGGCGGGGCAGCCCGGCGACGACCGTGGCCAGGGCAGGAACCTCGTCGGCGTCGGCCCCGCTGCGGCCCGCCACGCCCCCCTGCGGCGCGACCTGCAGGCAGACCTCGAGCGGCGCGGCATAGTAGGGCCGCTGCGCGGCGAGGCGCTCGGCGATCCGGGGGCTCGCCACGGTCTGCACCCAGTCGAAGTGCGTGGCGATGGCGCGGGTCTTGTTGGCCTGGATGCCGCCGATGTAGTGCCAGGTCACGCCATCTCGCCATTGCGTGATCTTCGCCACGGCTTCCTGGAGGTAGTTTTCGCCAAAATGGCCCAGTCCGGCGTCATGGGCGGCGCGGATGGCCTCGAGCGGGTGCGTCTTGCTGACCGCGACGATGGTCACACTCGTGGCCGGGCGTCCGGCCGCGAGCGTGGCACCGGCGAGCCGCGCGTGCAGGGTGGCAAGGCTTTCCGTGATGGTGGTCACGGCTGGCCGGGAGGGCTCCCTATACGCTGCGACACTGGCGCACCGGGCTTATGGCAAGTCAGAATCGGCGCCGGGGCGTGCGTAAGGGTTTGAGCTGGGGACGGAAATGGCTGTCGACATCGCGCAGTTGCTCGCATTCTCTGTCAAAAACAACGCTTCCGACCTGCACCTGTCGGCTGGCGTGCCGCCGATGATCCGCGTCGACGGTGACGTCAAGCGGATCAACATGCCGGCGCTGTCGCACAAAGACGTGCACGCCATGATATACGACATCATGAGCGACAAGCAGAGAAAGGACTTCGAGGAGTTCCTCGAGACCGACTTCTCCTTCGAGATCCCGAAGCTCGCGCGCTTCCGCGTCAATGCCTTCAACCAGATGCGCGGTGCCGGCGCGGTGTTCCGCACCATCCCGTCGCAGATCCGCACGCTCGAGGACCTGAAGGCCCCGGCCATCTTCCGCGACATCGCCATGTACCCGCGCGGTCTGGTGCTGGTCACCGGCCCGACCGGCTCGGGCAAGTCCACCACGCTCGCGGCGATGATCGACTACGTCAACACCAACAAGCCCGATCACATCATCACCATCGAGGACCCGATCGAGTTCGTGCACGAGAGCAAGAAGTCGCTGATCAACCAGCGCGAGGTGCACAAGGACACGCTCGGCTTCTCGGAGGCGCTGCGCTCGGCGCTGCGCGAGGATCCCGACGTGATCCTCGTCGGTGAAATGCGCGACCTCGAGACTATCCGGCTGGCGATGACCGCCTCCGAGACCGGACACCTGGTGTTCGGTACGCTGCACACGAGTTCGGCGGCCAAGACCGTGGACCGCATCGTCGACGTCTTCCCCGCCACGGAGAAGGAGATGATCCGCACGATGCTCTCCGAGTCGCTGCGTGCGGTGATCTCGCAGTCCCTGCTGAAGAAGACCGGCGGCGGACGCATCGCGGCGCACGAGATCATGATCGGCACCCCGGCCATCCGCAACCTGATCCGCGAGGGCAAGATCGCGCAGATGTACTCGGCCATCCAGACCGGCCAGGCGGCCGGCATGCAGACGCTCGACCAGAACCTGCAGGAACTGCTGACGAAGGGCGTCATCAGCAAGGAAGAGGCGCGCTTCAAGGCCGCCCACAAGGACCAGTTCTAGGCCGTAGTGCGGCTTGCCGTACCGGCGAGGAGTGAGCGATGGAACGCGACCAGGCAACGAAACTGATGCAGGGCCTGCTGAAGAAGCTGGTGGACTCGAAGGGGTCCGACCTCTTCATCACCGCCGGTTTCCCGCCGGCGATCAAGGTGGACGGCGAGGTTCACCGCGCCGGCGAGACCGTGCTCGATGCCGACGACAGCGCCATCATCGTGCGCTCGATCATGAACGACCGCCAGGCGAAGGAGTTCGACGCCACCAAGGAGTGCAACTTCGCGATCAATCCGCAGGGCATTGGCCGCTTCCGCGTCAGCGCCTTCATCCAGCAGGGCCAGGTCGGCGCCGTGCTGCGTACCATCATCAGCAAGATCCCGACGCTCGACGAGCTGGAGCTGCCGCCGGTCCTCAAGGACATCGTCATGACCAAGCGCGGGCTGGTCATCGTTGTCGGCGCCACGGGTTCGGGCAAGTCCACCTCGCTCGCGGCGATGGTCGGGCACCGCAACGACAATTCACGCGGACACATCATCACCATCGAGGATCCGGTCGAGTACGTGCATCCGCACCGCCGCTGCGTGGTTACGCAGCGCGAGGTCGGGGTCGATACCGACAGCTGGGGCGCGGCGCTGAAGAACACGCTGCGCCAGGCGCCCGACGTGATTATGATCGGCGAGATCCGCGATCGCGACACCATGGAGTACGCGATCCAGTTTGCCGAGACCGGGCACCTGTGCCTCGCCACGCTGCACGCGAACAGCGCCAACCAGGCGCTCGACCGCGTCATCAACTTCTTCCCGGAGGACAAGCGCCAGCAGCTGCTGATGGACCTGTCGCTGAACATCAGGGCGATGGTGTCGCAGCGGCTGATCCCGCGCGAGAGCGGCAGGGGCCGCATCGCCGCGATGGAGATCATGCTGCATTCCCCGCTGATCGCCGACCTGATCTTCAAGGGCAAGGTGACCGAGATCAAGGAAATCATGGCCAAGTCCACGCGGCTCGGCATGCAGACCTTCGACCAGGACCTGTTTGCCCTCTACGAGCGTGGCGCAATCTCCTACGAGGAGGCGATGCGCAACGCTGACTCGAAGAACGAGCTGCGGCTGCGCGTCAAGCTGGAGAGCAAGCGCGAGAAGAAGAACCTCGACAACGACAGCCTGGCACTTGCCGAGGAAGGCGATTCACAGCGCGGCGTGATGCGCTTCCAGGAACGGTGACGGAGCACCGCAATGGCTGAAATCACCGAACTGGCGACGATGAACGTCCAGCCGCTCTTCAACCTGATGGTCGAGAAGCGTGCCTCGGACCTGTTCATGACGCCGCACTCACCGGTCAAGATCAAGATCGACGGCAAGATCATGCCGGTGAACAAGCTCGAGCTGACGCCGAAGATGATCCGACAGGCGGCCATCGAACTCATGAGCGAGCAGCAGCTCGAGGAATTCACCCGCGAGCTGGAGATCGACTTCGCGGTATCCAAGTCAGGCCTCGGGCGTTTCCGCGTCAACGTGTTCCACCAGCGCGGCAACGTCGCCATGGTGATGCGTTACATCTCCTCGGAGATCCCGACGCTGGAGGCGCTGGCCCTGCCCCCGATCCTCAAGGACCTGGTGATGTTCCGCCGCGGACTGCTGCTGATGGTCGGCGCCACCGGTTGCGGCAAGTCGCCCACGCTCGCGGCGATGATCAACCACCGCAACGAGAAGACCTCCTCGCACATCATCACGATCGAGGACCCGATCGAGTTCCTGCACGCCAACAAGAAGTCGATCGTCAACCAGCGCGAGGTGGGCACCGACACGAAGTCCTACGCCCGCGCGCTGAAGAGCGCCATGCGCGAGGCCCCCGACGTGGTGCTGATCGGCGAGATCCGCGACCGCGAGACCATGCAGGCGGCGATCGATCTCGCCGGCACCGGGCACCTGGCCATCGCCACGCTGCACTCGAACAATGCCCCGGAGACGCTCGACCGCATCATCAACCTCTTTCCCGAGGAACAGCACGCGCAGGTCTACATGGACCTGTCGCAGTACCTGCGCGGCATCATCTCGCAGCGCCTGGTGCGTGGCACGCAGGGCGACCGGGTTGCGGCCGTGGAGGTCATGCTCAATACCGCACGCATCGGCGAACTGATCCAGATGGGCGACATCGCCAAGGTGAAGGAAGCCTTCCGTACCTCGACCGAGCAGGGTATGCAGACGTTCGACGAGGCCCTGCTCAAGCTGTACAAGGACGGCAAGGTCCCGATGGAAGAGGCGCTCGCCAACGCCGACTCGCGCACCAACCTCGAGGCGAAGATCCACTTCGGGTGAGGGGTTGCGGCTGGGGGAGGGGCGCAAGCCCCGACCGGGTGCTCTGTGGGAGGGGCGCAAGCCCCGACATCCTGACTATGGCAGGCGCCCTTGCGGCGGGGGAGCCAAAGTCGCTCCCCGATACTCGCTTGGTTTGGCTCCCCCGCCTCCGGGCGCTTGCGCGCTTCAGGTCGCGGCTGGCGCCGCTCCCACAGTTCCAGATGCCGTGTCATCCGCTGTGGGAGGGGCGCTGCGGGTCGCGGCTGGTGCCCGACAGGATCTCGGGATGAATTCTGCTGTGGGAGGGGCGCAAGCCCCGACGACTTCCCGCCCCGCAGCTGCAGCCCCGTTCAGGCTCCCGCGAAGATTTCCGGGTATACCGCGCGCGCGTCGAACACCGGCCCGTCGACGCACACGCGCTTCATGGCCGGCCCGTCCGGCGTTGCCACCGGCACCACGCAGCCGGCGCAGCCGCCCACACCGCAGGCCATGTGCTCCTCCAGGCAAACCGCGGCCGGCAGGCCGAAGTCGCGCGCTACGGCAGCCGCCGCCTGCAGCATCGCCGCGGGGCCGCAGGCGTAGATCGCCACGTCGTTGCGCTCGGCGGCATGCAGGGCCGCGAGCCACTCGGCGGCGAGCGCAGTGACGTAACCGCGGTAACAGCCATCGAAGGTGGCGAGCGAGGCGAGTCGCGATGGCACGCCGAGGGACTCGAGCAGTGGATCGCTGGCATCGATGCGATGGTCGATGCCATGCAGCGCCGTCGCCGCACGCGCCGGGCGGAACGGAAACGGTACCTCGGAGCCGAAGAAGGCGATCGGCCGCCAGGCGCCACCCGTTGCCAGGCGCGTGGCGAGGAAACGCAGCGGCGGCATGCCGACGCCACCGCCGATCAGGACCGCCCGCGGCCGCGCCGGGTCGGGCTCGAAGCCGCGGCCGATCGGCCCGAGTACGCTCAGGCGTGCGCCGGGCGTCGTGTGGGCCAGCGCGCGCAGCCCGATGCCGACCACCTTGAACAGCAGTTCGATGGTGCCGGTCGCGGGATCGGCATTCATGATCGACAGCGGCCGGCGCATCGGGATGTCGGCAGCGCACTGCAGGTGCACGAAGGTACCGGGCGTGGCACGGGCCGCGCATTGTGGTGCCTCCAGGCGCAGCAGGTACTGGTGTCCCGGGAAGGCCTGCAGCGCCGTGACGCATGCGTCCTCGAGGAAGATCGTGCCGTGGTGGGGCCGGTTCATGGCGGGGCGTATTCTTCCACGACGGCCCCGCCGCTGTCCTGCCCGTATCAGGACCGCGCCCAGGTCTCGGCCATGAGGCGTGCGGCCATGAGGTCGATGTCGGCGGGACGCACGCGGCGCGTGCGCGCCCCGCTGCGGCGCTGGTCGCGCAGCACGTCCTCGGCTTCCGCCGAGGTGTAGCGCTCGTCGATCTCCTCGATCGGCAGTCCCGCGTGCTCGCCGAGCCAGCGCTGGAAGCCGCGTGTGCGCCCGGTCATGTCGGAGTCGCTGCCGTCGGCGTTGCGCGGCAGGCCAACGACCAGCACTTCCGGCTGCCAGTCGTGTATCAGCGTGGCGAGGTCATGCCACTCGGGAACGCCATCGCGGGCTGCCAGGGTGGTGAGCGCGGTGGCGGTGCCGGTGAGGCGATTGGCGGCGGCCACGCCGATCTTGCGGGTGCCGAAGTCGAAAACCAGGGCCCGGCTCGCCACGGTCAGGCGTGACCGGCCTCGGAGCTGATCATGGCGAGGTTGATGCCGAGCAACCCCGCGGCAGCCGCCCAGCGCGCCTCGAACGGTGTGTCGAAGACGATGGTGTCGGTCGCCGGCACGTTCAGCCAGGCGTTCGCGCCGATCTCCATCTCGAGCTGCCCGGCACCCCAGCCGGCGTAGCCGAGCGCCATCAGCGCGCGCTTCGGCCCGGTGCCGCCGGCGAGCGCCGCCAGGATGTCCTGCGAGGTGGTGAGGTGCACGGAGTCGCTCACCGCCACCGTCGCGTCCCACTGGCGGGACGGTTCGTGCAGCACGAAGCCGCGCTCGGTCTGGACCGGGCCGCCACGCAGCACCGGCTGGCGCGCCAGCGCCGCATCGGTGTCCTGCAGGGCGAGCTGCTGGAACACCTCGCCGAGGTCCATCTGCAGCGGCCGGTTGATGACGATGCCGAGCGCACCCTGGTCGGTGTGCTCGCAGATGTAGGTGACGGTGCGTACGAAGTTCGGGTCCGCCATGGCGGGCATGGCGATCAGCAAGTGCCCGGTGAGATAAGTCACGTCACCCATGGTGGTCCGGCACCCCGCGGCGGCGGGACAGCCTGCTGGTCAATGTACCACGCCGCCTGCTCCGCGGCAGCGGCTGCGCCCGCTTATGTCGCTTCGCGGCGCTGCTCAGGAGCCGTTGACGGCGCTGATGCGGCCGATGCCGCTGCCCGAACCGAAGTGCCACTCGTAGGCGAAGCGCAGCACGTCGTAGTCCTCGCGCAGGATCTGCGGAAACGGCTCGAACGGCGCGGCGATGCGCAGGATTTCCATCGCGGCCTGGTCGAGGTTGCGGTAACCGGAGGAATTGCGTACGACGATTTCCTTCAGTTCGCCGTCTGCCGTGATCGCCACTTCGAGCACCGGCGGCGTGCCGATGGTGGCGAGTCGCTCGGCACCGGGGAAATTCAGCGTGCCGATGCGCTCCACGCGCATCTTCCAGCTGTTGAGGTAACCGGCGATGCGCGCTTCGCGGGTGCTGGCGCTGACCAGCAGTTCCCGCGGGTTGGCGTCCGGAATCGCGGTGACCGTGTCAGGTTCGGCGAGGATGTCGGTGACGTCGGCAGGGGCGGCGCGCAACTGGCGCTGCCGGGCCGGCACCGGCATGGCGCCGGCCACGCCGGGGTGCACGCCCGGCCGGTCGCGGGCTGCGGCGGTCAGGCGTTCCTCGGCGGGCACCTGGGCCCCGGTGCTGCCTGGCGCCCGCAGCATGCCGTCCTGGTCAGGGCCAGGCGCGGCGAGATCGAGGCTCGTCGGCACCGCGGTACGCAGGCGGGCGTCGAGCGGTGCATTGCCGCGGCCGACTAGGTTCTGCTGTGCGAGCAGCGCGGCGGTATTGAGCGGCGCTGCCGCGCGGGCGTAGTCGCGCGTGACGATGACGACATCGAGCGAGGTGGCGGTAGGATCGCGGTCCGGCGGTGCTGCCGTGAACGTGATGCCGAGGATCAGGATCCCGTGGACGAGGGCGGCGAGGAACAGCGTGGACGACAGACGGTCACGCGCGGCGGCCGCCGACCAGGGACTGTCGGGTAGCGCCAGCGTGCGCACGCGCGGCTGTGCCATGGCTTGCCTGCTGCTCACCGCTCGGTGTATCCCATGCCCTCAACGCACGAGCCGATTATACGTGGGCCGCGCTGCCACAGCTGCCGTGCGTCACACTTTTCCGCTCACCCGGGCGGTGGCTGCAGCCGGTCGGCCATGCAGGCATCGCGCTGCTGCGTCCCGTCGGCGGTCACCAGCAGCACGCAGGCTACACCGAGGTCGTGTGCGAGCGTCGCCATGCGCCCGGCACCGCCGACCAGCAGCGCCACGGCGGCGGCGTTGGCGAGTTCCGGGTCGCGCCCGATGACGGTGACCGCCACGACGCCCTCGGCTGGGGCACCGGTACGCGGATCGAGCAGGTGGTGGTAGCGCCTGCCGGCAGTTTCGAAGCCCCGCTCGTACGTCCCCGAGGTCAGCGCGGCTTCGCCGTCGGCGAGCTCGATGGTGCCGAGGATGCCCGTGCCGAACGGGTTGCGTACGCCGATGCGCCACGGCCGGTTGCCGTGCCGGCCGACGGCCAGCACGTCGCCGCCGATGGTGACCAGTGCGGCGTCGACACCGGCGGCGCGCAGCGCCGCGCCGCCGGCAGCCAGGGCGCGGCCCTTGGCGATGCCGGCCAGGTCCAGCCGTACCGGGACATCGCTCCACACCCGGTCGCCGTCCAGGTGCAGCCCGGCCGCCAGCGTCCGGGTGTGCGCCGTGGCAACTGCTGCGGCCGGCGGCGGTGCCTGCGGGGTGTGTCGCTCGAGATCCTCGAATCCCCAGAGCATCACCAGCGTGCCGACGCGGGGATCGAACAGGCCGCCGGAGCGGTCCCGGACCTCGAGGCTGCGCGCCACCAGTGCATGCAGCTCCGGCGACAGCGACGCGGGCTCGCCGGCCGCGAGCCGTGCGTTGACGCGACCGAGCTCGCCGTCGCCGAACGAGCGCCAGTCGCGCTCGAGGCGCCGGTACAGTTTTTCGATTCCGGCGAAGGCCGCCTGCGCCTGCGGGGCGTCCGCGCCGACGATCTCCACCTGCACGATCGTGCCGAACAGCGTCCAGGTCCTTTGTTCGGCCGGCGGCGGACCGCCGCATCCCGCCAGCAGAACCGCGGCAGCCAGCCACGCGCGGGCGGTGTGCGCACCCATGCGTTCCTTCAGCGCGTCCGCAGTCGCGCCGTGACGACGTCGAGGAAGCGCGCGGCGAGGTCGACACCCCCGTACTTCTGCAGCTCACGGATCCCGGTCGGGCTGGTCACGTTCACCTCGGTGAGGTAATCGCCGATCACGTCGATGCCGGCAAAGAGCACACCGCGCTCGCGCAGGACCGGGCCGACCTGGTCGGCGATCCAGCGGTCGCGTGTGGTGAGCAGGCGCACCTCGGGGGCCGCGCCCATCACCAGGTTGCCGCGGTGGTCGTCCGCGGCCGGCACGCGGGCGAGCACGTGATCCGGCGCCGCGCCGTCCACCAGCAGGATGCGCTTGTCCCCCTGGCGGATCTCCGGGATATAGCGCTGGGTCAGCGCATGGCGCGTGCCGTACTCGGTCAGCGTCTCGAAGATCACGTTGGCATTGTGGTCGCCCTGACGGACCACGAAGATCGAGCGCCCGCCCATGCTGTGCAGTGGCTTGACGACCACGTGGCCGTGCCCGGCGAGGAACGCGCGCATGTCGGCCATCGAGCGGGTGATCAGCGTATCCGGGCAGCACTGCGGGAACCAGGCGGTGAAGGCCTTCTCGTTGATGTCGCGCAGGCTCGCCGGGCGGTTGACCACCATGGCGCCCTGCTGCCCGGCGCGCTCGAGGATGTAGGTGGTGTAGATGTACTCGGTGTCGAACGGCGGATCCTTGCGCATCAGGATCACGTCGAGGCTGCCGAGCCGCAGTTCAGTGGGTGGGCCGAGCTCGAACCAGCGCTGCGGGCTGTCGGCGACCCATACCCGGCGGCTGCTGCCGAGGGCCTCGCCGTTATGGATCCGCAGGTCATTCTGTTCAAAGTAGTGCAGCTCCATGCCGCGGGCCTGGGCCTCGAGCAGCATGGCGAGGGAGCTGTCCTTCGCCGGGTTGATGGTGGCGATGGGGTCCATGACGACCCCGAGTCGGATGGTGTCGGCCAAGCGTGTTCGCTCCCCGTTCCCGAGTGTGACACAGGCGGCAAAAATGCAATTCTGTCCTACGGTTGCTGAAATATCACCAGCGCAAGGTTATGATCCGATCGGTTGTGCGCGTGGGGTCTGGCGGACGTGCGGACCCGGTCGTCGCCCGGAGTTCGGGGCGCGTTCGTTGCGGTGTCCAGCTTCCCGTTCCAGGCGGCCGAGTGGCCGCGGCCCCGGCACCAGGCATGGATGGGCCTGAACCGTTATGTTAAAAGGGCAAAGACGGATGTCCCGCGTGGAGGTCTCGGTGAATGCAGAAGGTACGAGCGACCTGCACGGGCTGAAGATCCTCGTCATCGACGACAGCAAGACTATCCGGCGCACCGCCGAGACGCTGCTCTCCAAGGAGGGCTGCCAGGTCTTCACCGCAGTCGACGGTTTCGATGCCCTGGCGAAGATCGCCGACCACCGCCCCGACATCATCTTCGTGGACATCATGATGCCGCGGCTCGACGGCTACCAGACCTGCGCCCTCATCAAGCACAACCGCACGTTCAGGGAGACGCCGGTCATCATGCTGTCGAGCAAGGACGGCCTGTTCGACCGCGCCCGGGGCCGCATCGTCGGCTCCGAGCACTACCTGACCAAGCCTTTCACCAAGGACGAGCTGCTCGGAGCGATCAGGGGGCAGGTGTCGCGCTGAAGGCGCGCCCCGGGAGGATGCAGCGATGGCACTGGTACTCATCGTGGACGACTCTCCGACCGACCAGCACGTGCTGTCCCAGGCACTGCAGCGGCACGGCTTCGACACGCTGGTGGCGAGCGAGGGCAACGAGGCGATCTCGCTCGCCGAGCGCGAGCATCCCGACGTGATCCTGATGGACATCGTCATGCCTGGCATGAACGGCTTCCAGGCCACGCGCCAGCTGACGCGCAACCCGGCCACGGCATCGATTCCCGTGGTCATCGTCACCTCCAAGCACCAGGAGACCGACCGCATCTGGGGACTGCGCCAGGGCGCCGTCAGCTACATCACCAAGCCGGTCGGCGACGACGAACTCGTCGCCGCCGTGAGAGCCAACATCCGGCAATGACGGCGGCGGTGCAGTGACCACGGCAGCCGGCAGCGAACTGCGCGCCCTCAGGGAGCATCCCTTCGAGCTGCTGCGCGAGCTCGAGCGCCGCTCGCGGCTGGCGCTGACCGGCAGCCCGGGCGAAGACGTCAGCACCGAGGAGTGGGTCGGCATCGGCCTGCGGCTCGGCAACGAGCGTTTCGTGGTGGCGCGCGAGGATGTGCGTGAAGTGCTGATGTTGCCGTCCACGCTGACGCGCGTGCCCGGTGCCAGGGCCTGGGTGCGCGGGCTGGCCAACGTGCGTGGCCACCTGCTGCCGATCGCCGACCTGCGGGCATTCCTCGGCGGCGGGGAGGCCGGTACCGGGCGTACGGCGCGGGTCCTGGTCGCCAACAGCGTCGAGTTCCCGGTGGGGCTGGTGGTCGACGAGGTGTACGGATTCAGGCGCTTCCTGCAGCGCGAGCGCAGCGCCGGGTTTGCGCCGACCGTGATCCGTGCCGACCGCTACCTCGACGGTGCGTTCCGTCGCGGCCTGGAGGTGTGGCCGGTGTTCAGCCTGGAGCGGTTATTGCAGAGCCGGGAGTTCCAGCGGGCTGCAGAAGACTAAACGGGGCGCGCCGGACGATGGCCGGCGCAGCCAGCGACAACGACTAGCAGAACGGTGCCGGCGGCGCCGGTGCGGAGGACCTGAGGATCATGTTCAACAGCAGCAACCGATCGCGCAACCTTGCCGTGCTGGCGTTGTGCCTGTTCCTGGCGCTGGTCGGCGCCATGGCCCTGGTGTTCCGCAACTCCGCCGGCCCGACGGGCGCCGCGCCCGGCAGCCAGTTGGCCGCCGCGGTATTGCAGGCGCGCGAAGCGCTGCGCGGCTCGCCCGCGGCCTTCGACGCCCTGGCGCGAACCAGCGCGGCGCTCGAGTCCGGCACCGGTGCCGGCACGGAAACCGGCGACCAGGTGCGCGCCGCCGTCGCCACCCTGCTCAAGGGTCGCCAGGACATCCTCTCCGCCTGGGAGGCCGTGGCCGAAGTGGAGCAGCTCGCCGCTGTCGCCCGGCGTGCCGCCGACGAGGTGCAACTCACCGCCGGCGCCCAGCCTGGCGTGAGCGCCGGGCTGCAACGCTTCGACGCCGAACTGCGCTCGGTGGTCCCGGCCGTGCGCGCTCTGGTTACCGGCCCCGGCCGGCCGACGGACCTCGCCAATGCGCTTGGCGAGTCCGAGGTCGAGATCGCGCAGGTACTCGGTGACCTGCGCGATGGCAATGCCGCACTCGGCCTGAAGCCGGTCACGGGCAGCCGCGGTGTGGAGGCGCTCGCGCGGCTCGTGGCTGCGCGCGACCGGGTCTTCGCGCGGGTGCGCGATGCCCGCGTGCTCGCCGACCGGCTTGACGTCGTCGCCCAGGCGGCGCGCCAGCTCGATGCCGTTGCGCTGCGGGCGAGCGCCGTGCGTCCGTCGGTGGCGCCCGCCGGCCCGGCGGGTCTGCCGCACGAGATGCTGGTGATGGCGCTGCTGGTGCTGTCCACGGTCATTCTCATCGCCATGGCGTGGGCCTGGTTCCGGGGCGCCCCGGCTGCCGCGGCGGCCCCGGCCGGCGAGGAGGGGGACCGCAACCAGCAGGCGATCCTGCGCCTGCTCGACGAACTGTCGAGCCTCGCCGACGGCGACCTCACGGTGCAGGCCACCGTCACGGAAGACATCACCGGCGCCATCGCCGACTCCATCAACTACGCGGTGGAGGCCCTGCGCGAGCTGGTGACGACCATCAACCAGAGCGCGATCCTGCTCGATGGTGCAGCGAAGTCGGCGGAATCGACCGCCGTGCAGCTTGCCCAGGCGAGCGAGGCGCAGTCGAAGCAGGTGGACTCGGCCTCGCAGGCGATCTCGCGCATGGTCAACTCGATCGAGGAGGTGTCGGGCGATGCCGAGCGGTCCTCGGACGTGGCGCGCCACTCGGTGGACGTCGCCCACAAGGGCGGCGAGGCGGTGCGGCGCACCATCGCTGGCATGAACGCCATCCGCGAGACCATCCAGGACACGTCCAAGCGCATCAAGCGCCTCGGCGAGAGCTCGCAGGAGATCGGCAACATCGTCGAACTCATCAACGACATCGCCGACCAGACCAACATCCTCGCGCTCAACGCCTCGATCCAGGCCTCGATGGCCGGCGAGGCCGGGCGCGGATTCGCGGTGGTCGCCGACGAGGTGCAGCGCCTCGCCGAACGATCGGCCAATGCCACCAAGCAGATCGAGGTGCTGGTGCGCACCATCCAGGCCGACACCAACGAGGCGATCGTCTCCATGGAGCGCAGCACCGCCGACGTGGTCGGCGGCGCCCTGCTCGCCGAGAATGCCGGCGCCGCACTCGAGGAGATCGAGCAGGTGTCGAGCCAGATCGCGAGCCTGGTGCAGAACATCTCGGGCTCGGCACGCGAGCAGGCGGGCGCGGCTGCGGCGGTGATCCGCATCGTCGAACTGCTGCAGCAGATCAACGCGCAGAACGCCACCGGCACCAGTGCCACGAAGGACTCGATCAGCAAACTCGCGGCGCTGGCCGCGCAGCTGCGCCGTTCGGTGGCCGGTTTCCGCCTGCCGGCAGGGGCCGTGGACGCGCGTTCGCCGCGCACCGGCAGCCGGGCGCGGGCTGCGGCCACCGAGGCGCCTGGGCCCGAGGAACGCACGCTGCGAATCGTCGACAAGAAGACCGCCTGAGGCCGGCCCGCAGGCAGTCCCGGTCGTCCAGGCATGAACAGCGCCATCCCGCAAGCTTCGCTGCAGGTCGTCAGTGACGAACTCGCCGTCACGCTGAACGATGCGCGTGTGGTGCTCGAGCAGTACGCCGAGGGCGAGGGCGGACCGCAGGCACTCGAGCGCACTGCCGCCCTGCTGCACACGGCGCGCGGCGTGCTGCGCATGACCGAGACCCACGGCGCGAGCCTGCTCGCCGAGGAGATGGAGCTTACCTGTGCGTACCTCGGCAAGCTCAAGCGCCGCGATGGCGGCACCGAGGAACCGCTCGAGGCGCTGATGCGCGCCGCCGCCCAGTTGCCGGCCTACGTGGAGCGGGTGCTGAACGGTGGCCGCGACATCCCGCTGGTCCTGCTGCCGCTGCTGAACGACCTGCGCGCCGCGCGCGGCCGTCCGCTGTTGTCGGAGAGCACGCTGCTGCTGCTGAACGTCGGCACCGGCGTGCGCGCCCACGGCCGGCCCGAGCGTGCGCCGGGCAGCGGCGAGGACCTCGTCAGCCTCTGCCAGGAGCTGCGTCCGCGCTTCCAGCTCGCGCTGCTCGGCTGGATCCGCGGCGAGGACGCGGACGGCAACCTGCGGCGCATCGCGAGCGTCGTCGAACGGTTCGAGCAGGCCGCCAGCACCGACGAGTCCTACCAGCTCTGGTGGGTCGTGGCCGGGATCGTCGAGGCGCTGCTCGGCCAGGGCCTCGAGACCAGCGTGTCGCTCAAGCGTCTGATGGGCCAGGTCGACCGCGAGATCAAGCGGCTGCGCACGCTCGGCGAGGTGCAGTTCAGCAAGGTGCCGCCGACCGAGCTCGTCAACAACTTCCTTTATTACGCGGCCCGCGCCCGCACCGCGGGCCCGCGCATCGCCGCGATCCGCGCGGCATTCAACCTGTCCGACCTGGTGCCCGGCGATGCCCAGGTCGAGCATGCGCGCCAGAGCCTGTCGGCGCCGAGCGTCAAGCTCATGCAGACGGTGGCACAGGCGATCCGCGAGGACCTCGGCCGCGTCAAGGACGTGCTGGACATCTTCGTGCGCACCGGCATGGAGCGTGTCGAGGAACTCGTCCCGCAGCTCGAGTTGCTGAAGAAGATCGGCGACACGCTCGGGGTGCTCGGTCTCGGCGACCTGCGCGAGATCGTGCAGATGCGCCGCGAGGAACTGCAGGAGCTGGTCGCCCACGGCCGCCGCCCGGACGAAGCCGCGCTGGTCGCCATCGCCGCGGCCCTGCTCGGCGTGGAAGACCGGCTCGAGGGTGACCTCATCGGCATGATCGCGCCACGGGCCGACGAACCGACCGTGGTCGCCACCGAAACCGGGGTCGAGCGCCCCGCCGAACTGAGCCAGGTGCTGCCCGCGGTGATGCGCGAGTGCCTGGTCAACCTGGCGCGGGTCAAGGACGCCGTCACCCAGGTCATGGAGCGCCAGGGTGATGGGGCTGCGCTCGATGCGGTGCCCGAACAGCTGCAGGGCATCGGCGCCGGGCTGGTGATGCTTGGCAAGGACCGCGCCGCGGCCGTGGTCGACTCCCTGCAGAAGGCGATCCGCTCCCTGGTGGGCGGCACCGGCCGCGTCCCGGACCGCGCCCGGCTGGACCGGCTGGCCGATGCCACGGTCAGCCTCGAGTACTACCTCGAGACGCTACAGGCCGGGCGCAGCGATCCGGGCTACATGCTCGACAACGCCGAGCGCTGCCTCACCGGCCTCGTGCCCGACACCGCCCAGGACCTGGCCGCATTCGAGGACCTGCCGGGGTTCGATCACGCCGAGACGGTGGCTGCCACGGTGGCGATCCGCCCCGAGTTCCCGGCGGAGCACGAGGCCACGCTGGTCATCGCCGCCGCGGCGCCGGCGCCCGAGCCGGCGGCTGCGCCGCAGGTGTTCAGCGGTGGTCCCGAGCGGCTCGATCCGGAACTGCTCGAGCTGTTCATCGAGGAGGCGCGCGAGGAGATCACGAGCATCGGGCGTGCGTTCACGGCCTGGGAACGCGACGATGCCGACGGCAATGCGCTGGCCGGCCTGCGCCGTTCCTTCCACACGCTGAAGGGCAGCGGCCGCATGGTCGGTGCCGATCGCATCGGCGAGTTCTGCTGGGCGATCGAGCGGCTGCTCAACCAGGTCATGGACGGTACCGTACGACGTAATCCGGAGCTGATCGCCGCGCTGGCACGCTGTCTCGGGACGTTGTCGGCACTGCTCGAGGAACTCGAGAGCGGGGCGGTGCCGAAGGACGACCTGCCGGCACTGCTCGGTGCACTCGCGGCCGCGGCGGTACCGGCGTCGGCCCCGGTCGAGGGCGAGGCAGTGGCAACCGCCGAGCCCGAACCCGAACCGGTTGCTGCTGCGCCGGAGCTGGTCGGCGTCGCCACCGAGCCGCCGGTGCCGCCCGCCGCTGCGCCTGTGGCGGCACAGCCCGCAGTCCCGGTGGAATTGCCGGCGTCGCCTGTGGGCATGGATCCGGTGCTGCTCGACATCCTCTCGCGCGAGGTCGCCGGTCACCTCGTGGTACTGCGCCGCTTCGTCGCCGGCTGCGACGAGCGCGCGCCGCCCTACGCAGTGCCGGAGGATCTCTACCGCTCCTGCCACACACTGAACGGCAGCATTGCCATGGCGCGGGTCGAACTCGGCCTGCCGCTCACCGACGCGCTCAATGCGCTGGTCGGCCTCGCCTACAACCGGCCGGCGCGCTTGCCGCCCGGTGCGATCGATACGCTGCGCGACTGTGCCGCACGCATCGAGGCGCTGCTCGCCTACCTCGCCGAGCCCTGGCGCCCGGCGCCGGACACGCAAGACCTCGAGCAGCGGCTCCTCGACCATCTGCAGGCCATCGAGCATCCCGAGCCGGTCGAGGCGGTCGAGCTGGTCGAGTCGACCGGCGACATGCCCGCGTTCGAGCCAGCGCCGATCGAAGCCGAACCCGTCGTCGATGCCTCCTCGATCGTCGTCGAGGAGCTGGAGATGCCGGAGGAGGTGATCGAGCTCACCGCCGAGCTGCCGGCCAGCGAAATGTCGGTGCTGACCGACGAACCCGCACCCGACTCCACCGGGTTCGTCGAACTTGTGTCCGACATGGTCGATATGGTCGAGCCCGTCCTGCCGCCGCCGGCGGAAGTCATCGAGCTCGCATCCGAACCGGTTGCGCCACTGCTGCCGGAACCGGACTTCCTGCCAGACCTGGAGCTGGAACCGGAATCGGTACTGGAACAGGAACTGCAATCCGCACCGGCGCCCGAACCGGATCTGGTCGCCACCGGGCCAGCCCCGGCCGCATTGCCGTTCGACGCGGAGATTGCCGCGATCTTCGCCGAGGAAGCTGCCGAGCTGCTCGAGACCGCCGACCGCGCCGTGGCGGGCATCGCCGATCGTGGCCCGGCCGGCGCCCAGGCGATGGCCGACCTGCAGCGCTGCCTGCACACGCTCAAGGGCGGTGCGCGCATGGCCGGCCTCGCCGTCATGGGCGATTTCAGCCACGAGCTCGAGACGCTGCTCATCCGCATCAATGAGGGCGTGCTGCCGCATACGCCAGCCATCGACGAGCTGCTGCAGGCGAGCCTCGACGAGTTGCACCGCCTGCGCGAGGTGGTGCTGACCGGTGAACAGCGGCCGCTGGCCGCCCCGCTGGCAGCGGGCGTCGCTGCGGCATTGCGCGGGCAATCGCCGCCGCCCGTGGGGGCTACGCCGCCGCCCAAGGCGATCCCGGCTGCCCCCGAAACCCCGGCTGCCACCGCCCCGACCGAGGCACCGGTCATGCCAGCTCCGGTCATCCCGCCGGTGGTGCCCGCCGGGACGGAGCTGATGCCGCTGGCTCCTGTCGAGCTCGCGCCGCCGTTGTTACCGGCTGCTGTCGTGCCGGCGGTGCTACCACCGCCCGCTGTCGCCGCGCCATCGCCATCCGCCGCGCCGCCCGCGCCGGAGATCGAGCTGCCGGCGCTCGATCGCCTCGGCGAACTCGCCCGCGAGCTCGAGCAGCCTGCCATGCCGATCGCCGCCATGGCGACGCCGGAGCCTGCGGCCGCCCGCGCACCGCTGCCCGAGCGGCGGGAGACCGCGCGCGTCGATTCCGTGCTGCTCGACCAGCTCCTCAACAACGCCGGTGAGATCAGCATCTTCCAGTCGCGCCTCGGCCAGCAGGTGAACCTGATCCAGTTCAACCTCGAGGAACTCGGCGCCACCGTGGTGCGGCTGCGCGAACAGCTGCGCAAGCTCGAGCTCGAGACCGAGGCGCAGATCCTGTTCCGCCACCAGGACGACGCCGTGCGGCGCACCGACTTCGATCCGCTCGAACTCGACCGCTACTCCACCATCCAGCAGCTCTCGCGCGGACTCGCCGAGTCGACAACCGACGTCAACAGTCTCAAGGACCTGCTGCAGAACATGGCGCGCGACACCGAGGCGCTGCTCGTGCAGCAGGCGCGCACGGCCACCGAACTGCAGGACGGCCTGATGCGTACCCGCATGGTGCCGTTCCAGCAGCAGGCGCCGCGGCTCGCCCGCCTGGTGCGCCAGACGGCGCTCGAGAGCGGCAAGCGCGCCGAGCTGCAGATGCAGGGCGGCGGCGAACTCGATCGGCAGGTGCTCGAGCGCATGCTCGGGCCCTTCGAGCACATGCTGCGCAACGCGGTCATCCACGGCATCGAGACACCGGCGGAGCGTGAGGCGACACGCAAGCCCGCCACCGGCAGCATCTTCATCAACCTGCGCCGGGACGGCTCCGAGGCGGTGGTGGAGATCGCCGACGACGGCCGCGGACTCGATGTCGCCGCCATCCGCCGCAAGGCGGGGGACCTCGGGTTCCTCGTTCCCGGCGTCGAGGTGAGCGACGACGAGGCGATGCAGTTCATCCTGCGTCCCGGCTTCAGCACCGCCGACCGCCTGACACAGGCCGCCGGCCGCGGCATTGGCATGGACGTGGTGACCAGCGAGGTCGCCAAGCTCGGCGGTTCGCTGCGCATCGCCTCGGTGGGCGGCCGTGGGACCACCTTCACCATCCGCCTGCCGTTCACCCTCGCGGTGACCCAGGCGCTGATCGTGCGCGTCGGCACCGAGCTCTACGCCCTGCCGCTGCCGACCGTGGAAGGCGTGATCCGCATCTCGCGCAGCGAGCTGCTGGCGCGCCTCGGTGCGCAGCTCCCGACCATCGACTACGGTGGCCAGAACTACCATTTCCGCCACCTCGGCGAGTACCTCGGCCTCGGGCCCTCGCGCATTCCCGAGGAACAGAGCCGAGTGTCGGTGATCCTGGTGCGTGCGGGCGAGCACTCCACCGCACTCGTCACCGACGAGATGCAGGACAGCCGCGAGATCGTCGTCAAGCCGGTCGGCGCGCAGCTCGCCACCATCCGCGGCATCGCCGGGGCGACGATCCTCGGCGACGGGCGCATCGCCGTGATCCTCGACATGGGCATCCTGGTGCGCGCCGTGCGCCCGGGCGCCGCCCAGCGCGTGACCGTACCGGAGAGCCTGCCGAAGGGTCCGCTGGCGCTCGTCGTCGACGATTCGATCACCATGCGCCGCGTCACCCAGCGGCTGCTCGAGCGCAACGGTTTCCGCGTGGCCACCGCCAAGGACGGCCTCGAGGCGATCGGCGTGCTGCAGGATCACCGGCCCGACATCATCCTGCTCGACGTCGAGATGCCGCGCATGGACGGCTACGAGTTCGCCAAGCACGTGCGCAACAACGCCGACACCGCCACGGTGCCGATCGTGATGATCACCTCGCGCGTCAGCGACAAGCACAAGGCGCGGGCCATCGAAGTGGGTGTCAACGATTACCTCGGCAAGCCCTACCAGGAGCGCCAGCTGCTCGAGGCCGTGCGCCACCAGCTGCAGAAGGACTGAGCCCGCCATGCCGAGTGCCGCCCGCGCCCCGATCGAGGAGATCTACTGCCAGCTCATCCCGCTGCGCCAGCTGCGGCTGATCGTGCCGCGCACCTGCGTGGCCGAGGTCGTGCGTTACACGGCGCCCGAGCGGCTGGCCGGTGCGCCGGGCTGGCTGCGGGGTTTCATGGCCTGGAACGCGCTGCGGGTGCCGGTGGTGTCCTTCGAGCAGCTCTGCGGGCGCGAAGCCGGGGAGCCGGGCGGGCGCACGCGCATCGCCATCTTCAATGCGCTCACCGGGCGCCTCGACAGCGGCTACTGGGGCATGCTCACCGAGGGGTTTCCCCAGCTCGTGCGCGTCAACCGCGAGGTCATGCGTCTTGACGAGCGCCAGGCCTGGCCTGCGGACGGTCCGGTGGTGTGCCAGATCCGCATGATCAACGAATATCCGCTGATCCCCGACCTCGAGCGGCTCGAGGAACTGCTGCACGTCGCGCTCGACCCGGCCGGCCCGCGCCTCGGCTGAGGCCGGGAAAGTCAGGCGCGACCCGCGGCACTTCTGGTAGGCTTTGCGCCGGTTCACGGTACCGGTGCACCAGCCCCATGCAGTTGTTTTCCCGCTTCATGCCCCGCGAGGGCCGGTTCTTCGACCTGTTCAGCCAGCACGCCACACTCGTCGCGCGTGGCGGCGTCGCTCTCGCCAACCTGTTGCAGTCCTACGACGACAATGGCAGCCGCAACCAGCGCATCGAGGAGATCAGCGAGCTCGAACACGCCGCCGACCGGGTGACGCGCGAGACGGTGGCGATGCTGCGCAAGACCTTCGTCACGCCCTTCGACCGCGACGACATCCACCGGCTGATCTCGCGCATGGACGACATCCTGGACCTGATCCAGGACGCAGCCGAGTCGCTGATGCTCTACGACATCCGGCAACTGCCGGGCGAGGCCGCGCACCTCGCCGACCTGGTACGGATCTGCTGCGAACGGGTGCAGAAGGCGGTGACGCTCCTGTCCTCGATGGAGAACGCCCCGGCGATCCTCATGATCTGCCAGGAGATCGACGGCCTGGAGTCGGATGCCGACCGGGTCATGCGCGGGGCCATCTCGCGGCTGTTCCGCGAGGAAGAGGACACGCGCCAGCTCATCAAGCTGCAGGCCGTGTACGAACTGCTGGAGACGGCGACCGACAAGTGCCAGGACGTCGCCGACATCATCGAGGGCGTCATCCTGGAGAACGGCTGACCGTGGAGGTCCAGATCACCTTCGGCACGCTGGCGCTGCTGGTGGCGCTGGCGCTCGCTTTCGACTTCCTCAACGGCTTCCACGACGCCGCCAATTCCATCGCCACCGTGGTATCCACCGGCGTGCTCAAGCCGCACCAGGCGGTCGCCTGGGCGGCGATGTTCAATTTCCTCGCCATCGCGATCTTCGAGATGAAGGTCGCAGCCACGGTCGGCAAGGGCATCATCGAGCCCGGTTTCGTCGATCAGGGGGTCATCTTCGGCGCGCTGATCGGCGCCATCACCTGGAACCTGGTCACCTGGTACTTCGGCATCCCGTCGAGCTCCTCGCATGCCCTGATCGGCGGCATGATCGGTGCGGTGCTGGTCAAGGCCGGCCCGCAGGCCCTGATGGCGCCGGGGATCATCAGGACCGCGGTGTTCATCGTCGCCTCCCCGCTGGTCGGCTTCATCTGGAGTGCGCTGCTGATCCTCGCGGTCTCCTGGCTGTGTTTCCGGGTGGCCCCGCACCGTGTCGACCGGGTCTTCCGCCGCCTGCAGCTCGTGTCCTCGGCGCTCTACAGCCTCGGCCACGGCAGCAACGACGCGCAGAAGACGATGGGCATCATCTGGCTGCTCCTGATCGCCTCGGGCAGCGCCACCCGTGATCACCTGCCGTTCTGGGTGGTCGTCAGCTGCTACATCGCCATCGCCTGCGGCACGCTCTTCGGCGGCTGGCGCATCGTCAAGACCATGGGCCAGCGCATCACCAAGATCAAGCCGGTCGGTGGCTTTGCCGCCGAGACTGGCGGCGCCATGGCGCTGTTCATCGCCTCGGGCTTCGGCATCCCGGTGTCGACCACTCACACCATCACCGGCTCGATCATCGGCGTGGGCTCGGCGCAGCGCGGTTTCTCGGCCGTGCGCTGGGGCGTGGCCGGCAACATCGTCGTCGCCTGGATCGTCACCATCCCGGCCTCGGCGGTGATCGCCGCCTTCGCCTGGTGGATCGGACGGCACTTCTTCTGACGCCGCCGCGGGCGGTGGCTAGAAATCACCGGCCAGGAATTGCAGCACGGCGAGTGCGGCGAGCGGCGCGGTTTCGGTGCGCAGGATCCGCGGACCGAGCCGCACCGGCCGGAAACCGTCGTCGCGTGCCAGCCGCAGCTCGTCGGGTGAGAGCCCGCCCTCGGGACCGACCAGCAGGGCCAGCGGCTCGCGCGCGAGGCTGAGCGCACGCAGCGGTTCGCCCTGCGGGTCGAGGAGCAGCCGCACCGCGTATCCGGCGAGTACCGGCAATGCGGCCGCGAACGTCACCGGTTCCTCGACCACCGGCACACGGCTGCGCCCGCTCTGTTCGGCCGCCGCCACCGCGACGCGCTGCCAGTGGGCCTGGCGGCGGTCGCCGCGCGCCTCGTCGAGCTTGACCACGCTGCGTGCGGTGAGCACCGGGCGGATGCGCGCCACGCCGAGTTCGGTGGCCTTCTGCACCACGGTGTCCATGCGCGCTCCACGGCACACACCCTGCACCAGGGTGACCGCGAGCGGCGATTCGTTTTCCACCGGGTGACCGGTGCCGACGGCCATCGTCACCGAGTCACGACCGAGCGCGGTGATCTCGCCGGCGTAGTCGCTGCCCGAGCCGTCGAACAGCACGACGGTATCGCCGCGGCGCAGGCGCAGGACGCGCAGCACGTGGTTGGCCGCATCGGCGCGCAGGGTCACCGCAGCGCCGGTCTGCAGGGGCTGGTCGGAGTAGATGCGGCGCAGGGGCATGGGTCGGACGGGCTCGAATGGCCGGCAGCTTAGCAGCATCGGCAGAACCGGGCGGGCGGTGGTCGGAGACGGACTGCACGCGGTCGTGCGTCCGGCGGGACGCTCCCTGCGGCCATCCATGGCCTTCGGTCGCTCGGCTCTCGCAGGCGCTCGGCATCCTGCCTCGCTGGCTCGAGACGCCCGCCGGACGCACGACCGCGTGCAGTCCGTCTCCGGCTCGCTGGACCTGGGCCGAGGTCAGTTCCTTGGCGGCGGCCACGTGAGCGAGTCGTCGCGCACGTGGTAGGTCTTGCCATAGCAGGCTGCGTTGCCGAGGCAGGAGACGGTCAATTCGGCGAGATCGGGGCGTGCCACCGGGCCGATGTAGCTGTCGTCCTCGACCAGCGCAGCCTTGCCGGTGGCCGGTGTCCCGTCCGGCCAGACGCGTGAGTTGCGGATGATCGTGTAGGTGAGCCCGCTCGCGCGCAGGATGTCCTCGCCCACGCCTTGGTCCTTGAACCGGTCGAGCAGGCCAGGCACCTTCTCCCAGCCGAGGCTCGGGAACTTTGCCGCGTTGGCGCCGGCGCCGACCGCACCGCTGTGGATGAACTGCGCAACACCCGCGGCGTGGGCTGCCGCGGTGAGCGGCTTCATGAATTTCTCGTAGAAATGGATGTCGCGGTCCTCGACGCGCACAGCGGTGATGACCACGTCCACTGGCCGCCCGCGGAAGGCGTTCTCGATGTCGGGCGGGTTCATGAGGTCGCCGACGACCCAGCTCACCGGCAGCCCGTCGAGCCGGCTGCGGTCGGAGGCGGGGCGTGCGAATACCGTGACATGCTCGCCGCGGGCGACGAGCCGGCGCACGATCTCCGCACCGAGCGCACCGGTGCCGCCGAGGACGAGGACCTCCCGCGGTTTCGCTGCCGCGACCGGAGTCGAACCCTCGGCCGCCCGGGCGGACGAGGCGAGCGCGAGGAGCGGTGGGACGAGCAAGGTGGCGACGGCGGTGGTGAGGTGGTTCATGGCCACATGTTACCTTGTCCCGCACACCGCGGAACCAGTCCGCGACCACGCCAGGAGCCGCCGTCATGAATCGTCCCGCCCGCCCGGCCGCTTGTGCCCG
>CAUJIY010000068.1 GCA_963205295.1 Pseudomonadota bacterium
GGGGGGGGGGGGGGGGCCTCCTTCTTGGGGGGGGGGGGCCGCCCCCCCCCCCCCCCGGGCCGCCCCGGGGGGGGGGGGGGGGGCGCCCCCCCCCGCGACGTCGATCGGATGCCCTGTCTGGAGCTGTGGGAGCGGCGCCAGCCGCGAATATTCCCGTTCCCGCGCACCCCGGCACGCGGTGCCCGGAGCACGCTCAGCTCAGAACCACCAGCGCAGCCCCGCGACGACGTGCGTCTCGCGCCGCTCCTCGCCGGCAGCGTGGGCCAGATCGGCGGTATCGCCGAACAGCCCCTCCCACTCGACTCCGACATACGGCGCGAACTCCGGCCTGATCTCGTAGCGCAGCCGCAGCCCGAAGGAGGTCGCCGCAAGACCGCTGCCGATGCCGGTGTCTGCGTCGTCATCGCTCCAGGCATGCGCCTCGCCCCGCGCCGTCAGCACGAGCTGATTGGTGAACAGCCACTCGTAGTCGGCCTGCAGGCGCGCGCCGGCCTGGCCGCGCTCGCCGAGATAGGCGGTCGCCTCGACGTGGAACCACTGCGGCGCGAGCCCCTGCACGCCGAGGGCGGCATAGGTCCGTGCCGGACCGGGGCCAACGTCGTGCCGCACACCGGCGACCAGGTCCCACCAGGCTGCCACCGGCCGGCCGTAGAGGATCTCCGTCTGCGCCTCACCGGAACTGCCCGACGGGCGTTCACCCTCCGTGCGCAGCCACAGGCGGTTCATCGACCAGCCGGCCCAGCCGACGGCGTCCCATTTCAGCAGGTCGTCGCCGGAGCCGGCCTGCCACTCGAACTGTTCGGCGAGCAGCATCGCGGTGAGCGGATCGTGCTCCATGTGCGCCGCGAGATCCGTACCGGAGACATCCGGGAAAGCCGCGGCGCGCTCCTCCGCCGTGACCGGCGGTGGCACCTGGGCCGCAGCGCCGAGGGCCCAGAGACTGGCGAAACCGCAGAGCCAGCGTTTTGCGCACCGATCAACCGTGATCATGACGAACCTCCTCCACGGCGCCAGCGGACTGCCCGGCCGTATCGACGAGCACGGCCAGGAACATGCTGTTCTCCATGTGCATCATCAGGTGGCAGTGCAGTGGCCAGCGGCCGAGCGCATCGGCCGTCACGCGGAACGAATTCAGGTGCCCCGGCCGTACGTTGACCGTGTGCTTGCGAACCCGGAAGTGGCCCTGCTCGTCCTCGAGGTCCGACCACATGCCGTGCAGGTGGATCGGGTGTTCCATCATGCCGTCGTTGACGAGCACGACGCGCAGCCGTTCACCGTAGTCGAAGCGCAGCGGCGGGGAATCCATGAAACCCGTGCCGTTGAAGGACCAGAGATAGCGCTCCATGTGCCCGCTGAGGTGCAGTTCGACGGTGCGTCCCGGCTCGCGCCCATCCGGATCCGGGAAGACGCTGGCGAGATCGGCAAACGTCAGTACGCGCCGGCCGTTGTCGCGCAGGCCGACCCCCGGATCGTCGAGCCGTGCCGTCGGGTTGGTGGTGCGCATGTCCACGGTCGGGCCGAACTCCGCTGGCGGGTGCGTCAGGCCCTTCGGCAACACGGCCCAGCCACCCATCGCCGCCATGTCGTGGCCCTCGTGCGCCGAGTGGTCGATGGCCGCGCCGTCGCCGCCACCGTGGCCCATGTCGGCCATGGTGAGGAGCACGCGCCGGTCGGGTGCCGGCACCGCGGCACTCATGCCCGCCCGCGGGGCGAGCGTGCCGCGCGCGAAGCCGCTGCGATCGGCCGACTGCGCGAAGATCGTGTAGGCCGACTCGTCGGCCGGCTTCACGATCACGTCGTAGGTTTCACCCGGCGCGATGCGGAACTCCTCCACCGTCACCGGGTGCACCTCCTGGCCGTCGGTGCCGACTACGGTCAGGTCGAGGCCCGGGATGCGCACGTCGAAGATCGTCATGGCACCGGCGTTGATGAAGCGCAGGCGCACGCGCTCGCCACGGCTGTAGAGCCCCGTCCAGTTGTCTGCCGGCGTCGTGCCGTTCATGAGGTAGGTGAAGGCGACGGCGCTGACGTCGGCGAGGTCCGTCTGGTTCATGCGCATCGCACCCCAGGCACGGCTCTCCGCGAATGCCGCGCCGAGGCCCTGCGCACGGACGTCGCGCACGAAATCCGCCACCGTGCGCTGGTGGCGGTTGTAATAGTCGGCCTGCTTCTTGAGCTTGCGCAGGATCGCCACCGGATCGGCATCGCTCCAGTCGGAAAGCATGACGGTGTAGTCACGCTCGGCGCCGAGCATCGCCGGGTCGCGTGGCAGCACCACCAGCGGGCCGTACATGCCGGCCTGCTCCTGGAACCCGGAGTGGCTGTGGTACCAGTAGGTGCCACTCTGGCGCAGGCGGAAGCGGTATTCGAACGTCTGCCCCGGATCGATGCCGGTGAAGCTGAAGCCCGGGGCACCGTCCATCGCCGCCGGCACGAGCAGGCCGTGCCAGTGGATCGACGTGGGCGCGGCGAGCCGGTTGGCGACGCGGATGCGCACCTCCTCGCCTTCCCGCAGGCGCAGCAGCGGTCCGGGCACCGAACCGTTGATGGCCGTTGCGAGACGCGGGCGACCAGTGAAGTTGACCGCAAGCGGCGCGACGTCGAGTGCGATATCGGTGCCGGTAAGCACCGGCGCGGTTGCGGCGCGCGCCAGCGCCGGTCCGAATGCCGTGGCGGCGAGCGCGCCGCCAGTCAGCCCCTCGACGAAACGCCGGCGGGTGAAAGAAGGAATGCCGGGGCGCTGGGGCCCCCTGAAGTTGCGCATGACGACTCTCCTCGTGACGAAACCGGGAAAACGGGATCGATCGCGAGGCGGTCTAGTTGCGCAGGTGTCCGAAGCGGATGATGAGCGGGGGGCCGGTGGCGGGTGGCTGCAGTGTCGCTGCGCGCAGCGCATCGGCGGAACGGGCAAGCGCATCGGCCGGGGAGATCACGAGCAGCGGGGCGACGTGCGACGCCGGCGGAGCGTGACCGGTCGCCGCCACGAACGGCTGATCGGCGGTGCAGTCGGCGGTGAGTATCGCCGGGCAGTCGCCGGCGTGATGGCAATCCATGTCGGCGGGCATGGCCGGGGCCTGGGCCAGGGCCGGTTGCAGCAGGAGCTGCAGCCAGGCGACGACGACGAGCGCACCCAGCCGTCGCAGGTGGCGCAATCGGTCGCAAGCGCTGTGCCGGCTCAGTCCCATGCAGCGATTATAGCCGGGATCGCCCCCAACGGCTCAACTGGGGTCCAACGGTACCGGGTCACAGTTCTCGCAGTGGTTGGCCCGTGACGTGGCTGACACCTTCAAGAAAAACCGCGACCCGGTACCCGTCACCGACGCGCAGCCGAGATGGCCGCGAAATCTTCCTCCGACAACGAAACAGTCCGCGCCGCCCAGTTCTCCTCGAGGTGCGCGAGCGAGCTGGTGCCCGGGATCGGCGCCATGGTCGGCGAGCGCGCGAGCAGCCAGGCGATGGCGACCTGCGCCTCGGTGAGGCCGTCACGGCGGGCGATGCGGGTCAGGGCCTCGTTCCCGCATCGCAGCCCCGGGACCGCGAGCAGGAAGAACGGCAGGAACGCCATGCCGCTGGCCGCGCAGAGATCGACGATCTCCTCCTGGCTGGCAGTGACCATCGGCACCTGCCCGCCGAGGCGCTGCTCGCCATGCGCGACGTTGTAGAGGTTCGACACGCCGACGATCGTCGCACGGCTCATCGCATCGCGAAGCTGTGCCAGCGTCACGTTGCTGAGTGCGATGTGGCGAATCCTGCCCTCGCGCTGCAGATCGACCATCGCGTCGAGCGACTCACGGAACGTCACGCCCGGCTGCTCGCCCCAGCGCAGGTGCACCACGTCGATGCGCTCGAGCCGCAGCAGCCGCAGGTCCTCCTCGCAGCCACGGCGGATTTCCTCCGGTCGCAGTGCCATCACCCAGCCCTTGTCCTCGGTCCGCCACCCGCCGAGCTTGGTCACGATCACCAGGTCTCGCGGATACGGGTGGAGAGTCTCGGCAATCAGCTGGTGTGAGACGCGCGGGCCGTAGTACCAGGCCGTATCGATCAGGTTGATGCCGAGGTCGACGGCGCGGTGCAGGACCGCGCGCGCCGCGGCGGGATCCTTCGGCGGACCCCAGACCATGGGCCCCGGGAGCTGCATGGCACCGAAACCGAGCCGGCAGACTTCCAGGTCGCCGAGCCGGGTGGTGCGTGGAGGGTGCGCGAAGTCGTTCATGCGAAAACCCCGGAAATGGCGACGAAACCCTCGACCCGGCACCGATGGCAGGCCGCGCCTGCGCAGCGGCAACCCTCAGCCGAAATGCCGGCGAAAGGCAGCGATCACCGGCAGCCGCTCGAGCCAGGCCGAGGCATCGGCCCGCGAGGGATCCTCGGTGCTCGCCGGCCCCGCGAAGCCCGGCGGAATCTGGCTGTGGAGCTGCGGCGGATCGAGCGAGTCGTCGATGAAGTGATACTCGAAGCCCGGCACGCACAGGTCCTCGTCGATCACCGGTTCGACCGTGCGCAGGCCGAAGCTCGACAGCCCGGTCGTCAGCGCCTGTGGCGGAACGATCCACACGTGTCGCGGCGCCTGCATGAACAGGTACTGCACCCTGCGGTTGGTCGAGAGGATGCGCCGCTTGAACACCTCGCCGCCGTACAGGTGACTGCGGATCGACGTGGTCTCGACCACGCCGTGGGCGAAGTCGGGCTCGAAGCCCCTGGCGATCACGAGCGACTCGGGAACGTTCTTCCGGGTGAGGCGCGCGATCGGCCTGCCGCGATGGATGAGGTTCCGCGGCTCGCGGGCTGCAAGCCGCCGCGGGCGCGTGAACTCGGCATAAGGCGCGATGCGGTCGTGGCGGGAGGTCTGCAGTACCAGGCCGAGCGCCCGGTCGTCGGACGGGATGCGTTTGCTGACACGCGACAGCCGGTCGAGGACGGTCTGCAGCTCCAGCGGCAGGTCGGTCGTGGACTCGGCCGAGGTCTCGTATTCCTCGCCATCGCGCCACTCGGCCACGGTGTCACCCTTGCCGATCCAGGTCTCGTCACCTGCCTCGACCAGGTGCGAGGCGCAGCGCCAGACCAGCGAGACGTCCTTGTAGAAGATGCGCGGATGAATCCGCCAGCCGCGCGCGGCGCGCTGCACGACGTAGGCGACGAAGAAGCGGACTGCCGGGTTGTCGCGAAAGTTCGCCAGGTAGAACGTGGTGTCGAACAGCCCGATCCTGGCCCGCGGCAGATAGGCCTGAAGCAGCGCACGCGGGCGCCGCTTCGCTCCACCGACACAAACGAGCCTGCCGCCATCCTGCAGCAGGCGCAGGAACTCCGCGCGCACGCGTGCGGGTGACATCGGCGCAAGGGTTGCCGAGGCAGCCACGGCCGTCGGGGTCAGATGACGCATCGCGATCAGCCGAACTGCCCGCCGCCGGCATCGAGCAGCGCGAAGCGGATCAGCCGGCTGGTAAGCACGGCGGCCTGGCGGTTGACCACGGCCTGCCGGTACCCGGGATCGGTCACCATGGCCATGAACGCACCCGCGTGCGGATAACGCGCGATGAACGCGAGATCCCAGTGTTTGTCATCCGGGCCGATCACCATGGCCTCCATGCGGCCCCGCCACACGATGCTGCCGCCCACGCGCTCGAACGCGACGCGGCTCGCGCGACCGTACTCGGCGTAGGCCTCGCGGCCGGTCCAGCCCCGTCCTGCGTGCTCGTGTCCCGGCGGATAGGCTGCCCGGTCGCGGAACCGCAGCAGGTTCAGCATGTCGATCGGGGTGTCGCGCGGCAGCGCCTTGAAGGCGTCGAACTGCGCGCGCGTCGGATCGACAAAACTGTCGCCACCCATGTGTGTACTCCAGGTTCGATTGGTGTCCTGCCGCAGCTATCGTAAACAAATTGCGGGGCGCTGCGCTGGGCACCAGAACAATGCCCGGCGCCCGGCCGCTTTCCGGACCGGTTGCGCCGTTGTTCACGGCGCCCCGTCAGAGGCTGGAGTTGCGGATCTGGTTACGGCTGGTATCCACAAGGAACTTCAGGAACGTCACCAGTGACGCGAAGCGCGGGTCCCTGGTCTGCCCGTGGAAATAGCGGTAGTAGATCTGCTGGATGATTCCCGCCATGCGGAACAGGCCGTAGACCCGGTAGAAGTCGTAATGATCCATCGACAGGCCCGTCTTCCTGCAGTAGTACTCCATCACTTCCGCGCGCGTCATCATGCCGGGCAGCGTGGTCGGCTGCTGGCGTGAGAGTTGCGCTTCGGGCGGGTCGTCCGCCTGCGTCCACATGCACAGCACGGTGCCGAGCTCCATCAGCGGGTCGCCGAGCGCGGCCATCTCCCAGTCGAGTACGCCGATGATCCTGCGCGGATCTGCGGGGTCGAGCACGACGTTATCGAAGCGGTAGTCGTTGTGCACGACACAGTGGCGCACTTCGGCCGGCTGCCTGTCGGCGAGCCATTGCATGATGTCGCTGCAGTCCGGTGCATCCGGTGTCATTGCATCCGTGTAGCGCCTGCTCCAGCCTTCGACCTGGCGGCGCACGTAACCCTCGGGCCGGCCGAGATCGCCCAGGCCAGCCGCCCGGTAGTCGATGGAGTGCAGTTCGATCAGCACGTCGAGCAGCCGTTCGCAGAGCTGCCGTGCGAGAGCCGGCGTCACCGCCATGCCCGCAGGGAAATCGCGGCGCGGGATGATGCCCTCGATGCGTTCCATGACGTAGAAGCCTGCCCCCATGACGGATTCGTCGTCGCCGATGGCGATGACTGTCGGCACGTACGGGAACACCGGCCTGAGCCGCTGCAGGATGCGTGCCTCGCGCAGCATGTCGTTGGCCGTCCTGGCGATGCGCCCGAACGGTGGCCGGCGCAGCACCATGTCGCGCCCGCCCACCTGCACGTGGTAGGTCAGGTTCGAACTGCCGCCGGGAAACTGCCGGATCAGGCACTCGCCGGTAAGACCGGGGACGCGCCCTTTCAACCAGGCCCCGACGACACCGGCGTCGAGCTGCTCGCCTTCACGCGGAGCGCGCGCCTGGTCGGCAAAATCACTCATCAGGCTCCTCTCCGAACGGTGCCGGGTCGAAGTTTTCGAAGTGGCCGGCCGTGAAGCAGCACAACAACTGCGAAAACCCCGACCCGGCACCGAATCCCGCCAGCGGCCATCGTAGCCAAACACGGGCCCGCACGTTCAGACCCCGACGTCGCCCCTCACCCCCGAAGCCGCGGCCGCCCGTCGCGGGCCGGTGATATCGCTGGCAACTTCGACCCGACACCCGGGTTCCGACTAGAATCAGTGCGCAGTCACCCAGGAGACAGCATGATCAGCGCATCACGGAACCCATGGGTCATGGCGGTTGCGGTCATTGCCACAACAATCACCGCGGGGTGCGTGAGCATAGACCCACGCACCATCGTGCGCGACCGGTTTGACTACAGCACGACCATCGCGGATTCCTGGAAGGAGCAGACACTCCTCAATATCGTCAAGCTCCGCTACATGGACCTGCCGATGTTTTTGGACGTCGGCCAGGTCGTTGCCGGTTACACCGTGGAAAGCAGCGGTTCACTGGGTGCGGCACTCACGCGCGGCGACATTCCGGACAGCGAGGTGACGAGCATGGGCGGAAGTTTGCGCTACACGGATCGCCCAACCATCACCTATTCGCCGCTCACCGGCGACAAGTTCCTGCGCGGCCTGATGACACCGATCCGCCCGGGTTCGGTGTTCGCGCTGCTGCAGTCCGGATACGAAGCTGATTTTGTGCTGGCGCTCGGCCTCGAGTCGCTGAACGGGCTGCACAACCCGATCAGCACCCAGGGCGGGCAGGTGGTCACGGGTTCGCGCGACTTCTCGCACGCTCTGGAACTGCTGCGCGAAATCCAGCGTGCCGGCGCCCTCACCTTCCGCATGGAAACCGGGCCGCACGGCGAAGAAATGCTGATGTTCGTCCGCTAGCGCGACATGTCGCCGGAGACCACGGCCAGAATGAGGGAATTTCTCGCGCTGCTCGGCATGGAAGCAACCGATGGGCGCTACAGTCTGGTCTATTCCCCGGTTCCCGGCGGCAAGGGCGAACTGGCGGTACATACGCGATCGATGATCCAGATCCTCCTGGCACTGGCTGGCACCGTGGACGTGCCACAGCAGCATCTCGACGAAAACCGCGCTTCGGTGGTGCCGCTGGCAGACCGCGAGCAGATGCCATTCCAGGTCAGGAGTGGCGTTGACAAGCCTCAGGATGCCTACGCGGCGGTCGCCTACCGCGACCGCTGGTTCTGGATCGAGGACACGGACTATCGGTCGAAACGCGCGTTCTCGTTCATCATGTTCCTGTTCACGCTATCCGAGGAGGGCGACGACCAACGCCTGCCGGTCCTGACCATCCCGACTGGCTGACCGTGGTCCTTCCCGAACGGTGCCGGGTCGTCGCCTACTCGCGGATGGCGTAGACGAAACTCGCCTTCGGTGCCCGCAGCACGCGCTCGCGGATGACGTCGCGCAGGCGTGCCCAGTCGTCGGCGGCATCGACGAACTCCGCGCGCAGCGCATCGGCACCGGCACGATCGCCACTGCCCTTGATGCGCAGCACGCGGGCGGCGAGCTGACGCGTCGCTTCCGGCCAGCGCGCGAGATCAACGGAGAAGCAGCCGGTATCGCGGCCGTTGGCGGCCTTGTCCTTCTCGCGCCAGGCGACCACGCCGGCGCGATGCAGGCTCCCCATCTGGATGGCAGCGAGCTGGCTGTAGGGCTTGGGCTTGCGCTCGGCGTCGTACATGCCCTGCGCGATGTGACCGAAGGCCCAGGCAACGTCGTTGAGGTGGGCGCGCTCGGCAGCGTCGCGCTCGATCACATCCTGCGCCGCCAGCCAGTCGGTGAAATACAGGGCTGCCGTCTGCGCCTTAAGTTCCTCGAGCATGGAGGCGGTCGCCCCGCCGAATATCTCTGCGGCAGTGCGCCCCTCGACCTCGTACTCGTGCGCCGGGCCGAGGTGGTGCGCCGCTTCGTGCAACACCGTGGACATCACCCCGAGCTTCGGCTCGAACGCAGCGCGCTCCATGGTCGCCCGGCAGAATAGTGCGGCGTTGGTCTCGCGCCAGGCAGCGGCACTGTCCGGATCGGTGTAGAGGTTGACCATGGCAACGGTACGGCCACGGCCCTCGTTGGCCACCGGCCCCCAGTTCGGCAGCGCCTGGCCGATGGTAGCGCCGAGCGGGGCACGCGAATCGGCGGCGTTGAGCACGATGTCGATGAAATCGGGCAGCTGGAACGTCACCGCACGCGCGGCGTAGGGCGGCCCGGCCAGCGCCGCGAGTTCCGCCTCGAGCGCGTTCTTGTGCGGCTCGAGCCGATGCCGCCATTCCAGGCCGTCCGGGTTGATACGCGCAAAGCTCACGTGGAACAGGGCCTTGTGCGAACACGGCTCGTCGTAGGTCTCGTCCGGACCGATGCGCAGGTACCACTTGCTGTTGCCGCTGTTCATCTGCGCCCAGGCTTCGTCGGCCGGTTCCCAGTCGTTCGAGATGAAACTTTCCGCTGCGGCGGCGAGGTAGAGCGCGAGCGGACCCATGGCGGGGTCGTCGATCGCCGCCGAGGCAGCCATCAGGTGCGAGGAAACCTCCTCCATGTCGGCCCGATAGGCGACGTTGTACGGCACCGCCTCGAGCTCGTCGGTGGCGGCATCGCCCGCGGCCTTGCCGCCGGCCCTCGGCACCACGATCGTGAACGGCTCGAGCAGGTCGGCTGCGTCGGGCCGCGCCTCGAGCTGGGTGCAGAAACGCGTATCGGTCCCGCTCTGGATCGCCGCCGGGTACAGCCCGGAGATCTTCCCCGGCCGTTCGGCGAGCGCGCTGCAGTCCGGGTTCGCCTCGGTCTTCGGCGCCTGGCAGAACGGACCCTGGTTGCGGTACATCAGCATGCGCGAGGCCGGATCGTCGGCCGGCACCTTGTCCTGCAGCCCGGACACGCCCATCTGACGCGCGTAGATGCGCTCGATGATCGCTGCAGCGGCGAGGACGTGCCCGACCATGGCCCGCTCGCCCGGCGTGGCAGCAGTGAGGTCGGTCTCGATCAGCGTCGGCCGTCCCTGGGCGAGTTCCTCGAGTACCGCCTTGCGCCGGCGTTGCTCGGACTGCGGCAGGCGCGAGAGGTCTTCGCGCGCGGTGAGACGCTGGTAGGCCGCCAGGAAGGAAGCGGTGAAGGCGCCGTCCGCGTCGATAAAATCCGCGCGCTGGCCGCCGCCGGCTACGCCCCACAGCGTGACGAGTTCGTCAGGATCGAGCGCCTTGTCACTGTCGGCATCGCTGCGCCAGAACACCGGCAGGAAGTTCTCCGCGGCGCGGCGGTTGAAGTCGGCGCGCGAGAGGCGGTCGAGCGCCGGCGCGCCGGCAGCAGCCGGCTTCGTGCCGGATTCGTCCGCGGGTGGCGCGCGTTCCCCGCATCCGACGAGTTGCAGCATGGCGGCGAGCGCGAGCCAGGGAACCAGGCGATGCGTCATGACGACCTCGGACGAGACGACGGCGCAGCCTGTGCCACGCCCGTGTCGCCAGTATACGGGGCGACGGCACGCGAGGCGCACCCCGGGCCCACTGCCCACCACACCGGATCGCCTGTTGTATTCTTTCCTGGTCTCCGGGACAGGCACTCGAATCATGAAACGGATTTGCCGCAGGCGACTGCTCCTGACGGGCCTCGTGCTCGGTCTGCTGGGAGCCGGTGCGCCGGCCCAGCACGACTCCGCCGGGACCGGTGAGGAGTGCAGCGAATGTCCCGGGCTGGCCGCCATGCCGGCCGGCACGTTCATGATGGGTTCGAGCGGCACGGAGACGGTGGATCAGGGAGCCGATGCCGGCCGTGTCGGCAACGAACGGCCGCGGCACAAGGTGACGATTGCGCATGGCTTCCGGCTCGCGGTCCACGAAGTCACCCGCGCCGGGTTCGCCCGCTTCGTCGCCGCCACCGGCCGCGACATGGCCGGTTGCGCCAGCTGGGAGAACGGCGGCTGGGTCATGCACCCGGAGCTCGACTGGCGCAACCCCGGGTTCGCACAGACCGACGACGACCCGGTGGTCTGCGTGTCCTGGCTCGACGCGAGCGCCTACATCGCGTGGCTGAACGAGCGCACTGGCCGCACCTACCGCCTGCCCACCGAAGCGGAGTGGGAGTACGCGGCGCGCGCCGGGCACGAGGGCCTGCACGACTGGCAGGACGATCTGCAGGCCTGCCGGCATGCCAACGGCGCGGATCACGCGGCCGCCGCGGCCCAGCAGCTCCCGCACCGGGACGGCATCGTGTTCGACTGTGACGACGGCTTCGCGTACACCGCACCGGTCGGCCGTTTCGCGGCCAACGCCTTCGGCCTGCACGACATGCTCGGCAACGCCTGGGAATGGGTCGCCGACTGCTATGCGCCGGGTTACCACGATGCACCCGCCGATGGCTCGGCGCGCACCGGTGGCGACTGCGGGCAGCGCGTGCTGCGCGGCGGTTCGTGGAAGTACCCGGCCCGTACGGTCCG
>CAUJIY010000069.1 GCA_963205295.1 Pseudomonadota bacterium
AGGTATGTCGCCCCTGACGCGAGTTCACCGTAGATGAACGGGTTTTCCGGGCGCGGCTTGGCGGCTAAAGAGGCAGTGATCACGACACGAGCTCCGGCGTTTGAGAGCGGCGGGCGGCGTGCCCCATTGTCAGTCGCAGCGACAGCGATCGCAAGGCGGCACGGGGCGACGGTGCGGGGTGTTCAGGTCGGCGCGGGTCCCGAGGATTCAGCAGTCAGGGCGGGGATGTCGGCCTCGATGGCATCGAGGATGGCGGCGCCGGTGCGCGTCAGGCGCGCCGGGTGGGTTTTCTCGTGGATTTCCTTGAGCTTCACGATCGACACCCGGGTGTAGACCTCGGTGGTCGAGAGATCCGCGTGCCCCAGGAGCGCCTGGATGTAGCGGATATCGGCGCCGTTCTCCAGCATGTGGGTGGCGCAGGCATGGCGCAGCAGGTGACAGGCGGCATTCGGGTGCGTGTCCTGGAACCGGTCGAGGGCCGCGCGCTCGATCGCCTTCTTGACGATCCCGGACAGCTGCTTGCCGTCCATGCCGCCACCATGTTTGGCGAGGAACAGGATGCCGGGGTCTTCGGCCTCCAGGTACTTCGGGCGGATCGTGTAGAGGTATTTCTCGATCCAGGCGCAGGCGCGCTCGCCGATCGGCACCACGCGATCCTTCTTGCCCTTGCCCAGGCGGATAAAGACCGTGCCCTCGCGCAGATCCACATCGTCGACCCTGAGCTGTACCAGCTCCCCGCGGCGCATGCCGGTGGAGTACAGCGTTTCCAACATGGCCCGGTCGCGGATCCCTAAGCCGGTGGGCTCGTCGATGTCGATGGCATTGATCACCTGCTCGACCTCGGCGACATTGAGCACGTGGCGCGGCAGCCGCTGTTCGGTCCGTGGCAGCTCCAGCTCCGAGGCCGGGTTGAACAGCAGGTGGTACTGGCGCGTCAGCCACTGGAAGAACATCCGCACGCTGATCAGCCGCTTGTGCTGCGTCTGGAACGACAGCGGCGTGCCGGTGTCTTTTCTGCGGTAGTGGAACACGTGCTGCCGGTAGCGTTCGAGCAGCGCCCGCGTCACCTCATCGGGGCGCGTGATCGAGCGCTCCTCGCACCAGTCGATGAAGTAGCCGAGCTCGATGCGCCGGTTCTTCACCGTGTGGGTGGAGTAATGCATCGCGCCCATCCAGTCGGTGAAGGCGATCAGGTAGGGCCTGAAGCCCCCACGCGTCTGCGGATCCCCGGCGTAGCGCAGTGGCCCCGGCGGCTTGCCCGGCCGCCCGCTCATGGGCTCACCGATGCCGGTACGTACGATGCCTCCCGACCATTGGGCTGCAGGCGGTGCGGTTTCAGCTCTTTAGCCGCTGTTTCTTCGGGAACAGCGGGATTTACAGGGCTTGCGAGCATTTCGGCAGGCTGCGACCCCGCCGCGTTGGGGCCGCGATCACCCCGCGTTGACCCCGCGAACCGGGGGTCTGACCCCCGCGAACTTTCCATCGTACTCACATCGATCAACCCCGACAGATGCGGCGCCTCGCTCGCCACCGGGCCATCGAACAGGAGCTCGTAGACGAACGACTGCCCACGCGTGCCGCGATGGACCAGCAGGTATTCCAGCGCCACCAGCCGCTCCAGATGCACCCGCAGCTGCGTGTCCGAGAGCCCCGTGTGTTCCCGCAGCTGCCGGCGGCTAAAGCGGTAAGTCGCACGCGGCATCTGCTGCGCACGGCAGGCTTGCTCAACCATCTCCACGATCCGCGCCAGCACCCGGCGGGTCTGCGGTGGCAGCTCATCGAGGGATCGGCCCAGCACCTCGTGCGCCAGGGTATTGGCGATCTCGATGTCACCGAGCGTCGCCTCGATGTACTCGATCGTCTCGCCGTCCTGTTGTGCCATTCGCCGGTCTCTCTGGTACTGGTGCAAGAGCGCGATCGTGTCGATCAGCGTCAGGTACTTCTCGTGATCGCGCCGCGTGCGGGTCTTGTCCGACAGGAACGTGAGACGATCGGCGTAGGGGTTGAGCACCTTCAGCGGCTCAAGCAGCCGCTGCGCGTGCCGGTGCTGCGCCTGGACCCGCTGCTTGCGCTGACCGGTCAGCAGCCCGGTGAGCGTCCGCCGCTCGCGCTGCAGGCGGTGGATCGCTTGTGTTTGCTCGCGGCTCTCATCCACGGTGAGCACCAGGCACCGGTTCATCAGCTCCTCATCGATCTCGATGGCGGTCGTGGTCAGGAAGATCATCACCGGCCCCTCGACGCGGTACGCCTGGGTCACGAGGTTCCCCGTTGCCGGGTCCTTGCCGGTCGAGGCGATGGTCAGCTCCCCCTCCGACTGCAGCAGCTTCAGCGCGTAGCTGGCGCGGCTCGCGCCTTGCTCCTCGACGATCGCGAGGATCTTGTGCTGCAAGTTCGTCTCGCCCATGTAGAACAGGCTCTGGCCCGTCAGCGCCGAGTACTTGATCCGCTCCTCCTCCGGCATGAAGGCGAGCACGGCATCCATGAGCGAGGACTTGCCGGCGGCACTGGAGGACTGCACCACGACTGCCAGCGGCCGCTCGAGTTTCCGGGAGACCGTGGCCAAGTACCCCACCAGCTTGTTGGTGCGCTCGCCCACGAGACCACAGGTATCGAAGTCGGCAAGGATGCGGTCCAGTAGCCTGGGATCGCGCAGCAGCTCGAGCGCGCTCTCGCGCTCAGCCTCGGTCATCGTTGGCGCCGCGGGCTCGACCTTGAGGGCCGCCTCGATCCGCGACTGCTGCAGCGCTTCGAGCTTCAGCAGCAGCCGGCCGAGATCGGCTTTGATGATCTCCTCGCGCACCGCCAGGTCCTTGGCGGCATTCACGAGGTACAGATGCCGCGCCCGGGCGCTGTACAGGTCGAGCGTGTCGACGTAGTACGCCTCGCCGCAGCCGATGTGCAGGTTGATCTTCAGCGTCTCGGGGGAGAGGTTCTTCGCCAGGCCCCGCACCCGGTAACGCCGATCCCCGTAACTCACGACCAGCTCGTCGGTGAGAGGATGGGTGTCCACCACGGTCTGCGGTGTCGGCAAAGCCACGGCCGTTGTCATCGCATCGGCGACGTTCGGTGCCGACACTGAAGCGGCTAAAGGGGTGATGTCCGTGGCGATCGGCGCATGCTCGATGTCCTGGCCGGGGGATTGCGCTGGTGCAGGACCCTTGCCGAGCCACACCGCTTTGCGGATCACGATCCCCAGCGACTTGTTCGCCGGCTGCACGTTCAGCGCGTACTCGTTCGCATCCATGCCCTTCGGGAACTGGATCCGGTAGCACTCGAGCCCCGCGGCGATCAGCTCCCCGGCAAGTTTCTCCGCCGCCCGCTCGCCGGCCTCGTCCCGGTCGTAGGCGATCAGCACACGCTTCGTGCCGTGACGCTGGAACGCGGCCAGGTGATCGGCGGTGAACCCCTCGATGCCATAACTCGCCGTGACATTGCGATACCCCGCACGCCAGAACGTCAGCGCATCGATCAACGCTTCGCACAGGATGATCTCCGTCGAAGCCGCCAGCGCCGCCTCGTTCCACACCCCGCGGTGCGGACCCGGCAGGTACAGGTGATCGGGCGTGCCGGCGCGCAGGTGGTCGTGGATCTTGCGGCCGTAGACCTCGGTGATCTCCCCTTGCGGCGAGATCACCGGGATCACCAGCGAGCCGTTGAAGTGCTCGTGCCCGGAGGCGCGCAGCAGCCCGAGCTTTTGCAGGCGGGAGCGGATCTCGTGGCCCGCCTTGCGCGTCTTCTCCGGCAGCCGCAAGCCCAGTGTCCGGTCGGCAAAGCCGATCCGGAACCGTTCGATCAGCTCGGCATCATCGAGCCCGCGGCGCGCGAGATACGCCAGCGCCTCTGGCGTCTGCTTGAGGCGCTCCTGGTAGTAGCGGATCGCCTGGTCCAGCAGCGCCTGGTCGCCGGCATCGAACGTGACCGGCGAGGGCAGCAACCGGCCGCCGCGCGCGCGAGATTGCGCAGGCACATCGCTGCCGTTGCGCAACAGCTCGACAGCGTGCCGGAACGACACCGAGCGGCTCTTCATCACCCAGTCGATCGGCCCGCCGCCGATCTGGCAGCCAAAGCAGTGCCACAGGTTCTTCGCCGGCGTCACCACCAGCGACGCCTCCCGATCCTCGTGGAACGGGCAGCGCCCGAGCAGGTCTTTGCCCGCTGCTTTCAGCTCGACCCCCGCGGCTGCCACCAGCCGCTCGACCGGCACCTCGGCCTTCAGCCGCTCCAGCTCCGCCGGGGGGATTCTTGCCATCGGGGGTCTCCCAAAAAGCTGTCAAGGGGATGGCTTGACATTTTTGCTGCCACAACTGTATACGTTCTTCGTATATTGTAGCAAGCCGATCGACGGATCGACCCCTAGCATGGTCTCCAATCCCCTGGAGCCCATGCCCATGCCAAAGCGGAAGACGGAAGTGATCGAAGGATTCGGACCCAGGCTCGCCGAGCTGCGCCACGCCGCCGGCTACACCCAGGTCGAGTTCGCCGCCGAACTCGGCATCACGCAGCGCATGGTCGCCTACTACGAGGCGCCGGATGCCCATCCACCGGCGCACCTGTTGCCCGGCATGGCCCAGACGCTCGGGGTCAGCGCCGATGTGCTGCTGGGAGTCGCCGCGCCACGACGCGGCAAGAAGCTGGCGACTAATCGGCTGGAACGGCGGCTGCTGGAGATCACCAAGCTCGATCCCAAAGCCCAGCGCCAGATCACGCAGCTGCTCGATACGTTCATCGAACGCGAGCGGCTCAAGCAGCGCGTCAACGCGCAGGAGGCCAGTCCATGACCACCATCCAGATCGAACTACCGGACGCCACCGCGCAGGCAGCGCGCGCCGCCGGACTCCTCACCCCCCAGGCGCTCGAGCGGCTCCTGACCGAGGCGCTCCAGCGCCGCGAGGCCGCCGACCGCTTGCTCTCGATCGCCGATCGGGTCGCCGCCGCCGGCATCCCGCCGATGACCGAGGAGGAGATCGCCGCGGAAGTCAAAGCCGCGCGCGCCGAACGCCGGGCCCGTGCGCGCGATCGTTGATACCAACCTGCTGATCGCCGCGCTGCTGTGGCGCGGCCCACCGCATCGGCTCCTCGAACAGGCCCGCAGTGGCACGCTCACCCTGGTCAGCAGCCCGGCCCTGCTCGCCGAGCTGCAAGACGTCCTCGCGCGCGAGAAGTTCCGCGCCATCTTCGCCCGCGCCGGGCTCGCACGCGAGCAGGCCTTCGAGCAACTGCAGCAACTGATCGTGCTCGTCGAAGCACCGCCCCTGGCGGTGCCGGTCTGCCGCGACCCCGATGACGATCAGGTCCTCGCCGTCGCCCGCGCCGCCCACGCCGACTCCATCATCACCGGCGATCACGACCTGCTGACCCTCGGGGCCTTCCAGGGCATCCCCATCCGCACCGCCCGCGCCGTCCTCGATCTGCTCACCGCCGCGACCCGCTGAGCCGATCAAAAGAGCGACGGCAAGATAGAACGAGCAGCACGTGGTGCGTCATTGGTCCGCTTCGGCACGGCAGTGGCGGCAGCACCGCGAAAAGCCGCGCCCTGCCGCGGGTGGCGGGAACTCACTGAACGCGCGGCGCTTGCCGCGTGCGCTGCGCGATGGGGTGCCCCTGGGTTAGCGGCGACAGTTTTTTAACCGCCACACACGAGCCCGACGTCGGTGAAATACGCGCCATCGGAAATCGCGGGTCGACTCATTTGCGGCTAACCCAGCGCCGAAGTCTAGGCAGGAATTCGAACCAGAAAAAATACGCCGTCAGAATGACGATTACCGTTCCAACCGTCTGAACGGTGTCTCGTTCCCCGAATGCGGCAGCGTAGTCGTAAAGGTATCGCCACCAGATCAGCGAGAACGGCGCTGTCAGCACCATTAGAGCCAGCCCAGCCAAAAGATTTGTATCACCACTGCCGCCAGCGAAAAAACCGAGCCATGTACAAAGGGCTACCCACGCGAGCCTTAGCACGGCACTTCTGACACGCATCGTAGTGATCAAGAACAGTGCTTCGCCGTCTGTCCGCTATCACTTGACCTTGCATTGCGCCAGACATTCAGAAAGCGCACTGCCCACATAAGTCTGGCAGTTCTCGCCGCGGCTCAGATCGGCACTGTAGTTTGGTATGGGCCTCAAGAAGGCACTCAATAGGCACGCGTCCACACACTTGTTGTCGTCCGCGACCATCTCGCAGCGATCGGCGCGGAATTCATCGTCCTCAAGAATGCCCGGCGTATCGAATATTTCGCTACTCGACGGGCCCAGACCTCGGCAAACTCGCCCTTCGGGCGTGTCGGTACACAGAAACTGATGAAACAACGGTCCAATTCGGGGGATCGGTACGCGCCCGAGCCGGAGATTTCTCTCGCACCGAAATGAGTCGAGGCCTAGGACATCCGAGTAGCGGAGCGGGTTCTGGCCGACATACCCGTACGTATTCAGCCCCCCATCGAGCCCGATGGGATCGGACTCGAGATACCTTCCCACCTGCGGATCGTAATCTCTGAAGTAGTTGTAATGCAGGCCCGTTTCGCTGTCGTAGTACTGGCCTGGAAAGCGCAGGTTGAACACCAGCGGCAAGGTATCGCCATCCGGGTCCTCGGCCGGGGCGAGGCTGCCGAACGGATCGGCATCCCAGCGCCATACCACCAGGTTGTCGCTGGCACGGGTGAGGCGGATCGGGGTGGCCAGATGATCGGTGTGCAGGTAGTACACCGTGGTGCCAGCTCCGGCCGGTCGCAGCAGGGCCACCGGGGTGTCGTCAAGCCAGAGGTACTCCTCGATGAGCGCCCCGGCGCCATCGTAGGTGCCCAGCAGGTGGCCGGCCTCGTCGTGGAGGTAGATCCGGGTGGCACCGGGACTGGATTTGCCGACCCGCTCGCCCAAGCCGTTGTAGAGGTAGCTGGTGGTGGTACCACTGGCGGTGGCGCTGGCCATCCGGCCGGCGTCTCCCCAGCTGAAGCTCAGGTTGCCGTAGCCGGTGGTGTTGCCCGCGGCATCGTAGCTGTACGTGCGAGCGAGGGCACCGGTGGTGCTGGTCAGCCGGTTGCCCGCGCTGTCGATCGCGCCCGGACGACCGTCGAGGTCGTAGCTGCGGGTCATTGACGCACCGCTGCCCCAGGTCCAGCTTGCCAGCGGGCCGAAGGGCTCGTATTGCACGTTGCCGAGGATGGTGGTGCCGTTCATCGTCACGCTGGTGACGCGACCGTTGCTGTAGCCGTAGGAGACCGTGCGGCCCAGATGCAGGTGTTGTAGTTCCAGCCGTCCGTGTCGACGAACCGGGCATCCACACTCGGGAGGATCTCCGGCTCGGTGCACTGCGCTCTGCCGCCGTCACGGGCGCAGTCCTCGACGGCGCACGATGGCGCCGTGCCCGGTCCATTCTCCCAACGACACTGCCCGCCGCTGGCCCTTGTCGGCGTTGGATAGCCGGTCAGAACCACGGCCGTGAAGCAGCCGGCCAGGAACAGGCCGAATACCGTGGTTGTCTTCACGCAGGTCCCCCGCCCGATGCGCCCGCAGCCTTGTCGCCGGCCGACGCTCCTGCGCCGGTCTCCGGAAAAATCGTCGGAGCAGCATACGAACGGCCCCGAGCGGTCGTCAGCGTAACGCAACAATCCCCGGACGCGGTAATCGAGCGGTAATCAGAATCCCCACCCATCACCACGAAGCAATCAGCGTCGCCCCCACTGGAGCGGCTCGATGAGATTTCGGCAAAAAATGGGCCCCGGGCGCGGAGTACAGGGGATCGCCCGGGGCCAATTGGGCAGCCGGCGTGGGGTCACCGGCCGCCAGGAACCCGCCCAGGGAGGAATCAGCGGGTCGGGCGTCTTGCAGCGCCCATCAGGTGAGACGGGATCCGGCGCCCGAAGTTCCCGCCAACGCAGGATGCCGTGCGTTCGTTAGTGGGCTTCGTCCCAGTTGGCGCCGACGCCGATCTCGACCTTCAGTGGTACGCGCAGCGCTGCTGCACCGCTCATCAGCGCCGGCAGCTCGTGCAGCACGGCATCGCGTGCGCCATGGGCCACCTCGAGCACCAGTTCGTCGTGCACCTGCATCGTCAGGTGCGCCTCGACGCCGCTGTCGCGCAGCCAGGCGTCGACGGCGAGCATGGCCTTCTTGATGATGTCCGCCGCCGTGCCCTGCATCGGCGCATTGATGGCGCTGCGTTCGGCGTACTGGCGTCGTGCGGCCTGGCGCGCCGCGATGTCCGGCAGGTGCAGCCGCCGCCCGAACACCGTCTCGACCCAGCCGCGCTCGCGCGCTTCGCGCCGCGTGCGGTCCATGTAGGCCTTCACGCCCGGATAGCGCTCGAAGTAGCGGTCGACGTAACGCTGCGCCTCGTCGCGGCCGATGCCGAGCTGGCGCGCCAGCCCGAACGCCGACATGCCGTAGATGAGCCCGAAGTTGATGGCTTTCGCCGAACGGCGCTGGTCGGTCGTCACGGCATCGGGCGGCACACCGAACACCTCGGCTGCCGTGGCCTGGTGGATGTCGTGGTCGGCGGCGAATGCCGCGAGCAGCCCGGCGTCGCCGGAGACATGCGCCATGATGCGCAGCTCGATCTGCGAATAGTCGGCCGCGACCAGCACGTACCCCGGCGGCGCGATGAAGGCGTGGCGGATGCGCCGGCCGGCCTCGGTGCGGATGGGGATGTTCTGCAGGTTGGGATCGGTCGAGGACAGCCGTCCCGTGGCCGCCACCGCCTGGTGATAGGAGGTGTGGATGCGCCCGGTGCGTGGTGAGACCTGGCCGGGCAGCTTGTCCGTATAGGTGGACTTCAGCTTGGCGAGGCCGCGGTACTCGAGCACCAGGCGCGGCAGCGGGTAGTCGGCCGCGAGCTCTTCGAGGACATCCTCGGCGGTGGAGGGCGCACCAGTCGGCGTGCGGCGCAGCACCGGCAGCTGCTGCTCCTCGAACAGGATCTCGTGCAGCTGCTTCGGCGAGGCCAGGTTGAAGTTGCGTCCGGCGACTCGGTGCGCCTCGGCTTCGATCCCGGCGAGCTTGCCGGTGAACTCGTGGCTCAGCGCGTGGAGCAAAGCCGTGTCGACCAGCACCCCGTGCGCCTCCATGCGGCCGAGCACCGGCACCAGCGGCTGCTCGATCCCGGTATAGACGGCCGCGAGCGCCGGCTCGGCCTGCAGCCGCGGCCACAATGCCTGGTGCAGACGCAGGGTCACGTCGGCGTCCTCGGCCGCGTACGCCGTGGCGCGGTCGAGCGCGACTTCCTCGAAGCCGATCTGGCCGGCGCCCTTGCCGGCGACATCCTCGTAGTGGATGGTTTCGATGCCGAGGTAGTGGCGCGCCGCGGAGTCCATGTCGTGGCGGATCGCGGTCGAATCGAGCACGTAGGACTCGAGCATGGTGTCGAAGCGCAGGCCGCCGAGCGCGATGCCGTGATTGGCGAGCACGTGCGCGTCGTACTTGAGGTGGTGACCGACCTTGGCGTGACGCTCCGACTCGAGCCAGGGCCGCAGCCGTTCGAGCACGCGGTCGCGGTCGAGCTGCGCCGGGGCACCGGGATAGCGGTGCGCCAGCGGCACGTAGGCCGCCTCCCCGGGCTCGACCGCGAGCGACAGCCCGACGATCTCCGCTGCCATGTAGTCGAGGCTCGTGGTCTCGGTGTCGAGTGCCGTCAGCCCGGCTTCGGTGACCTTCGCGAGCCAGCGCTCGAGGTCGGCCTCGGCGAGGATCGTTTCGTAGTGGCCGACGGTGGTTGGCACCGGCGTTGCGCCGGCGGCTCCTGCTCCGTCGGCTGCGCCGCCCGGATCGGCCTCGGGCAGCTGCTTCAGCAGGCTGCGCAGCTCGAGCCGCTCGTAGAGCGCGCGCAGTGCCGCGAGGTCGGGCGGCCGTGGCGCGAGATCGGCCGGCGCGACGTCGAGTTCGAGGTCGCAGCGGATGGTCGCGAGCTGGCGCGACAGCTCGAGGCTCGCCAGGTTCTCGCGCAGGCTCTCGCCCACCTTGCCCGGGATCGCGGCGGCCTGCGCCACGATCGCCGCCAGCGTGCCGTGCTCCTGCAGCCACTTCGCCGCCGTCTTCGGGCCGACCTTCGGCACGCCGGGGATGTTGTCGGAACTGTCGCCGACGAGCGCCAGGTAGTCGACGATCTGCTCCGGTGCCACCGCGAACTTCGCGATCACGCCGTCACGGTCGTAACGGCGGTCGGCCATGGTGTCGACCACGGTGACCTGCGGCCCGACGAGCTGGGCCATGTCCTTGTCGCCGGTGGATATCAGCGTGTCGATGCCGGCTGCCGTCGCCTGCCGTGCCAGCGTGCCGATGACGTCATCGGCCTCGACGCCGGCGATGCGCAGCAGCGGGATGCCGCTCGCCGTCACGGCCTCGGCCAGCGGGGCGATCTGGTCGCGCAGCTCGTCGGGCATCGGCGGGCGCTGGGCCTTGTATTCGGCGTAGAGCTCGTCGCGGAACGTGCGCCCCGGCGCATCCATCACCACGGCCAGCAGTTCCGGCGCTTCCTCGCGCACCAGCTTCTGCAGCATGTTCAGGACGCCGAGCACGGCGCCGGTCGGCTCGCCGCGGCTCGACTTCAGCGGTGGCAGCGCGTTGAAGGCGCGGTAGAGATAGGACGAGCCGTCGACGAGGACCAGGCGGGGACGGGCGGACATCGGCGGATTATAGGCGCCGACATGCCCGCCTGGCGCCGCGCTCAGCGGACCCGCTCGGCGCTGATGTCGACCTCGATGCCGAGCGTGTCCTCGACCCTGAGCGCGCCGAGCATCACGCTGAAAGGCACGAGCCCGAGGGCGCGCTGATCGAGCGGGAACCGTGCGGTGACGTGCAGGCGGTCTGCGCCCTGCCGCTCGACCTGCACGGGAACGTCGAGCAGATGGGGCTCACCGCGCACGCTCACCTCGAGGCGAGCCGTGAAGTCGCGCGGCCCGCCGTCCAGCGCGACTGGGCGCACCACGATCCCGGGAAAGCGTGCGGCATCGAGCAGGTCCTCGCCCAGCATGTTGTCGCGCGTGCCCTGGCGCGCCTGGTCGGTCACGTCATCGGCGAACTCCGGCCCGCGGCTGCTGCGCAGCCCGGTTTCGTCGACCGTGAAGGCGGCGACCGGCAGGTGCAGCTCGAACGTGCTGGCGGTGAGCGGCTCGCGCAGGTCGACGATGCCGGTCATCTCCCGCGCGGCGATCACATGGTTGTGCCCGAGCGCGGCGAGCGTGCCGCCGCGGTAGACCAGCACCACCACCAGCGAGTCCTCGCTCGCCACGCGGTAGCGGGTCGCGCCCGCCACCGGCGGTGCCGCCTCGATGGCGGGTGCCCCGGGCACGGGTGCGGGCGGCGGCGCGGTCTGCCACGTGGACGGGCAGCCCGCCAGGCTCAGCGCAGCGAGTGTCGTCGCCCCGAGGATTACCCTGCCAGGCTGGCTGCGCGGCCATCCCATGGGCGCGAGCATAGGCCGATCCGCAATGTCCTGGAACCCGGGACCTCGTTCGCGCGGCACCCTGGACTGCCGCGCTCGCTGACCGTCGGTCGCGCTCCTCCGGGTTGCCCATCAGGCGTATCTTTAGATCAGCGAGAAGCGGCACTTCGCGCCGCCGCTGCGCAATACCTTACATTGCGCATGGTGAGTCCGCGGTGGCTGATGTGCTGCGATTGCGGATCCAGTAGCGGCCCGGCTCATCCTGCCGGGTGCCGGGTGCCGGGTGCCGGGTGCCGGGTGCCGGAGTGCGGGCAGCAGTCGTTTTGCCGTGATCAGGAAGGCGTGAGGCAGCAACTGCAGGACCGGAGGGACCGGCCAATGACCGGGAGCAACATGAAACCTCGTCGGGGCGCGATCCTGAACTGCCTGCTGCTCGCAGCAGCCGCGGTCTCGGCGAGTTCGACCGCCCCGCTGGCACAGGAGGTGATGTCTGCATCGCAGCCGAACGGACTCGCAGCGCTGATTCTGGAGGTGGAGGAAAACAATCCGGAAATACAGGCCGCGGCACACCGGCTCGAGGCTGCCAGGGCGATGATTCCCCAGGCACGGACGCTTCCCGACCCGACGCTCAACTTCAGCTACGAGGACATGGACGTCGATGAAACGATGTACGGCGTCAGCCAGGAGTTCCCTTTCCCCGGCAAGCTGAAGCTCAAGGGCGAGATGGCGTCGCGCGAGGCCGAGGGCATGGAGCAGGAATACCTGGCGGTGCGCCTGGGTGTCGTCGCACGCCTGAAAGAGGCCTGTTACGAGTTGTTGCTGGCGCGCGAGTCAGCCGCAATCATCGGCAGGAACCAGCAACTGCTGGTGCAGTTCTCGGAGGCCGCCGAGGCTGGCTATGCCGTTGGCAGGATGGCGCAGGCCGATGTCTTCCGTGCCCAGGCGGAAGTCTCGCGCAGTCTGGCGCGCCTGGCCACGGTCCGCCAGCAGCAGCAGTCGATCGCAGCGGAACTGGCGCGTCTGCTCAATCGCCAGCCGACGGCGCCTGTCGAAGTCGCAGGTGGGCTGCGGCCGACCCCGGTGCGGCGCAACCTGGCGGAATTGCTGGCGCTGATCGACCAGGCGCCGATGCTGCGCGCCCGTGGCAAGGCGGTCGAGCGCAGCAATGCGGCACTGGCCCTGGCCCAGCGCGAGTACCTGCCGGATTTCGAGATCGGTCTGCAGGGCGTGCACGACGAACCGATGGGCGACGACGGCTACCAGTTGATGCTCAACGTCACGGTGCCGCTCTATTTTGCCAACAAGCAGCGCCATGGCGTGCGCGAAGCACTGGCAGCGCGGGAGGGGGCGGCAGGAGATCTGCAGGCCATGCACCAGGAGCTGGCGATGCGGGTGAGGGATGAGGCGGCACAGATCGAGCGCGCCGGGAAACTGATCGACCTGCTCGGGAAAGCCATCATCCCGCAGGCGCGCCTTACCCTGGACTCGGCACGATCCGGCTACGCCGTCGGCCGGGTTGATTTCCTGACCCTGCTCAACAGCCTGTTCACGCTGCAGGAGAACGAGCTCGAGCTGCAGATGGAGAGCGCCGAACACGAGAAGGCGCGTGCGCGTCTGGAAGAAATCATTGGAGAAGAACCATGATCCCGCGCAGCCGGTTGTCCTTCTGTGTGCTCGCGATCGCGCTCGGCGCCCTGACCGGGTGCCGGGACGGTGACCATGCGGCGCCGGAACCGGCAGCGGCAGCTGAGCACCGGGCGGGCGGTGATGGCATGACGCCGGGCGAGATGGCGGCGATGGACTCCATGGACATGACGCCGGAGGAGATGGCGCGGATGCCGGCACCGGCGGTCACCGGCAGTGGCGATCTCGACATCGCGCCCGAGCGGCTGCAGGCGATCGGCGTGCGGTTCGAGAAGGCCGCACGGCGGTCGCTCGAACGCGAGATCCGCACCGTCGGGCGGGTGGCCATGGACGAGCGCCGCCTCGCCCGCATCAACGTCAAGATCGAGGGCTGGATCGAGCAGCTCCACGTCAACACGACCGGCGAACAGGTCAGGCGCGGCGAGCCTCTGTTCGCCCTGTACAGCCCCGATCTCGTCGCTACCCAGGAGGAGTACCTGCTGGCCCTGCGCGGTGTGCAGACTCTGGGGAGCAGCGAGTTCACTCAGGTTGCCGAGGGTTCGCGGTCACTGCTCGAGGCGGCGCGTCGCCGGTTGCACCTCTGGGACATCACCGACAGCCAGATCCGCGACCTGGAGCGTACCGGCACGGTCGCGCGTACGTTGCCGATCCATGCGCCGATCGGCGGTACCGTCATCGAAAAGATGGCGGTGGCGGGTATGCGCGTGATGCCGGGCGAGGATCTCTTCATCATCGCCGACCTGAGTCATGTCTGGGTCCTGGCGGATATTTACGAGTATGAGTTGCCGCTCGTTCATGTGGGCCAGGAGGCGGAGATCACGCCGTCCTACGATCCCGCGACGCCGGTGCGCGGTCGTCTCGCCTTCATCTATCCCTCGCTCCAGAGCGAGACACGCACCGCCCGGGCGCGCTTCGAACTCGACAATCCCGGCGGCCGGCTCAAGCCGGACATGTACGTCACCGTGGCACTCGACATTCCTCTCGGCGAGCGGCTGATTGTTCCAAAAGATGCCGTTCTCGAGACTGGAGCCCGTCGCATGATCTTCGTGAGGCGGGGCGAGGGCAGACTCGCCTGGCGCGAGGTCAAGACCGGCGTCAGGGCCGGCGACCAGGTGGAGATCCTGGAAGGACTGTCCGCAGGTGAGGAAGTCATCACCTCGGCCAATTTCCTCATCGACTCCGAGAGCCAGGTCAAAGGCGCCATGGCCGGCATGGCGGGCATGGACATGGGCGGCGGCAAGCCGAAGGACGACATGGAAGACATGCCCGGCATGACGGAGCCGGTGCCGTGATCCGGGGGCACCGCCGTGGTTGAGCGCGTCATCGGGTTCTGTGCCAGGAACCGTTTCGTCGTGTTCCTGCTGGTGTTCTCGCTCGCTGCAGGTGGGCTGTGGGCGATGCGCCAGACGCCCATCGATGCCATACCGGATCTCTCCGACACGCAGGTCATCGTCTACACCACCTGGATGGGGCGTTCGCCCGATCTCGTGGAGGACCAGATCACCTATCCCATCGTCACCGCACTGCTTTCGGCACCGAACGTCACCGTCGTGCGCGGCTTCTCGGACTTCGGCTATTCCTACGTCTACGTGCTGTTCAAGGACGGCACCGACATCTACTGGGCGCGCTCGCGTGTGCTCGAGTACCTGAACCAGCTCGCTGGTCGACTCCCCGAGGGTGTCACGCCGCAACTGGGACCAGACGCCACCGGTGTCGGCTGGGTGTTCCAGTATGCCCTCGTGGACGAATCCGGCCAGCAGGACCTTTCCACGCTGCGCTCGTTCCAGGACTGGTACCTGCGCTACTGGCTGCGCAGCGTCGAGGGTGTCGCCGAGGTGGCGAGCGTGGGCGGCTTCGTGCGCCAGTACCAGATCAACCTCGATCCGACGCGGCTCGCTGCCTATGGCCTCAACGTCGCGGAGATCATCGACAAGGTCCGCATGAGCAACAAGGATGTCGGCGGGCGCGTCGTCGAGTTCTCCGGTGCCGAGTACATGATCCGCGGGCGCGGGTACCTCAGGTCGGTAGCCGACATCGAGATGATTGCGGTGGGGGTTGACGAAAAGGGCACGCCTGTTCTCCTGCGCGACGTGGCCTGGGTGACGCTCGGACCCGACATGCGCCGTGGCCTGGTTGATCTCGACGGGCGCGGCGAGGTCGTCGGCGGCATCGTCGTCATGCGGTTCGGCGAGGACGCGCAGAAAGTCATCGAGCGGGTGAAGGCGAAACTGGAGGAGGTCAAGCCCTCTCTGCCGAAGGGCGTGCGCGTCGTCACCACCTATGATCGCAGCGACCTCATCAGCAGTTCCGTCCGTACGGCCAGCGAGAACCTGATCGAGGAGCTGATCGTGGTCGGCGTGCTGATCATCGGCTTCCTGCTGCACATCCGGTCGGCACTCATTCCGATCATCACGTTGCCGCTCGCGATCCTCATCGCCTTCATCCCGATGTACTGGCTTGGCGTGGGCATGAACATCATGTCCATCGGCGGCATCATTGTTGCCATCGGTGACATGGTCGATGCCGCCATCATCATGGTGGACAACGCGCACAAGCGGCTGTCGGAGTGGGAGCGCGGCGGGCGCCAGGGCGACCGCACTCAGGTACTGATCGATTCGGCGAAGGAGGTCGGACCGGCCATCTTTGCTTCGCTGCTGGTGATCGCGGTGGCGTTCATGCCGGTGTTCACGCTCGAGGCGCAGGAAGGTCGGCTGTTTACACCGCTGGCGCTGACCAAGAACCTGGCGATCGCCATGAGCGCGCTGCTGGCCATCACGCTGATCCCCGCGCTGCTGGCGTTGCTGATCCGTGGCCGCATCCGCGCCGAGGAAGAGCATCCGGTCACCCGCCTGCTCCAGCGTCTCTACGACCGGCCGCTGCGATTTGCGCTCGAGCACCGCTTCGCCATCGTCGGTATCGCCATCGTCCTGACGGCCACCGTGATTCCGGCATTCCAGCGCATGGGATCCGAATTCATGCCGCCCCTTTACGAAGGCACGCTGCTCTACATGCCGGTCACCCAGCCGGGGCTCTCGGTCACCGAAGCAGGCATGTTGTTGCAGCAGATGGATCGCAAGCTCAAATCCTTCCCGGAGGTCGAACGGGTGTTCGGCAAGGCTGGTCGCGCCGAGACCTCGACGGACTCCGCCCCTTTCTCGATGATGGAAGTGGTGGTCGAGCTCAAGCCCAGGGAGTCCTGGCGGGAGGGAGTGACATACGAGGGCCTGATCGACCAGATGGATGAGGCGCTGCAGTTTCCCGGGGTCGCCAACGCCTGGACCATGCCCATCAAGGCACGCATCGACATGCTCACCACCGGGGTGCGCACGCCCGTTGGCATCAAGATTTTCGGGCCCGATCTGACGACCATCGAGTCGATCGGGAAACAGATCGAGATGGCGGCGGGCGAGGTACCTGGCACCCGCAGCGTCTTTGCCGAGAAAGTGGCCGGCGGGTTCTTTCTCGATTTCGTCATCAGGCGCGAGGAGATCGCGCGTTACGGGCTCACCGTCATGGATGTGGGCCGCATCATCGAATCGGCCATCGGCGGCGAGAGTATCGATACCACCATCGAGGGTCGCGAGCGTTACCCGATCAACCTGCGTTACCTGCGCGAGCTGCGCGACGATCCCGATGAGCTGGAGCGGGTGCTGGTGACGACACCGACCGGTGCACAGGTGCCTGTCGGGCAGCTCGCCGATCTCGAGCTGGTCAGCGGGCCGGCCATGATCCGTGACGAGGGCGGGATGCTTGCTGGTTACGTGTACGTGGACATGACCGGCCGCGATCTTGGCGGTTACGTCGAGGATCTGAAGCGTGCCGTGAGCGACAAGGTGACGTTGCCGATCGGCTACACCATTGCCTGGTCCGGGCAGTACGAGTTCATGGAGCGCGTCGCCAGGCGGCTGCAGATTTTCATTCCCCTGACGCTGGCGATCATCTTCGTGCTGTTCTATTTCACGTTCCGGTCGATTGCGCAGACGCTCATGGTCATGCTCGGTGTGCCGTTGTCGCTGGTCGGCGGTGTCTGGCTGATGGTGGTCCTCGGCTACAACATGAGCATCGCGGTCTGGGTGGGCATCATCGCGCTGGCCGGCGTGGCCGCCGAGACCAGCGCCGTCATGCTGGCCTATCTCGACGAGGCGTGCAGGCGGCGCAGGGCGGCGGGTGGGCTGCATTCATTGCGGGACCTGCTGGACACGGTTCACCGGGGTGCTGTCGAACGTGTGCGCCCGATGACCATGGCCGGGTCGGCCAACATCATCGGTCTGCTGCCGGTCATGTGGGCTACCGGCACCGGGGCCGACGTCATGAAGCGGCTGGCTGCGCCGATGGTGGGCGGCGTATTGTCCGCGATGCTGCTGACCTTGCTGGTGATACCGGCCGTGTACGTCATCTGGCGGTGGCAGGTCGAGGTCAGGCATGTGGTTCAGCAGCCGGCAGTCCCGGGGGGCGAGCCGCTGGCCTGACGACAGGTTGTTTCGTGCGAACACAACACAGGAGAAAGCGGACATGAACGGAACGAGGATCGGAATTGCTGCGGCAGCAATCGCCGTGATGCTGGGTGCCGGAATGCTCGCGGGTACGTCATTGTCATCGGTCGCCGCGGATGCGCCGGCAACGATGCCTGGGACAGCGGCCGAGCACGAGGCTGAAGCGGCGAAGTACGAGCAGGAAGCTGTGGAACTCGAGGCGAAGGCTACGAGGCATGCGGCTCTCGCGACCAGCTACCAGGCGCGAGGCACGAGCGGCTCGAAGCAGACGGCCAGTCTCAAGAGTCTGGCCCGCCATTGTCAGCGCCTTGCCAAGGCGTATCGCGCGGCTGCCGATGAGGCCCGCCAGGTGGCGAAAGATCATCGGGAAATGGCTGGAACGACCTGAGACACATCGCCTGGACGGAAACCAGGTGGCTCCCCGGGCTCTCCAGTCACCACGGCAAGGGAAGGAGCCCGGCGGGACGCCACCGCATCGCGGCCGCGGATCGCGCGTCCCCCGCGGCGCCGTCAGTGCGAGTCGCCCGCCGGCGGTCGCCGGAGTGGCGGCGTCGGCCGGCCGGGCGGCCTCACCGCTTGACCGTGAAGTCGGTCACCAGGACGGCGTTGGCCGGCACCGGTGTCGCGGGGATGCCCTTGAAGTTCTCCACGCCGAGCTTCAGCGAGGACAGGTCCATGACATGCGAGTACAGGCCGCGCTTGTCGCCTTCGCCCGCCATCCGGACGAACACCATCTTGCTGCTGTCCTTCGAGAACGACTTCATGCCGTCGAACCCGGGGTTGTAGGTGAGGCGCAGCGGGGCGTCGCCCGCCAGGTCGCCGAGGAACAGCTCGTGGTTGTTGCCGTCGATGATGCGCGTGAAGATGTAGTGACGCCCGTCGGCGGCGGGTCCGGGTCCCCAGGTCATCTCCCGGTCGAAGGTGCGCTGGGTGAGTCCGCTGCCGTCGGCCCTGATCGTGAACACGGTCATCGGCGTCGGGGTGACCTTGCCGTAGTCGCTCTCGCGCCAGGCCTGGAAGATGATCGTGTCGTTGTCGGCCAGGTAGAACGGTGCGCCGGGCTGCCAGTCGCCGGTGAAGGTGACCTGCTGCTCGTCGCTGCCGTCGGCGCGCATGCGCCACAGGCTGGCCTTGCCGTCGATCTGGCGCGTCCACACGATCCACTGGCCGTTCGGTGATACCGTCACCTCGGCGTCGTACCAGGGGTTGTGCGTGAGCCGCACGATGTCCCTGCCGTACAGATCCGAGGTGTAGAGTTCCGCACCCGCCGGGTAGTCACCGGGATCCGACCAGTTGCCGAGCGGCATGCCCATGTTGTCGCGCGTGGAGGTCCAGATGACGCGCTTCTGGTCCGGGAAGAAGAAGGAGCAGGCGTCCTGGCCGCGATCGTTGATGCGCCGGAACGTCGTGCCGTCTTCGGTGAAGATGTAGGTCAGGGCGCTGCCGACGCGCTTGTCTCCCGACTGCTGGGCATCCGGATCGCGCACCTGCGCGATCAGGTGGTAGCCGTCCGGGGCGTAATAGGCCTCGGCGGCCGGCGGGATCTTCGGGATCCGGTGCACTGGCAGCTCCCGGCTGCGATCGATCGGCGAAGCTGCAGGGCTGGCACCCGACACGGCATCGGTCTGGGCCATGGCGGCGGTCGTCGCCAGCAGCGAGGCGAGGCCGGCTGCGGCGACGCGGGGCAGGCGGATGCGATTCATCGTGCGGGACTCCTCGGGCTGTCGGCTGCGGGGTCGAAGATGTTCCGGGGGAGCGCCATGCAGACCCCCGTGACGCGGAGTGTAACGGGTTGTCGGCAGGTGGCCGATGGCCGTGCGATACTGCCGGCTTGTTCCTGGAGAAGCTGTTGCGCGGGCCCGTTGCAACCGGGAGCCCGGCGCTGTCGGGCGACCGCTGGATGCACCTCACCGACGATCTGTATCGCCGTTACCTCGACCTGCTCGGTCTCGATGCCGTGCCGGTCAGCGTTGCCGGACTGTCGCAGGTGGTGGCGCGGCATCTGGTCACCGTGCCGTTCGAGAACCTCTCCAAGCGTCTCTACCAACTGCGTGGCGCCGACGACATCCCGGATCCCGCGACCTGGCTCGACGACGTCGGCCGGCACCATCTCGGCGGTACCTGTTTCGCCAACAACTACCATCTCTGGCTGCTGCTGCGGCGACTCGGCTTCGAGGCGCGCCTGTGCGGCGCCTCGATGGGCCAGCGCCCCGACGTGCACCTCGCCCTGGTGGTGGTCTGCGAGGGCCGCGAATATCTGGTCGATGCGGGTTTCGGCGCGCCCTTCCGGGCACCCATCGCGCGCGATGAACCGCAACCCCAGGTGTTCCCGCTCGGCAACCAGCGCTGGGTGGTGCTGCCGCCGGACGCCACCGGGCGCACGCGGGTCGAGTATCAGGTCGACGGGACGAAGATCTATGCCTATGTGCTCGATCCGCGGCCGCGCGCCTGGCAGGAATTCCGCGGGCAGATCGCGGCTACGTACCACCCCGAGGCACTGTTCATGAAGATTCTGCGCATCGTGCGCTTCCTGCCCGACGGCGCCATCATCCTCGCCGACCGGCACCTGACCCGCTATGCGGGCGGCAGCGACTCGACGGTGCCGGTCGCGACCGAAGCGCTGCCGGGTACCATCGAGGCGGAGTTCGGGATATCCGCAAGCCTGGTGCGCGAGGCCATCGGTGCCGGTGGGCCAGGCGAACCGATCTGGTAGCCTGTGGCCATATCGCAGTGGTGTGACCCTCGTGGCGCCCCACGGCGCTTTGCGGCGGCCTGTCGCTGCCTGCCGGAGTCGAGATGGACAACCTTTCCTACCTGATCGTCCCGTTGCTGCAGGGCTTCGAGTGGTTCCACGAGAGCCTGCAGCGGAGCATGAAGGCGCGCGGCTGGCCGCAGCTCACGCAGCCGGAGGCGAGCGTGCTGATTCACGTGCTCCTCGGCATCACCAGGCCGTCGGGCATTGCCCGCAGCATGGGGCTCACGCGCCAGGCGGTGCACGTCACCATCAAGCAGATCGCAGCCAAGGACATCTTCGAGCTGCGCGACGACCCGCGCGACCGGCGCAGCAAGGTCGTCACGCTGACCACGACCGGCAGGGCCATGCGCCGCGACGCCCAGGCCTCGGTGCGCTACATCGCCGAGCAGCTGGCCTTGCGCATCGGCAGGGAGCGGATCGAGCACCTGCGGGCTGCATTCGTCAGGGACTGGGGCCCGCCGATCGTCTGTCCGGCGGGTTATCGCGGGGCGCGGGACAGCACGCGTCCGGCGCGCGGAGCGAAGCGCAAGGCACGACCGCAGCCGGTTCCGGCTGCAGCGCGCCCGGCCCGCAGCCTGCGCCGCCGCGCGGGACGCTCCTGACCCTCAGACGCGCCGGTCGCGATCTTTCCAGAAGGGCTCGCGCAGCTCGCGCTTCAGCACCTTGCCGGCGGCACTGCGGGGCAGGGGCTCGGTGCGCAGGTCGAGGCTGCGCGGGCACTTGTACGCCGCGAGCTCCCCGCGGCAGAAGGCATCCAGATCGGCGAACTCGAGCGCGGCGCCGGCCTTCGTCACGACGATGGCGTGCACGCGCTCGCCCCAGCGCTCGTCCGGCACGCCGATGACGGCGCATTCGGCGACGAGCGGGTGGCGCGAGACCACGTTCTCGACCTCGATCGAGTAGACGTTCTCGGCCCCCGTCACGATCATGTCGCGCAGGCGGTCGGTGATGTACACGAAGCCTTCCTCGTCCATGTAGCCGGCATCGCCCGTCTGCAGCCAGCCGTCGACGAGGACGCGGGCGGTCTCCTCCGGCCGGTTCCAGTAGCCGGCCATGACGTTGTCGCCGCGGCCGACGACCTGCCCGACGGTCCGCCGCGGCACCTCGACGCCATCGGCATCGACCACCCGCACCTCGAAGCCGTAACTCGCCTGGCCGGCGGAGCGGCGCTTTTCCGGATCCGCGCCGGCGCGATGGTGGCGCGGCTCGAGATAGGTGTGCGAGCCCATCTCCGTCAGGCCGTAGCCCTGGGCGAAGTCGACCTTCGGGAAGCGCTGGCGGGCGAGTTCGAAGGTCCCGGCCGGCATCGGCGCGCCACCGTAGCCGAGCAGACGCAGCGAGGAGAGGTCTGCCGTGGCCGCGTCCGGGTGCCGCGCCATGCGGTCGATCACCGCCGGTACCGTGCAGGCGTGCGTCACCCGGTGCTCGGCAATGAGGCGCATGATCACGTCCTCGTTCAGCTGGCGCACGAAGACGTGCGTGCCACCGACGATCGTGGCCATGAAGGTGCCGACGTCGCCGAGGTGGAACATCGGCGCGCAGTGCAGGTTCACGCAGTCTTCGTCGGCGCGCAGCTGCATGATGAGGTTCAGCGCGATCGCCGCGAGGTTGCGGTGGAGCAGCATCACGCCCTTGGCGACGCCGCTGGTGCCGCTGGTGTAGAAGATCGCGGCCAGGTCGTCGGCCGACCCCGGGTGGTCGGCCAGCGGCTCGTGCGCGGCGACGAGCTGCCCGAAGCCATGGTCCGCGGGTGCCGCGGCTGCGTCCAGGCCGACGCAGGTCTGCAGCCCGCGGCACAGCCCGCGCAGGGCGCCGGCGGTCTCGGTGAACTCGGTCCCGAACAGCAGCGCCCGGGCGCCGGAGTCGTCGATCTGCGCGGCGAGTTCGCGGCGGTTGAGGCGCGTGTTGAGCGGCACGATGACCGCACCGGCCCACAGGATCCCGAAATACGCCTCGAAGAATGCGTCGCAGTTGTGGGCGACCACGGCCACGCGTTCTCCCGGCGTGATGCCGAGTGCGCGCAGGGCCGCGGCGAAACGCGCGACCCGCTCGCCGACCTCGCGCCAGCTGCGGCGGCGTGCGCCGTCGATGGTGGCGATGCCGTCGGGCCGCACCTGCACGGCGCGGCGGAGACCCCAGGTCAGTCGCATGGCAGTGGTCCTCGGCGTCAATGGTTCAATGGCAGGCCCGGGCGCGGCCAGCGCGTGCGGTACAGTCGCCCGGTGCCGGAGGCGGTGATCCAGGCGTCGCGCAGGTCGGCACCGCCGAAGCAGATGTTGGTGACGATGACCTCGCCGGGCAGCGCGTGGTGCTCGTTGCCGCCGTCCGGATCGAAGACCGTGATGCCGCCGTCCGGCCCGCCAGCCACGCAGATCCGCCCGGACTGCTCGACGGCGAGGCTGTCGAGCATCCGGTATCCCGGCAGCGTCGCGACCAGGCGGCCGGGCAGCCACGGCGCCGGTGGCGGGGCGAGCACGCCGGGCGCGACGATGTCGAACGCCCACAGGCGGCCCGTCCAGGTCTCGGCCACGTAGAGCACGTCCTGCCGTGGCGAGAGGCCGACGCCGTTCGGCGAGACGAGGCCATGGCGGACCCGCGTGATCTTCGAGCCGTCGGCGCGGGCGTAATAGAGCGCGCCGCGATCGAGGGTCCACTCCGTCGACTTGCCGAGGTCGCTGAACCAGAAGCCGCCGTGCCGATCGAACACGATGTCGTTGGGACCGCGCAGCGGGTGGCCGTCGCACTGGGTGTAGAGCGTGCTCACCGCACCCGTGGCGGGATCGACGCGCTGGATCGAGCCGGTCTGGTAGTCATCGGCCATGTGACCCGGAAATGTCAGCCCGCCGGCCTCGTGCCAGGCCATGCCGCCGTTGTTGCACACGTAGACGGCCTGGTCCGGCCCGATGGCGGCGCCGTTCGGGCCGCCGCCCAGCCGGGCGACCGTCGTGACCGTGCCGTCCGGTCCCACCCGGCCGAGCGTGCCACCGCGGATGTCGACGTACAGCACCGAGCCGTCCGGCATGGCGATCGGCCCTTCCGGGAAGCCGAGTCCGGTGGCGACGAGGTCGAAGTTCACCGCTGTGCCCCCCCGGTTCAGCAGGCGACCCGCCAGGGGGCGACCGCGACGCTGTCGAAGTACTCGTCGAGGCGCGTGATGCGCCCGTTCGCGACGGTGCAGACCAGGCAGGCGTGCAGGCGCAGGCGCTGACCGTCACGGCGGCGGCCGGTGAGCACATGCTGCTGCACGAAGCCGCCCGGGAACACGTCGACGCGACGGTCTTCGTAGCGCCGCTCGTCGATGCGCCCGATGAAGGCCGTGAGCACCGCGAGGTTCTCCTCGCGCGTGCCCGCGAGCTGGTCGGTGTTGTGCCAGATGACGGCATCGGGCGCGTAGATCTCGCCAACCGTCGCGATATCGCCGCGCTCGATCGCATCGAAGAAGCGCGCGGCCAGCGCACGCATGGCTTCATCGTTCATGCTGCAGACCCTCTCCGGATTTGTGGCGCAGATTCCGCCCGGGACATCTGTCTATCTACAGGCGGGCCGGCAGGCAGTCAATCGTGATTGACGGATTGCCCCTGCGCCGGCGGTCGACAAGCAAATTGACAGACCCGGCGCCATGCGTTAAGCAGTCACGTGGCCACCGGGGGCCATGCGCCCGTGCAGGGCGGCACCAGTCAGGGGTGGGAGCTGGAAACGAACTATCCGAAGCCATCGGTCGCCTGGGCCTGCGTCGCGGTCCTCGTCGTGGCGTACGCCCTGTCGTTCGTCGACCGGCTGATCCTGACGCTGCTGGTCGATCCCATCCGGCAGGATCTGCAGCTCAGCGACGTGCAGATCAGCCTCCTGCAGGGATTCTCGTTCGCGCTGTTCTATTCGCTCGCCGGCATTCCCCTCGGGCGGCTGGTCGATTCCGGCCGGCGGACCACGATCATCGCCGTCGGCATCGCACTGTGGAGCCTCATGACCGCTGCCTGCGGCCTGTCGCGGCAGTACTGGCAGCTGTTCGTCGCGCGCGCCGGGGTCGGTGTCGGCGAGGCCACGCTGGGACCTGCGGCGTACTCGCTGCTGAGCGACCTGTTCCCGCCGGGCCGTCGCGGGCTGGCGCTCGGCATCTTCTCGACCGGGACGTCGCTCGGCGCCGGGTTCGCCCTGCTGGTCGGTGGCTGGCTCGTCGGTGCGGTGGCGGCGTCCGGCGCCGTCGATGTGCCCTGGATCGGACGACTGCAACCGTGGCAGCTCACCCTGATCTACGTCGGCCTGCCGGGGCTGCTGGTCGCGCTGCTGGTGAGGGCGCTGCCCGAGCCGGTACGTCAGCCGGACCCGACGCTGCCCGCAACCACATCGGCGGTGTCGCTCGGCCAGCTGGCCGCGCATTACCGGCAGCATGCGTCCACGATCGGCATGATTCACCTGGCCACGGGCTGCGCCGGAATGGGTTCTTACGGGATCATGTCGTGGGCGCCTGCGATGCTGATGCGCGTGCACGGCTGGAGTCCGCAGGAGGTCGGTCTGCTGGTCGGCGGCAGCATCCTCGTGGCGGGGACCATCGGCGTGGTGACCGGCGGCTGGCTCGGCGATCACCTGGTGCAACGCGGACGGCCCACCGGACGGCTCATCGCCGCAACGGTTTCGATGGCGATCGGAGCGGCCGGCGCCGTCGCCTATCCACTTCAGTCCGACGCGACCTGGATCGCGGCCTGCCTCATGGTGGCCATGCTCGGCGGGTTCATGGCGGTCGGCTGCAGCGCAGCCGCCCTGCTCGCCGTGGTGCCCAATCGCATGCGCGGCCAGGTGAGCGCGATGTTCTTCCTCACCAACAGCCTGCTCGGCATCGGCGCCGGCCCGGTGGTCGTCGCGCTATTCACGGACATGGTCTTCGGCACACCGGCGGCGGTGCGCTGGTCGCTGCTCGTGGTGCCGCCCGCGGCCTACCTGCTCGCCGCTGCGGGTTTCTGGATCGGGCGGCGGCCCTACCGCGCAAGCCTCTCGGCCGCCGGTGCCTGATCGCGCAGCAGGCCGCAGCGCGCCGCGTCCTGACGCACGCCGGCGACCCGCAACTCGCCCGGCAGCACGGCCTCGACGCTGAAGCCGAGCCGCTCGAACAGGTGCAGCGAGCGCACGTCGCTCGCGAGCAGCTGCACGTAGATCTTCTCGAGGTCGAGCTGTTCGAAGCCGAACTGCAGCCAGGTGCGTGCCGCTTCGAGGCCGTAGCCCTGGTTGCGCCGGTCGGCAGCGGCGATGAGGATGCGGATTTCCGCCTTGCGGTGCAGGTCGTCGCAGTCGAGGAAGGCGGTGACGCCGATCGGCTGGCCGTCGCTGGCCCGGATCAGCCCGAGCACGTTGCGCGGATCCGCCAGGATGGCGTCGAGCTCACGCGTCTGCGCGGTGGCAGCCGAGAACAGGAAGTGGGCGCTGAACAGCTCGTGCAGCCAGGAGGCGACCAGGGCCTGGTCGGGCCCGGCACCCGCAAGAAGACCGATGCTCAGACGTTGCGAGCTGGCGAGCGGGGGCTCCGGATCCGCACCGGCCGCGGTGCGCTCGAGCCTTGCCCGCGGCGTGTCGCTGTCCGCCGCGGGTTGCTGCTCCGGATCCGCATTGCAGAGCGAGAGCAGCGCACTGGCGAGGCGCACGTGGTCGAGCCGGGTGAAACCGTAGCTGGCCGCCTGTTCGAACACGGAGCGCGCCACCGTCTCGATGGTGGCCGCGGGCATCGGCTGCCGTGGTTTGTCGGTCATGTGACGCCGCGGCCCCGCTAGAAGCTGGCGGCCGCGGTCCGTGCCTCCTCGAGCTTGCCGGCCAGCATCGCATTCACCTCGTCCGGCGGGGCGGCAGCCGTCGGCTGGACGCGGATGATGCGGATGTCCGTGCAGCCGATCCAGCGCAGCACGTGCACCAGGTAGGCCTCGAGAAAGTCCGTCTTGGTGCCGGTGTCGGGGCGGGGAAAACCCGGGACATAGGCGCTGCCGCTGGCGATCACGAGCTGTACCGGGCGATCGCGCAGCATGCCGACGTATTCGCCCTTGCGGTTCACGTAGAAGCTCAGCCCCGGCTGGATGACGACGTCGAGGTAGTGCTTCAGCCGGTACGGCAGCGAAAAATTCCACATCGGGGTCGAGATCACGACCTTGTCGGCAGACTTCAGCCGGTCGATCTCCGCGGTCACCGCGGCCCATTTGCCCTCGGGTTTCGCGCCGGTTTCACCGCGGGTCAACCGGACGATATGCGCCATCTTCTGGGCCGCGGCCTCGGCGTCGAAGGCCGTGAGGTCGTAGGCGAAGAGCGGCAGGTGCTCCACCTCGTCCCCCGGGTTGCGCCGGCGATACTCGTCGAGAAAGGCGCCGGCAACCCGGGCGGAGCAGGAGTCCGCGCCCCGAGGGCTGGCCTCGATGTGCAGCAGGCGCGCCATGGCCGGACTCTGCCGCGGACTCAGCCCTTCGCCGGCGGCTGGAACAGTTCGCCGGCGGCCGCCATGCGACGCAGGCCCTCGGTCGGCTGGAAGCGCGGCCCGTACTTCTTTGCCAGTCGTTCGCACTCGGCGACGAAGGCCGCCGGGCCGACGGTGTCGATGAGCGACAGCGTCCCGCCGGTCCACGACGGGAAACCCCAACCGAGGATCGAGCCGATGTCGGCATCGGCCGGGGCCGTGATCACCCCTTCCTCGAGGCAGCGCGCGGTCTCGAGCGCCTGGATGTACAGCAGGCGGTTCTTGACCTCCTCGATGGGCGGCTGCTCGCTCGCCAGCGGCCAGACCTCGGCGAGCCCGGTCCACAGGCGCTTGCGCTCGCCCTTCGGGTAGTCGTAGAAACCCTTGCCGAAGCGGCGGCCCTTGCGGTCGAGCTTCTCCACCATCGCGAGGATGACTTCTACGGCGGAGGGCGCACGGTACTGATCGCCGAGATCGGCGCGGGTCTGGCGGTCCACCTTGTAGATGAGCTCGATCGTCACCTCGTCGCTCACCGCCAGCGGCCCGACGGCCATGCCGGCCTGGACTGCGGCGTTCTCGATCAGCGCCGGGCGCACGCCGTCCTTGAGCAGCGCCATGCCCTCGTTGGTGTACGTCGCGAACACGCGGCTGGTGTAGAAGCCGCGGCTGTCGCGCACCACGATGGGTGTCTTGCGGATCTGGCGCACGTAGTCGAGAGCACGTGCCAGCGTCGCATCCGTGGTCTCCTTGCCGACGATCACCTCGACCAGCGGCATGCGGTCGACCGGCGAGAAGAAGTGCAGGCCGATGAAGTTCGCCGGGCGCTTCGCCATCTGCGCCAGCCCGGAGATTGGCAGCGTCGAGGTGTTCGACGCCAGCACCGAAGTGGCCGCGGTCACCGCGTCCGACTTCGCGAAGACGCCGCGCTTGATCTCGCGGTCCTCGAACACGGCCTCGATGACGAGGTCGCAGCCGGCGAGGTCGGCGTAGTCCACGGTCGGCTTGATGCGGCCGAGCAGGGCCTCGCCCTGGGCTTCGCTCAAGCGGCCCTTGTCGACGCCGCGCTTCACCAGATCGCGCGAGTGCGCCTTGCCGCGCTCCGCATCCTCGGCGCTGCGGTCGAGCAGGACCGTGGAGATGCCCGACAGGGCGCTGCTGTAGGCGATGCCGGCGCCCATCATGCCGGCGCCGAGGATGCCGAGCTTCGACACGGAACTCGCCGGGATGCCGGCGGGGCGGCGCACCAGCTTGTCGGCGGCCTGCTTGTTGACGAACAGCGTGCGCGTCATGTTGCGCGCCACCGGGCCGGCCAGCAGTCGGGCGAAGTAGCGCGACTCGATGCGCAGGCCCGCATCCATCGGCACGGTCGTGCCTTCGTAGACCGCCGAGAGGATGGCCTGGGGCGCGGGATAGTTGTCGCCGGCGCTGCGTCCGGCCATTGCCGTGGCGACCATCAGCGCCTGGGGAGCACCGGAGGCGCCGGGCAGGCGGTAGCCGCGCTGGTCCCAGGGCTGCTGGGCGTTGCCGGACTTGCCGATCCAGGCGACCGCCGCGGCGACGAGCTGGTCGGGCTCGACCACTTCGTCGACGATGCCGAGGGCGTGTGCCTCGTCGACCGTCAGATGACCGCCCTTGACCAGCAGCTCGAGCGACTTCTGCACGCCGATCATCCGTGGCAGCCGCTGCGTGCCGCCGGCACCGGGCAGCAGCCCGAGCGTGACTTCGGGCAGGCCGAGGCGCGCCTTCGCGGAGCGCGCCGCAACGCGGTGGTGGCAGGCGAGGCAGATCTCGAGTCCGCCACCGAGTGCGGTGCCGTTGATGGCGGCGACCACCGGCTTGCCGCAGGTTTCCATGCGGCGCAGGGTGCGGCTCAGGCTCGAATGGGTGGCGACCAGCTCGTGCGCCGGCCGCTTCTGGCCCATGTCGCGCAGCATCCACATCAGGTCGGCGCCGGCGACGAAGTCGGGCTTGCCCGAGGTGATGACGGCGCCGCGGATGCGGCTGTCGGTGGCGATGGTGTTCACGACCTCGTCCATGCGGGCGATGCAGGTGGGGTCGAGGACGTTCATCGACTTGCCTGGCACGTCGATGGTGACGATCGCGATGCCGGCGGCATCGATGTCGACTCGGATGATTTCGTTCATGCGGGTTACCCGGTGCTGCGGCGGTGGATCAGACGCGTTCGATGATGGTGGCGGTGCCCATTCCCGCACCCACGCAGAGCGTGATCAGTGCGGTGGACTTGCCACGGCGCTCGAGTTCGTCGAGTGCGGTGCCGAGGATCATCGCGCCGGTGGCGCCGAGCGGATGGCCGAGCGCGATGGCGCCGCCGTTGACGTTGACCCTGGCGGGATCGACGCCGAGCACCTGCATGAAGCGGATGACGACGGCGGCGAAGGCCTCGTTGACCTCGAAGAGGTCGATGTCGCTGACCTTCATGCCGCAGCGCTTCAGCGCCTTCTCCGCCGAGGGTGCCGGCCCGGTCAGCATGATGGTCGGCTCGGTGCCGGTCGAGGCGAAGCCGACGATTCGTGCCCGCGGCTTCAGCCCCAGCGCCTTGCCGGTCTCGCGCGTGCCGACCAGCACTGCCGCGGCCCCGTCGACGATGCCACTCGAATTGCCCGCGTGGTGCACGTGGTTGATGCGCTCGACTTCCGGATAGCGCTGCAGCGCGATGGCATTGAAGCCGAACTCCTCGCCGGGCTTCTCGAACGACGGCTTGAGCCCGGCGAGTTCCTCCATGGTCGTGGTCGGCCGCATGTGTTCGTCGCGGTCGAGCACGGTCATGCCCACCTGGTCGAGCACAGGCACGACCGAGCGACCGAACCAGCCGTTCTCCCAGGCCTGCGCCGCGCGCCGCTGGCTCTCCAGCGCGAACCGGTCGACGTCCTCGCGCGAGATGCCGTAGAGCGTCGCCATCAGGTCGGCGCTGATGCCCTGGGGGATGAAGCGGGTCTTGTGTGCCACGGCCGGGTCGGTTGACCAGGCCCCGCCGTCGGAGCCCATCGCCACCCGCGACAGCGCCTCGACGCCGCCGCCGATGCACATGGCGGACTGGCCGGACATCACCTGCGCGGCGGCGGTATTGACGGCCTCGAGACCCGAGGCGCAGAAGCGGTTGAGCTGCTTGCCGGGCACGCACTGGGCGTAGTCGGCGTTGAGGACCGCCACGCGCGCGATGTCCGCGCCCTGTTCGCCGATCGGCGTGACGCAGCCGAGGACGACGTCGTCGACGACGCTGGTGTCGAGCTTGTTGCGGTCACGGATGGCACGCAGGGTCTGCGTGGCCAGTTCGATGGAGGTGATTTCGTGCAGGCTGCCATTGGGCTTGCCGCGACCCCGCGGCGTGCGCACGTGGTCGAAGATGAAGGCCTCGGTCATGCTGGTTTCTCCGGGCCGGTTTGCCGGCGTGTTCTGGGGCGGCTGCCACCAGCGGTGGTAGTCAACGAATTTGACATGCTAGCCGAGCCGGACCCGGGGCGTCCAGTGATCGCCCCGGCGGAATCCATCGGCCTGATTGAGAATGTCAATCAGACTGACTAGGATGGCGGCGTCCCGCGCCCCGCGGGCGGTTCCGGGACCCGTTCCGCGCCACTGGCCCATCGAGATGTCCACCGAAGCACCTCGCCATGCGGGCGGCCCGCTGCTGTATCCCTTTGCGGCCGGCCCGGCACACGGGACCGTGACACCGGTTGCCCCCGGCGTGCACTGGCTGCGCATGCCGCTGCCGTTTCGGCTCGATCATATCAATCTCTGGCTCCTCGAAGACGGTGACGGCTGGACGATCATCGACACCGGACTGGCCACCGGACCGGCCCGCGAGGTATGGGCAGCCGTCCTTGCCGGGCCCATGAGGGGGCGGCCCGTGCGGCGCCTCCTCGTGACCCACTTCCACCCGGATCATTTCGGGCTGGCGGCCTGGCTCATGGAACGCTGCGGCTGCGAACTGTGGATGGCAGCGGCGGAGCACGCTATTGCCGTCGTGGTCCTGGCCGACGATGCCGGCAGCCATGCGGCCCGGCAGGCGTTCTTCCGTCGTCACGGGCTCGATCGCGAACGCCTCGAACTGACCGACACCTGGCGCGGCAGCTACCGCGACGGCGTGCCGGAGGTGCCCTCGCAGTTCGTGGCCCTGCGCGACCAGCAGGTGCTGCGGATCGGCGGCCACGACTGGCGCGTCATCACGGCCACGGGGCACTCGCCGGATCACGTCACGCTGCACTGCCAGGCGCTCGGCCTGCTCATCTCGGGCGACCAGATCCTGCCGCAGATCACGCCCCACATCGGAGTCTGGCATACGGCGCCGGAGGCCGATCCGGTGCGTGGCTACCTGCACTCGCTCGCCCGCTTCGAGGACCTGCCGCCCGCCACGCTGGTGCTGCCGGCCCATGGACTGCCCTTCACCGGACTTGCGCCGCGGCTCGAGGCAGTGGCGGCGCACCATGCGCGGCGCCTGGAGATCGTGGCGAATGCCTGCACGGCGCCGAGCACGGCCACCGGCGTGCTCGACGTGCTGTTTCGCCGCCGCCTCGATGTCCACCAGATCGTGTTCGCGCTGGGCGAGACCATCGCCCACCTGAACTATCTCTGCGCGGATGGCGCGCTCGCGCGTTCGTCCGACGCGGCCGGGGTGCAGCGCTACACCCGCACCTGACGCCGGACGCGGCGCTCAGGCCGGGGGCGTGGACCGCTTGCGCTGCCGCAGTTCCGGCAGCTTCACCATGCGCGAGGTCAGCTGCCAGCTGCCGCCGCCCCCGTACTGCGCGTCGAGCCGCATCATCGAGCGGTAGAAGTAGCGCCCGTACCAGATGGCGAAGACCGTGGTGATGAGCAGCGGCTTCCAGCCGAGCGGCCAGGTCTGGCCGTAGCCGAAATACTGGATCGCTGCGAAGGCGCCGTAGATCCAGATGGCGAGGCCGACGGTCGACCAGATGGCGATCTGCCGGTAACGACGCGGGTTCCCGGAGAATTCCCGGGTCGGGTCGCTCATCGGATCGGGAACGGGCGTGGTCGTGGGCGCGTTCATGGTCATGGCTGCCGTCAGAAGGGCTTGGTGATGGCGAGGAACAGGATCAGCACGACGAAGATGACGACGGGTGCGCTGGTCAGGAGAAAGAACCACCAGTGCCGGTGCATGCCCTGCTCGTAGCGCTGCGGATCGCCTTGTGCGCGCAGGTGCGCCTTGCTGCCGCCGAAGTGCGAGACGTAGAAGTCGACGATCTCCATCGGCACGAAGATGGTGATCACGATCAGCAGCTTGAGCAGGAACCAGCCGGCCGAGAGGTCCCAGCCACCAGCAATCCACAGCAGCGGGCCAGTGATCACGATGGTGGGAAAGGCGAGATGCTCGTAGATGACGCCGTGGTCGAAGCGTTCCATCACCCAGTTGCGCAGCGTGATGAGCTCCGGATCGCGCGGGTTGCGCCGCCAAGCCTTGAACACGGGCACCAGGTAGAACGCGTAGCCGACCGCCGTGCTCGCGACCCAGACCGCCATGGCGAGCACGTGGATCAGTTTGATATAGAGGTAGTACGGTGCCAGCAGGCCCTGCAGGAAGCCGATCATCGGCGTGCGCCCCCGGAGAAATTGTCGACCATGTTGACTTTCTCCGGACTGTAAAGATAAATAGCCGGCACGTCCACTGCCGCGCCGCACCGGCGCCGGGGAAGCCCGATGTACTCGTTCTCGCAGGTGCTGCGTCGTGCTGCCACGGTCAACGGTCGCGGTGTCGCCACGCGGTTCCTCGGTCGCCACACGACCTGGACGGAGACCGCCGCGCGCGTGCCGTACCTTGCCGGTGCCCTGCACACGCTCGGTCTCGCCGGCGGAGACCGCGTGGCGATCCTGGCGGTGAACAGCGACGAGTATTTCCAGTGGCTGTTCGCCATCCCCTGGGCGGGCGGCGTGTTCGTCCCGGTCAACACGCGGCTGGCGCCCGAGGAGATCGTCTACTGCCTGAACCAGTCGGGCAGCCGGGTCCTGATCGTCGACGACACCTACAGCGGGCTGATCGCACAGATCCGTGGCGAACTCGGCAGCATCGAGCATGTGATCCACAGCAGCGACCAGGCCGCCGCTCCGGGCTGCGTGTCCCTGCGGGAACTGCTCGCCCGCTCGGCGCCGGTGCCCGATGCGGGGCGCGGCGGTGACGATCTGGTGTCCATCTGCTTCACCGGCGGAACCTCGGGGCGTTCCAAGGGCGTGATGCTGACCCACGACAACCTCGTCGTGAGCACGCTGCAGTGGGCCTTCGAGATCGGCGTCGGACGTGACGACGTGATTCTGGTCGTCGCACCCATGTTCCACCTGGCCGGCGCCATCAACGCGTTCGCGGCCGCGGTGCTTGCCGCCAGCGCCTGCATCATGTCGCGGTTCGATCCGCGCCTGGTGCTCCAGACCGTCGCGGGCGAGCGGGTGACCAAGGCCGCGGTGGTGCCGACCATGCTCAACGCGATCCTGGCGCATCCGGATTTCGGGTCGTTCGATCTCTCCAGCCTGCGCCGGATCACCTACGGCGGCTCGCCGATCTCCGACACCCTGCTGCGCGGTGCGCTCAAGGCCCTGCCGCACGTGCAGCTCTACCAGGTGTACGGCCAGACCGAGGGCGGGCCGATCATCGCGGTCCTCAAGCCTGCGGATCACCAGACGAGCGGACCGACCGCGGGGCGCCTGGCCTCGGCCGGTCAGATGATCGTCGGCACCGAGATCCGCATCGTCGATGCCGACGACCAGCCGGTGGGCCACGATGTGGTCGGCGAGATCTGCGTGCGCGGTCTCACGGTCGCGCCCGGCTACTGGAACCTGCCCGAGGAAACCCGGCAGGCGCAGCGCGGCGGCTGGCTGCACACGGGCGACGCCGGCTGTCTCGACGCCGACGGCTTCCTCTACATCGTCGACCGGGTCAAGGACATGATCATCACCGGTGGCGAGAACGTCTATCCGCAGGAGGTCGAGAACGTCCTCTGTGCGCATCCGGCGGTGTTCGAGTGCGCCGTGTTCGGGATCCCGGACGATCGCTGGGGTGAGCGGATCCATGCGATCGTGCGGCTGCGGGAAGGGTGCAGCGTCGGGCGCGACGAGCTGATTGCCCACTGCCGCGAGCACCTGGCGCCGTACAAGTGCATCCGCAGCGTCGACTTCCGCACCGAGCCGTTTCCGCTGAGCGGGATCAACAAGATCCTGAAGCGCGAACTGCGTGCCCCCTACTGGCAGGCGCGCCAGCGGCAGGTCTGAGCACGCTCAGCCGTTGAAGACCGAGACCTCCACGCCGTCTTCGAGACCTTCCTGGTACTCGACCGTGGCGCGCTCGTAGCGGCTCGTGTAGCGCCCGCATTCGCGGACATAGCCGAGATAGTCCGGCACGTCGAAGAAGCCGACGTTGTCGGCGACGACGACCGTGCCCGCGCGCAGCAGGCGGCGCTCCTCGAGCCGCTTCAGATCGGCGAGGTAGACGTCCTTCCAGTGATCGAGGAAGATCGCGTCGAAAGGCTCGGTCAGGTGCCCGATCTCGCTTTCGAGCGTGCCGCGCCGGAACGTGACCACCGACGCCAGGCCTGCGTGGGCCACGATGCGGCGCGCCACCTCGGCGTTGCGCCGGCTGATCTCGATGGCGGTGAGGTGCCCGCCGCGGGCTGCCAGCTCGCGGCCGATCAGCGTCGCCGAGTAGCCGCAGTAGCTGCCGATCTCGAGCACGCGCTGCGCGCCGCTCTCGCGCAGGGCCCGTACCAGCACCGCGCCCTTGGTCGGGCCGACGTTCTGCAGCCAGCGGCGCTGGCGCGCGAAGCTGTCCATCGTCGCCAGCACCGAGTCCGGCGAACCGGCGGTCGCGTGCTGCAGAACGAAGTCCATGACGGCTTCCTCGCGGCGCTGGCGGTGCACGTAGCGGTCGATCAGGGTGGTGACGTACTGCTTACCGAAGAACCAGCCGATGCGGTGCATCGAGCCCAGGCGTTTCTTGATGGTCATGGTCATGGCAGGGGTTCTCCGTCGTTCAGGTTGATGCTGTGCGCCGTCCGCTACCGGCCGGTGACGCTGACCACGACCTTGCCCATGACGGCACGGTCGGCGAGGCAGCCGAGGGCGGCGCCGGTCTGCTCGAGCGGGAACACCGCGTGCACGGGTGGTGCGAGGCGGCCGCTCGCGAGCAGTCCGAGGAGCGTGGCCATGTTCGTCGCCGCGGCGGCCGGTTCGCGTTCGCGGAAACGGCCGTAGTAGACACCGACGACCGCGTAGCCCTTCAACAGCGCGAGGTTGACCGGGAACTGCGGGATCACCCCGCTCGCGAAGCCGACCACGAGGAGCCGGCCGTTCCAGTTCACGCAGCGCGTCGCCTCGTCGAAGGCGGCACCGCCGACCGGGTCGAACACCACGTCGGCACCGCGTCCGGCGGTCAGCACCTTGACCGCATCGCGCAGCTTCGTGCTCCGGTAGTTCACCACATCGTCGGCACCCTGGGCCGACAGGAAGGCCAGCTTGTCGTCGCTGCCGGCGGCGGCGATGACGCGTGCGCCCATGACCCGGCCGATCTGCACCGCGGCGATGCCGGTGCCACCCGCGGCACCGAGCACGAGCAGGGTCTCACCCGGGCGCAGCTGCCCGCGCTGCGCCAGCGCATGCCAGGCGGTACCCCAGGCGCCGGCGAAGGCCGCTGCCGCTTCAGGCGACACACCGGCCGGAATCGCTTCCACATCCGCTTCCCGGGCGACCACGAACTCGGCGAGGCCGCCGAGCATCGTGGTTGCCATGACACGCTCGCCGACCGCGAAGCACGTGGCGCCGGGACCGGTCCGTTCGACGGTCCCGGCGACTTCCCCGCCGGGTATGAAGGGAAACGGCGGCCGGTCCTGGTACTTGCCCTCGACCAGCAGCAGATCGGGGAAGTTGATGCCGCAGGCGCCGACGCGGATCAGGACCTGGCCCGGACCGGCCACCGGGACGGGCGCGGTGCCGGGCACGAGGTCGCGCGGTGACCCGTGCCGGTGGCAGACGATGGCGCGCATCGTGGCGGTCATGGTTCAGGCATTGCCGGCCGGTTCCGGCTCCAGGATCCACATGACGAGGGTCTCGACCGAGAGGGCCGGCTTGTCCTCGCCGCGGATGTCGACCGACACGGCCGAGCGCAGC
>CAUJIY010000070.1 GCA_963205295.1 Pseudomonadota bacterium
TACTCTCCCCGTGGGGGCTGGCGCCCCACCCACCGCGGCGTCCCCCGCAACCCCCCTGCAGCCGCCGGGTATCTCCTGTCGGGAGCCTGTTGGTGCGGCGCCCGCCGCGACTCTTCCGGGTAGGAGCGGCCGCAGCCGCGCCTCTTCCCGGTGGCAGCGGCGCCAGCCGCGACACATCGTCGCACCCCGCTTCGCAGCGCCCGGTTCCTTCCGTTACGCTCCCGGGCAGCGCCATCCCCAGATCCCAGACCCCTAAGCCCCGATGCCGAACCTGAGCGGAGGTCCCATGAACCCCTATCGTGCCCTGCTCGTGCTGCTCGCAGCAGCCTTCGTCCCCGTGTTCGCGGTCGCGCAGGAGGCCCCGGCCACCGATACTTACGTGCCGACCGTGCTCGTCACCGGTGCCAACAAGGGCATCGGCCTGGAGTTCGTGCGCCAGTATGCGGCGCGCGGCGCGCGTGTGATCGCCACGGCACGCAACCCAGGCGATGCCGCGGATCTCAACGCGCTGGCCGCGGCCAATCCGCGTGTCATCATCGAGCCGCTCGACGTCACCGACCACGCCGCCATCGACGCGCTGGCCGCGAAATACGCCGGTACGGCGATCGACCTGCTGATCAACAACGCCGGCATCAGCGGCAGCGCCCAGAACCAGGTGTTCGGCAGGATGAAATACGACGCCTTCGAGGAGGTCCTGCGCGTCAACACCATCGGCCCGCTGAAGATGGCCGAGGCGTTCATGCCGCACGTGCAGGCGAGCCGCGACAAGCGCATCGTGGCGGTATCGAGCAGCGAGGGCTCGATCGGCAAGGTCAACTCGGCGCGGCTGTACTTCTACCGCACCAGCAAGGCGGCGCTGAACATGGAGATGAAGAACCTGGCCTACCAGGTCAAATCGAAGGGCGTGAGCATCGGGCTCCTGAACCCGGGGATGGTGGACACCGACCTCATGAAGGGGCTGCCGAAGTCGATGCTGCGCCCGCCCGCGGACGCGGTGCGCGACATGATGCGCAACATCGACACGCTGACCGTGGCGAATACGGCGTCGTTCTGGGAGTACGACGGCACGATCCTGCCGTGGTAGAGCTCCGGCCGGAGGAGTCGCGACTGGCGTCGCTCCCACAGCCCCCACAGCTCCCACAGCTCCCACAGCTCCAGGTGTGATGCCTGGTGCCGGTGGGAGGGGCGCAAGCCCCGACCGCGGTGGCCCAGGCTCCCGAGCGGACTTACCCCGGATACTGCGCCACGCCGGCGAGCGAGCGCTGCACGCCGGTCTCCGCCTTTGCGGTGATGGTGCCGCTCGCCAGGCTGAACTTCGCCACCGTGCCGGTGAAGAAATTGCCGAGCAGGATCGTGTCCGGTTCGAGCGACTGCCCGACTGCCGCCCAGCCCGGGCCCGGCAGCGGGTAGCTGCGCAGCACTTCGCCGGTCTCGCTCAGGTGGTCCAGGAAGAAGCCGGTCTTGAAATTCGCCCGGACGTGCAGCAGCCGGCCATCACGGGCACAGGCGATGGTCATCGCCATGTTGCCGCTGTCGGGGGCGTAGGTGACGAGGTTCGGCAGCGGGCGGTCGGCGACGAGGTCGTACACCCGCACGCTGTCGGAGAGTTCCGACAGGTAGAGCATGGTGCGTCCGTCCGGGCGCAGCACCGAACCGGTGAGTCCGAGGAACGCCGGCATGCCGCCGTGCACCGGGGTGGCGAACTCCTTCAGCAGCTTGCCGTCGGTGGTGAACTGGTACAGGTGCCCGTAGCCGAAGAGGTCCGTGCCGGGGACCTTCGCCAGCGTGGTGCCGAGCGGGTGGCCCGGGCGGGTGCGCACGGTGTTGCCGACTAGGTGCTCGCCGAGGTAGATCGTGCCGTCCTTCGCGAAGGTGACGTTGGAGAACGCGCGATCGGCGAATTTCACGGTCGGCAGGCGCTTGCCCTGCGGGCTGACGCGGATGACGGTGAAGCTGTTGCTGTCGAAGGCCCACAGCGTGCCGTCCGGGGCAAAGACCAGGCCCCCGACGAGGTGGGTGGTCCCCTCGGTCCAGAGGATGCCCTTTTCTTTCAGGTCGCGGTCGTACTGGATGATCCGCCCGTCGCCGGCATGGTCGTCATCGGCGCGGTTGAGCAGGGTGGCACCGGCGAAGATGTCGCCGGGAGCGAAGGGTTGCATCGTGGAGACGTGGGCCATGTGCGCTTGCTCCGGTAAAGCAGGCGGCCATTCTAGCCGCCGACCGCGGGGTCGCAACCGTCACCCGGGCTGGCGGCCGGGCTGCGGCCGGAGCGGCAATCGCCGCCTGCCGGTGGCACAATGCGGGCCTGTCACCCACCGCCCCAGCCCTGCCGACTGTCCATGAGCGACGCCATCTACAACGTCAACGTCCTGTCCCTGACCGCCCTGCCGCCACCGGTGGCCATCAAGGCCGAGCTGCCGCCCGGCAAGGCGGCGGCCGAGACCGTGCTCGCCAGCCGGCGTGCCCTGCAGGACATCATCGACGGGCGCGATCCGCGCCTGTTCGTCGTCGTCGGGCCCTGCTCGATACACGACGTCGGGGCCGCCATGGAGTACGCGCAGCGCCTGCGCGCGCTGGCCGACGAGGTGGCGGATGCGCTGTGCATCGTCATGCGCGTGTACTTCGAGAAGCCGCGCACCACGGTCGGCTGGAAAGGGCTCATCAACGACCCCGACATGGACGATTCCTGCGACATGGAGAAGGGCATCCGCACCGCGCGGCGTCTGCTGCTCGATCTCGCCGCACTCGGCCTGCCGACCGCCACCGAGGCGCTCGACCCGGTGATGCCGCAGTACCTCGGCGATCTCATCAGCTGGACGGCGATCGGCGCGCGCACCACCGAATCGCAGACGCACCGTGAGATGGCGAGCGGCCTGTCGACACCGGTCGGTTTCAAGAACGGTACCGACGGCGGGCTGCAGGTCGCGGTCAATGCCCTGAAGTCCGCACGCCAGCCGCACCGTTTCCTCGGCATCAACCAGGATGGCCGGCCGGCCGTGATCCACACGCGCGGCAACGCCTACGGCCACGTGGTGCTGCGCGGGGGCGGCGGGCGGCCGAACTACGACTCGGTGTGCGTGGCGCTGTGCGAGCAGGCCCTGGGCGCAGCGGGGCTGCCCGCGCGCATCGTCGTCGACTGCAGCCACGGCAATTCCAACAAGGACCCCGGGCTGCAGCCGCTGGTGGCGAAGGACTGTGTCGAGCAGGTGGTGCACGGTAACCGCGCCATCATCGGTCTGATGCTCGAGAGCAACCTCGGCTGGGGCAATCAGGACATCCCGGCCGACCGCACGCAGCTGAAGTACGGCGTGTCCGTGACCGATGCGTGCATCGACTGGGCCACCACCGAACAGACCCTGCGAGCCGCCGCCGCGGCGCTGCGCCAGGCAACGGCTGCCACGGTGCGTGCGCCGGCCGTGCGGGCGCCCGGCAGGGCGTAACGCCGGGCAGGCACGACGCCATGACGGCCGGCAGCAGCGACGCCCCGCAGCGTGGCCTGCCATTCGTGGCGCCCTGCCGCCGCCTGGAACCGCACGCGCCGTACCGCTGGCTGCGCAAGGGCTGGTACGACCTGCGCCACGGCTGGCGCCCGACACTGAGCTACGGCATCACCATCGTCGTGCTGAGCTGGCTGGTCACGGCACTCGCCTTCCGTCTGGGCAGTTACGTGCTGGTGTTCGCCGCGCTCACCGGCTTCGTGTTCATCGCGCCAGTGGCGGCGATCGGGCTCTACGAGGTCAGCCGCCAGGTCGCGGCCGGGCACCAGCCGACGATGGCCGTCACGCTGCGAGGTATCCGCCGCGTGTTCGGCAGCGCCATGGTGTTCGGGCTGGCGCTGCTGGTGGTGTTCCTGGTGTGGGCGCGGGCGGTCTCGCTGATCAGCATCTTCCTGCCGATGGATGCCGACCCGACCGTTGGCGAGATGTGGCCCTACCTGCTGGCCGCGACCATGGTCGGCGGCCTGTTTTCGGCGGTCACCTTCGCGGTGAGTGCCTTCTCGCTGCCGATGATCGACGACCGCCAGACCGACACTATCACGGCCGTGGTCACCAGCGTCAACGCCGTGCTGCGCAACAAGCGCGCCATGGCCAACTGGGCCGCGGTGATCGTCACCGCCGTGCTGATCGGCTTCGCGACCGGGTTCCTGATGTTCATCATCATGATCCCGCTGCTCGGCTACGCCACCTGGCACGGCTATCTCGAGACCATCGACGCCAGCGCCTGGCCCAGGGCGGAATAACCGGGTACAGGGAACGCCAATGCTCAATGCCTTCACGCTGGTCAACGGCCGGCTCGTGCAGCAGGAGGTCGGACTCGACGCGCCGCCGGGTGCGCTGGCGCCGGTATGGATCGACCTCGACTCGCCGACGCCGGAAGAGGAGGCGTGGCTAGGCCGCTACTTCGGCCTGCGACTGCCCAGGGACGCCGACGAAGATGACCTCGAGGAGTCCGCCCGCTTCTTCGAAGAGGACAACGGCGAGCTGCACATCCGCTCGGACTTCCTCCTCGATGACGACCACACCGCGCGCAACGTGCGCGTCGCGTTCATCCTCGCTGGCAAGGTGCTGTTCTCGGTCCATGGCGAGGACCTGCCGGTGTTCCGGCTGCTGCGCCTGCGTGCGCGGCGCATTCCGGCGCTGATCGAGGATGCAAAGGATGTCCTGCTGAAGCTCTACGACGCCAACGTGGAGTACTCGGCCGACGCCCTGGAGGGCATCTACGATGCGCTGGAGCAGGTCAGCTCCCGGGTGCTGCGCCAGGATTTCGACGACGAGGCGGCTGGCGAGACGCTGACCGCGATCGCCGTCGAGGAAGACCTCAACGGGCGCATCCGGCGCAACGTCATGGACACGCGCCGTGCCGTCAGCTTCCTGATGCGCCGTCGCCTGCTCAGTGCCGAACAGTTCGAGGAAGCCCGGCAGATCCTGCGCGACATCGACTCCCTCGATTCGCACACGACCTTCGTCTTCGACAAGATCAACTTCCTCATGAGCGCCACGGTGGGTTTCATCAACATCAACCAGAACAAGATCATCAAGATCTTCTCGATCGCGGCGGTGGCGCTGCTGCCGCCGACCCTGATCGCCACCATCTATGGCATGAACTTCCGCCGGATGCCCGAACTCGACTGGGTGGCGGGCTACCCGTTCGCGATCGTGCTGATGGTCGTGAGCGTGGCGGTACCGCTGGTCTATTTCCGCCGCAAGGGCTGGCTGCGCTGACCGGCACACGGAAAATGCTAGGATCGACGCATGAATGACTGGCTCACGACGGCCGACGAACTGCTGACCACTACCCGCTCGGTGCGCCGTCGCCTCGATCTCGGGCGGGCGGTGCCGCTCGACCTGGTGCGCGACTGCGTGCGGATCGCGCTGCAGGCGCCGACGGGAGGCAACTCGCAGGTCGCGCACTTCGTCGTCGTGGCCGATGCCGGCAAACGCGCCCGCCTGGCCGATCTCTATCGCCGCGTCTGGGTCGGCTACCGCAAGGCGGAGAACTCGGTGTATGCGCGGGCCATGAACGAGCCGTCCGGCCCGCGCCGCGAGCAGCTGCAGCGCGTGGCGGAATCGGCCGATTTCCTGGTCGAGAACCTGCACCGCGTGCCGCTGCACGTCGTGCCCTGCATCGAGGGCCGGCTCGGCAGGACGCCGCCCGGGCCGTTCGCCAATGTCGCCAACGCCAGCACCTACGGCTCGGTCCTGCCGGCGGCCTGGAGCTTCATGCTGGCGGCCCGGGCGCGCGGCCTCGGCTGCGCCTGGACGACGGCGCACCTGGCCTGCGAGGAGGAGGCGGCCGGGATACTGGGCATCCCGTACGAGCAGGTCACGCAGGTCGCGCTGCTGCCGACCGCGTACTACACCGGCGCAACGTTTCGGCCGGCCGCCCGCCGGCCGCTCGACCAGACGCTGCACGTCGACAGCTGGTGAGCTGGGGTCGGCCGCGCGGGCACAGCAGCAGGATCCGTCGACCGCAGTCGACACGCTACCGGGAGAAATGATGGCTACCAGGAAGGCACGGGACACGGAAAAGGCATACCCGAAGGCGGACTTCGTCGCCAAGCTGCGACGGCTGGCCGATGCCGTCGAGAACGGCGAGCGCTTCGCGATCACGATCGGCGGCGAACGCATCTGCGTTCCGGTGCGCGCGCGGTTCACCGTCGAGCACGAGCGCTCCGGCGACGAAGAGGAAATCGAGTTTCAGATCAAGTGGGGCCGGGAATAAGGGCCGACCCGCCCGCCCGCAGCAGCGATGTTCGAGTCGGAAACCGCCATACGCGATTTCTTTGCGCAGCTCACCGAACCGCCGGTGCTCGCGCAGCTGTTCGCGGTGCTGATCGCGGTGCTCGCCGGGATCGCGATCGCCGGCGTCATCCGGGCGTGGCACCGGCGGCGCAGCGCCGGTGTGCCTGGCGTCGGCTTCTCCGGCCAGGTCGTCGAAGCGGCCCTGATCGTGGCGCCGATCGTCTCCGCGGTAGCGCTGCTGTTCGGCACGCGCCTCGGGTTCGCCCGGCTCGACATGGACAACCTGCTCATCGACCGTGCCTTGCAGCTCGCGGCCGCGCTGGTGCTGGTGCGCCTTGGCGTGTACGTGCTGCGCCAGCTGCTCGGTGCCAACTCCTGGCTGAAGGGCTGGCAGAACCAGCTGACGTTCGTCGTGTGGCTCGCGGTCGTGTTCGATCTGCTCGGCTGGTTCGGGCGCGTGGAACGTGCGCTCGAAGGCATCGACCTGCTGCCCGGCCGGAGCTCGTTCACGATCTGGGACCTGATCAAGGCGCTGGTGATCATCACCGTCGCCGTGATCGTCACGTCGCTGATCTCGCGCACGATCGAGCAGCGCGTGATGAAGGTGAGCGCGCTCGCTCTGTCGACCCGCATCGGTGTCGCGAAGTTCTCATATTTCTTCCTGGTGAGTCTCGGCCTGCTGCTCGGCATCAACGCCGCGGGCGTCGATCTCACGGCGCTGACGCTGCTCACCGGTGCCATCGGTGTGGGCCTCGGCTTCGGCATGCAGGCGATCGCCAGCAACTTCATGTCGGGTTTCGTGCTGTTGATGGACAAGTCGATCAAGCCGGGCGACGTGATCAGCTTCACCAGCAGCACCGCCAACATTCCCGGCGGCACGACCACCGACAGCTTCGGCTGGGTCGAGGAGCTGCGGGGTCGTTACATCGTCGTGCGCGACCGCGACGGCGTCGAGACGCTCGTGCCGAACCAGTTCCTGATCAACAACGCGGTGATCAACTGGAGTTATTCCGATGCGCACGTCCGCCTGCGCCTGCCGGTCATGATCAGCTACCAGGATGATCCCGAGAGGGCGCTGGCGTTGCTGCAGCAGGCCGCAGCCAACCACCCGCGCATCCTCGAGGACCCGGCCCCGGTGACGCGCCTGATGTCGTTCGAGGATTATGGCATGCGCCTCGAGGTGCGCTTCTGGATCGACGACCCGATGAACGGCGTCAACAACGTGCGTTCGGACGTCAACCGCACGATCTTCCGCCTGTTCCGCGAAGCCGGCATCACCATCCCGGTGGCGCAGCGCGAACTGCGCATGGCACCCACCGCCGCCCGCACCGATCTGCGCCTGGCCCCGGACCGCGACGCCTGACGCCGGGCAGTCGCCGGGTCAGTTGCGCACCGACCCGTCGGGTGGCGGCGTACTGCCGGGAATCAGCGGATCGGTCCGTGCAGTGCACTCGCCGAGGCGCTCGGCGTCGGAACGGTCGAGCGCCGACAACGAGGTTGGCGGTCGTTCGAGGTAGCGGTGCACGAGCGGCAGCGCGCTTCCCCGGTTCAGCCGGTACACGCGCTCTTCGATGGCCTGGTCGGCGCGTGTGAGCCGCAGCCGGCGGCGCTGGTGTTCGAGCCAGGTCGGGCTGTGATAGCGCTCGATCCAGCGTTCTGGCTGGTCCATGTCGTGCAGCAGCGTCCAGCCGTGTGCCCCGTCGCGCTGGCGTACCCGGCGCAACTCCTGCATCGCGGCCGCGAACGCGACGCGGTCCTCGACGGCGATCCGGTACTCGATGTTGACCACGACGGGCCCGCTCTGCGGGACGATGTCGATCCGCGGTGCGCGGGCCGGCAAGTCCTCGCGCATCGATTCGAGGTCGAGACTCTCCGCCTGTGGCACCCGCAGCCAGCGGCCGAGCGGGACGGTGGCGAGCAGGCCGATACCGGCCGTGATCAGGCTGGTGCGCAGCGACAGCGCGTGGGCGACCTCGCCCCACAGCCAGCTGCCGAGCGCGAGGCCGCCGAAGGCGACCATCTGGTAGATCGCCACCGTGCGGCCGACCACCCAGCGCGGCGAGGTGATCTGTACCGAGGCATTGAAGGTCGCAAGGCTCATCACCCAGGCGGCGCCCGCGCCGAGCAGCACCAGCATGGTCGTGGCGAGCCAGGAACTCAGCGCGGCGCCGATCGCGGCTACCCCGAAGACGATGCTCGCCAGCCGGACCAGGGCCTCGTTCGACAGGCGCTTGCCCAGGTGCGCGACGCTTAGCGCGCCGACGATCGCCCCCGTGCCAAAGGCGCCGAGCAGTACCCCGTAGGTGATCGGTCCACCCCGGACCAGGTCACGCGCGATGAGCGGCATGAGGGCCCACACTGAGCTTGCCAGCACGGCGAAGACCGTGGCCCGCACGAAGGTGGCGACCAGCGTCGGTGACAGGCGGGCGTAACGCAGGCCGGCCAGCATCGCGGCGCCGAGGCTCTCCGGCGGCAGCGTGCGTGCCCGCGGCGAGTAGCGCCAGGTGCCGAGCACGGCAATCAGGCCGATGTAGGAAACGGCATTGATCAGGAAGGCGAACTGGGCCCCGAGCGAGGCGACGATCGCGCCGCCGAGGGCCGGCCCCACGGTACGGGCCAGGTTGAAGCCGAGGGAGTTCAGCGCCACGGCGCTCGGCACCAGATCCCTGGGTACCTGCTCGCCGACCGAAGACTGCCACGCCGGCCCGTAGAGCGCCCCGCCGCAGCCGAGCATGAAGGTGAAGCCGAGCAGCAGCCACGGCGTGACGTGGCCGTGCCAGGTGACGATAGCCAGCGTCATCGAGGCGGCCAGCATGATCACCTGGGCGAGCAGCATCAGGCGACGCCGGTCCCAGATGTCGGCCATCGCCCCGGCGAGGAGCGACAACAGCATCACCGGCAGGGTGACCGAGGTCTGCACGAGCGCCACCATGTCGGCGGACGGTGCGATCGAGATCATGAGCCACGAGGCGCCCACGCTCTGGATCAGGCTGCCGAACGTGGAGACGAGCGTGGCGATCCAGATGGCGGTGAAGATCGGTACGTCGAATGGGGCGAGGGTACTGGCACGCCAGCGCTGGAAAGCCGTGCTCATGCCGGCGTCGCCCCGGACAGATGATTGCGGACCCGGGACGGCGGTGCCGGCCGCGGCCTCACGCGCGATGCGCGGCCGAACGCCAACGGCGGTCGGCCGGCCGGGGCGGGGGTGACGACGGTCAGATGGGACACGTAGGCGTGCAGCAACAAGCGGACCGTGAGCGTACCACGCGGCAAGGCTGCACGCAGTCTGCTCGTCCTGCGAGGTGGCACCGGCCGCTCGCCGATCCGGGCTAGCCCGGATCGTTGCGACAGCCGAGTCGCCGCAGACCCAGGAAGAGCAGGAGCCAGACGCCGGTGCGCAGGGTCATCGCCCGCAGGCTCTCGACCGCCACGGCCCCACCGGACAGGTAGACGATGCCGATGGCGCCGAGCACGAGGAGGTTGAGCAGGAATATCGTCGCGGCGCCTTTGCGCCCGTGATCGAGGCGACGCCACATCGCGACACCGACCCCGGCGTACACGAAGCCCATGATGGTGTTGTAGAGGAGTAGCGGGCGGAAGACGATGTAGCCGGGATCGGCGCCCCGCAGCACGCGCGTACCGGCGAAAATCGTCACCACCCCGAACAGCACGGCGATGCCGGCGAGCACCTTGGGGCTGGTTGCAGCGGAGATTTGTCGGGGCGATTGCACCATCGTCGGGCCAGATCGTTGACCAGTCCCATGATGCCTCGCCCGGGCCTGCCTTGCCACGTCTCCGGCGCAGCACCGACAATGATCGTTCCCTTGCCATGGGATCCCGGTCGATGAAACTGCCTGATTTTTTCGCTGCTGCGCCGCGCATCATCGTGCGCGATGCGCTGGCCGATCTCCTCGGTGCCGCCGAGGGTGGCGTCTTCGAGTACGGCTACGCGGATGCCGTGAAACTCGCCGGCCACTCCTGTCCGACGGTGGCTTCGGCATACCTGCTGACGGTCCATGCGCTGCGTGCACTCTATCCACAGGAAATGCCTGAGCGTGGCGGTATCCGCGTCGAGTTCGCCAGGCCGCTCGACGAGGGCACGACCGGGGTTGTCGCGGGCATCGTCACCCTGCTGACGGGAGCCGCACAGGACGGCGGCTTCAAGGGAATCGGCGGGCGCCATGTCCGGCGGGGCCTGGAGCGTTTTGGCTGCGAGGTGCCCCTGCAGATCCGCTACACGCGGCTCGATACCGGTACCGCGGTCGACGCCGCGAGCGATCTCTCGGGCGTTCCTGCGGACCCGGCCATGCCGGCGCTGCTGCAGCTGTGCATCGCCGGTCGTGCCGATCCGGAGCAACGCCGCCGTTTCGCAGCCCTCTGGCAGCAGCGTGTGCGCACCGTACTGATCGAATTCGCCGATGATCCGCGGGTGTTCCGGATCGTTCCGGCGACGGCCTGATCCTGCGCGGGGCCAGGGGCGGCCCGGCGCTGACCGTGTGTCGGCCGTCAACGGCATCCACGGCGGTTCCATTCGGATTTTTTCCGTACCCGCTTCCAGGCGGCAACCTGCCGCGGGTGACAATCTGCCGCGGTGACAGGACGCGATTTGCACCTACCATGACTCTGCAGGGGACGGGTTTCCTACGGAGCAGTGTGCCTATGTCCACGTCAGTCAACGCGCCGCTCGCCGGCAAGTCGAAGCTCTGGCAGCCACCGATCGTCGGCATCGTCACCTTCGTGCTGATGTTCGTCGGTGTCGGCCTCGCCCACACGATGATGGTCCTGATCGAGCATGGGCTCGGCCGCGATACGACTCTGGCGATATCTCCGCTGCTCGGTTTCAGCGGCATCGTCATGCTCTGGCTCGGCATCAGGTCGAAGAGCGAGAACTTCCAGACCTGGATCGGCTTTTTCGGCGGCATCATCGTGTGGATGTGCTGGGTCGAGTTCTTCTTCATGTGGTACGGCCGCGAGAACTGGGGAATGCTGCCGCGCATGGACGGCCCGGATGGCCTGCGCGTCAGCGGCACCTGGCCCGAGTACATGATCATGGGCTCCACCGTCGGGATCCTGCTGATGATGTTGTGCTTCTACACCTTCGACAAGGACACCCGCTGCAACATGTTCCTGTGGTTTCAGCGCCGGCTCGGCCTGCAGGACAGCCTCGGTCCCAGCACCAAGACCGCCAAGGACCGCAATTACGCGATCATCACCTTCATGGAGACGTTCTTCGTCACCTGGTTCTGCTACGCGTGGAACCTGCTGTGCTTCGATCCGGCACTGGTCGGTGACGACCTGCTGTTCAAGGGCATCAACCTGGCCTCCGTGTTCGTGGCCACCATCTGGAGCGGCTACTGTTTCACCCGCCTCATCCAGTTCAAGCGCACCTCGACCGCACTGCGCTACGCGATCCCGGTCGGCAACGTCATGTGGGTGAACGTCGAGATCCTCGAGAAGTTCGACATGGTGAACGCCATCTGGGTCGATCCCTGGAGCTATACGCTGGAGATGTCGGTGATCTTCGGGGCCTTCCTCGTGCTCGTCGCCCTGCTGGTGCTGGCGCCGAAGAAGCCCTCCGAGGTCGGCGGTCGTCGCCGGCAGGGAGCCAGCGCGTGAACCGCAACCCACGCCGGGGCACCGGTCGGGTACGGGCCGTATGCGCCGCAGGCCTGCTACTGGCGCTGGCGAGCGCCGGTGCAGCGGCCGAACTGGTACGCCTGCCCCGTGGCATGGGCGGTGTCTCCGACATCGGTGCGATTCCCTGCAAGGTCTTCAGCCAGATGGTCGTGGTGGCACCGCAGGGCACGCGCCTGTCGCTGCTCACCTGGGCCGCAGGCTATTACTCGGCAACCTCCGGCAAGGCGCTGTTCGACGTGGTCTCGGCCGCCAACGCCGGCGGCGGGCCACCGTGGGATTTCGAGCGCCTCACCGGCCAGTTCGTGGCCTATTGCGCGGCCAACCCCGAGGCAATCACCAGCGAGGCGGTGAAGGACCTCGGGCGCCAGCTCGGCCTCGAGGCCACTTAACCCGGCTAGTTCGGCGGCGGGCGCACAGCCAGGCCGCCACCCGTCACCGGGCTGGCGCGCACACCGGGATCGTCGCCGCCGGCGAGGCGAGCCGAGAGCACCGCGTTCAGCCGCTGGCTGCGCTCCGTGCAGGCGGCAATGGTCGCATCATCCTGCGCCGGCGCGAGGCTGCCGACCGCGGCGAGTTCGTATGCTGCCGCGGCAAGGGTCGGCAGGTCGGCGCACGTCCCGCCGCTCCCGGACTGCAGTTCCCCGAGCGTGCGTGGCTGGCGGTCGGCGAGCGCACCGAGCACGGCGCGGTGCACCGGACCGGCGAGATCGAGATCCCCGAGCGGACCGCTGACACGCTCCGGTGCCTCGTCGCCCGGGACGACCAGTGCGAGCCGTGTGTCGCGCCAGGCCGCTGCCAGCGCCGGGCCGGCGAGCGGCGCCGCCTGGCGGGTCCAGTAGTCGCGGCGCACGGGCGCACCGGTCAGGAGGTCGCGCACTGTCTCGCGCAGCACCGGATCGGCGACGTCCGCCAGCAGATGGCGCTGACCATCGGTCAGGTTGAGTCCGTCGAGCTGGTCGCGCAGCCGGGCGGCGCAGGCGTGGTGCAGGCCGGCGCTGGCGAAGAGGTCAGCCACGTCGCCGAACGCGAACGGCTCCCAGTCGCGGTTGAAGTATTCGTGGGCGAGATAGCGCCGGTCGGCGCGACGCAGCCGCTCGAACCGCCCGGCGACGCCGGGCAGGGTCCGCAGCGCGAGCGGGTTCACGTCGATGAGCCGCGCGGTGAAGGCGAGGGCTGCCTCGATCCGCGCCACCGTGTCGCCGGCGTCGCCCGCGGCGGCATGTGCCGTCATCAGTCGGCGCAGCGGCAGCAGGTCGGCCCAGCCGGCGAGCGTGTTGTGGCTGCTGTACACGATGCCGCCCGGCGCCAGCCGGTCGCGCAGGAATGCGGCGATGTGCGCCCGATTGTCGGCCGATACCCAGCTCAGCACGCCGTGCAGGCCGATGAAATCGAAAGGCGGCAGGTCGTCGCGCGCCGCGAACCCGGCGAAGCTGGCCTCGATGAGCGTGCTGCCCGAGCCGGCGGCCGCATCGAGGGCACGGGCGTGGTGCACGTGCGCCGGCAACAGGTCGCAGCCCCACCAGCGGGCGTTGCCAGCGGCAGCGTGTATCGCGAGGCTTACGCCCTGGCCGAAGCCGAGTTCGCAGGCCCTGGCGATGCGTGGCGGCGCGAGACCTGCACGCAGGAAGGCGAGGTGCGCCACACGCGGATTCAGCTCGGCGTGATAGCCGAAGCTGTAACCGACGTCGGTGACGTAGCCTGCGGCGCGCTCGTTGGGCACAGGTGCCGGGTTTGGCCTATGGCCTTATTGTCGTGCGCTCATGCATGGCCGCCAGCCGTCTCATCACGAGCAGGAACGCCTGCGCGCGCGCAGGCCCGCCGCGGCGAAGGCGGTCGCAGCGAGCCACGCCGCCGCCGGCAGCGGCACGGGACTTGCGGTCAGGCGCACGATATCCGTCGCTCCGCTGGCGTCGATCAGGTACTGCAGGTCCCAGACGATGCCGGCCACTTCCGGCAGGTTCACGTTGCTGAACGCCCCGGTGAGTACCTGCGCCAGCAGGATGTCGAAAGAGGAACCCGGTGCCGGCAGGAACGCCGGATCACCTGGCGCCGACCAGAGGCTGACATCGAGCGTGCCGCCCAGCGTAGCGCTACCGCTCACCAGGAGCTGGTCGTGGGCGAGCTGGCCCAGCTCGATGCCGAGCGTACCGGCGGCCTGTGAGTAGCTGCCGTTGACCTGCAGGATGCCGGGTGAATTGCCCGGTGAAATGTTGCCGTTGTTCAGGAGATTGCCGGCGACGGTGCCGCTGCCGGTGAGCGTGCCGCCGTCGAGCGCGATAGTGCCGGCCACCAGCAGCGAGCCATCCACGTCGGTCACCCCCGCAGTTTGCGTGTAGGCGGTCGCGGTCAGGGTGCTGCCCGCCCCGACATCGATGGTGCCGGCGTTGCTGAATAGACCGACCGCAAAGCTGCGCCCGTTGCGAACCTCGAAGCGGCCCGTGTGCAGGTTGGCCGTGAAGCCAGAAAGGGCGTCCGTGGTGCCGCTGTTGCCGTCATAGAGACGTGAGGCAGCGCCATCCATCACGATGTCGGCGGCGTTGCGGGAGATGCCTCCGGCTACCGGCAGGCGCATGGTGCCGAGGACCTCGTAGCGGCCGCCGGTGAGTGTCTTGGTGGTGGAGTCGAAATTCGTCAGGTTCTGGTTGACCTGCAGGGTACTGCCGGCCGCCGCGCGCAGCGTGCCCTCGTTGGTGACCTTGGCGGCGACACCCGATTCGGCAAGAACCAGGGCGTTGCTCTGGTTTGCCTGGATGAGGCCGCGATTGATGAGCGTCATGCCGTAGGAGCCGATCCTGCCTGCGCCCTGGATGGTGTGGCCGGACTCGTTGGTCAGCGTACCAGTGCCCACGCCTGCCGAGGCGATCTGGTTCGATGAGCTGTTGGACAGGGTCAGGGAGCCCCCTCCGGTGAGGACCACGCCCGGCTGGATGTTCAGGCTGGCAGCGCTGCTGCCCGCGCCGAGCAGCATGCTGCCATGGTTGGTCAGCGTGCCCCCGAGAAGCGTGGTGCTGCCACGGATATCGAGCGTACCGAGGTTCTCCAGGCCGCCGATCGAAGTCACGCTGGTCGGCAGTCTGATGATGCCGTTGCCGCTCGTGGTCAGCGTGCCACCTGTCAGGGTCGCGTAGCTCACCTGCACCAGCGAGCCGTCCTGTGCCTGCAGCACGCCACCGGCGTTGTTGATCAGAACGGGGCTCGAGGAATCCGCACCGGTGATCTCAAGGGTGGCGCTGTTGCGGGCACGCATGACGCCGGTGTTGGTGATGGTGCCGGCATTGACCGAGGTAATTTTCAGCGCGCTCGCGGATACGTCGGCATCGACGAGGCCCTGGTTGAACAGGCGAGGGAGCTGCCGGATTTGTCCGGTGCCGCGCATGGTATGCGTGGGCCCGTTGATCAGGCCCAAAGCGCTGCCGGCCCCGCTGACTATGCTCCGCGTGGCGTGGGTGAGTTCCAGCACGCCGGTGCCGTCAAGCTCGTAGTTGTCGCTGCCGGAACCGGTCAAGTGCAGCTCGGTTGCGGTCGTCGTCGAATCGAGACGGATGGTGCCGTCGTTCACGATCGACGAATCGAGCGTCAACCACTGGCCATTGTTGACCTTGAGCAATCCCTCGATGGTCAAGCTGCCAATCCGGACGTTCGTATCCGTGACCTCGATACGACCGGAACCGCTGCTCGCGAGCGTACCGCCGGTGATACCCACCGAGTACAACTCGACCAGCGAGCCGTCGAGCGCGGCGATAGTCCCGAAACCATTATTCAGTGTCCCGGTAGGCCCGCTCGTCGAGGCGCCGCCCTGGAGGCGCAGCTTGCCACCATTGCTCGCCCGCAGAGTCCCGCCGTTGTAAGTCGTGTATCCGGGAGGGAGCATGTCGAGAACGATGGGCAGGCCATTGAGGTTTGCATCGATCGTGCCGCTGTTGCTGAACGCCACGCCGCTGCCGCTGGTGTATTTGATCGTACCGCCGCCGGTGATCCTGGCGGCATTGCTCAGGCGGACATACTCGATGCTGCCGCCCAGCAGGTTGATCGTTCCCGGGCCGTCGAAAGCAGCGATACCGTTGCTGTAGATCTTGCCGGTGACATCGACCTGGCCGGTGACGTCGAGGGTTGCCGTCTTCCAGTCCGGCGTCGGTTCGACGGCAGGCAGGTTCCACCAGTTGAGTCCGAGTGCGCTGCTGACGGTGAGCGTGGTCTGGGTGCCGACGCTCAACTCCGCCACGCTCGCCATGACGTTGACATCCAGCGTTGCGTTCACGGGCGTGGGGCCCGGCGGCACCGTCGGCGTCGGGCTGACGGAGACTTTGTAGAAGACATATTCGGTGGCGTCCGCCGGTTGCTGGCCCGGATAGCCTTTCTGGATGCAGTGACCTTCGCCGTCGTACTGCAGGCAGATATTCGGTGACCAGTTCTCACCGGTGGCCCAGCCGCCGGTCTGCGGCAGCCCCGGCACCGGCGATTCGCCAAACCTGTAGCTGACGCTGCGATCCTCGGCATGGGGGCTGATCGGCAAGCCGAGCACGGTGAGCAGGAGCAGCAC
>CAUJIY010000071.1 GCA_963205295.1 Pseudomonadota bacterium
TCCGCCCGCTCCTCGGCAACGACCTCGTGCTCGGCGCCGTGGGACTGCTGCAGTTCGACGTGGTCGCCTATCGCCTGAAGGACGAGTACGGCGTGGAGGCCGCCTTCGAAACGGTGGACGTGCAGACCGCGCGCTGGGTGAGCTGCGCGGACGGGAAGAAGATGCAGGAATTCCGTGACCGCTACCTGACGAATCTCGCCACGGATGCGGCCGGCAGCCTGGTCTACTTCGCACCGAACCTGATCAACCTGCGCCTGGTGCAGGAGAAATGGCCGATGGTCGGCTTCGCGGCTACGCGGGAAGTGGCGCCGGTCGCGGCATAGGAGCGGGGAGTCGGGGCTGGCGTTCGCTGGTCGGGGCTGGCGCCCATCCCACAGTCCGCGTTGTGGGGGCTGTGGGTGGGGCGCGAGCCCCGACTCCCCATCCTGTGGGAGGGGCGCCAGCCCCGACAGAAGCAAGAGTCGCGACTTGCGTCGCTCCCACAGGAAGAGACTGCGGCTGGTGAGGATGTCCCTGTGGGGGGCGCAAGCCCCGACAAGCGAGCGCCGTGTCAGGCTGCCAGCAGGCCGCGCACGATGATGTCTGCCGCCTCGGCGGCGGCGCGGGTGAGCCGGCCCGCCGCGCGCCTGGCCAGCCGGGCATCGACGGCCTCGACCAGCGGTGTGAGCACCAGCAGGGCGCCGGCACCGTGCGCGAGCAGGGTGAACGGCACCGCGACGTGCACGCGGCGGAACACGCCCTGCTTCTGGCCCTGCTTCAGCAGCGTGTGGATGCGCCAGGTACGCCCGCGGAAGAACGTGTCGACGACGTGGTCGAGCCGTTCACTGCGGCGCGTGCCTTCGGCATTGATCAGTTGAAGGATCGCCGGATTCTCGGCCAGACCGAGCAGGAAGTTCACGCAGGTCCGGTGCATCTGCTGGACCAGATCGTCCTGCTGCCTGGCGTCGCCGTCGATGCGTGACATGTAGTCGTGGAGCTTCTCCATGCCCTGGTCGACCGCAGCCATCCACAGCGCGTGTTTCGAGCCGAACCTGGCGTTCAGCAGGCCGTGGCTCACGTGCACCCGGCGAGCGATGTCGCGGACGGAGGTGCCCTCGTAGCCCAGCTCGGCGAAAGTCTCGAGTGCGACCTGCAGGCATGCGCTGTCGTCCACGGCCAGTGCGTCGTCCCGGGCCGGCCGCCCCCGGCGCCGGCGCACGGACCCGGCACGCGGGCGCGCGACCTTGCGGCGGCCCGTCACAGCAGCGGGTGCTTCAGCGGCAGGCCGAGGTACTGCCGGCCGACGAGCTCGCGCGTAGTGTCCCAGTCCCAGAAGGCGTGCGAGCAGGTCGTGTTCAGGTCGCGCCAGTAGCGCTGCAGCGGCTGATCGAGGTGGAAGCTCGAGGCGCCTGCATTGCTCATCATGTCGTTCGCCAGGCTGCGGCAGTGCTGCGAGATCCAGGCGACCTGTGCCTTCAGATCGAGCCGGTCCGCCGACGTGAAGCGCCGGGTGCGCAGGATGGTCTCGGTCCTGTCGAACACGAGCCTCGCCTGGTCATGCGCGATCCGCGCTCCGATCTGCACATCCCCCAGCACGACATGTGCATGCTGCTGGTCCCTGACGACCGCACCGCTGAAATTGCGCACCCGCCTTTCGACCATGCCCTGGTACTCGCCGAGCGCGCCGCTGATTCCGCCGGTGACGACGGGCAGGATCGTGCAGTAGGCCAGCGGCATCAACGGGATGGTGTAAAGCGGATTCGGGTACAGTGCGGCGCCCGCCGTGGAGCCACCCGTGAACTCCTCGCCGCGCAGCGTGCGGTATTCCGGAACGAAGGCATCGTCGAGCACGATGTCGTTGCTGCCGGTGCCGGCCATGCCGGTGAAGTGCCAGACATCCTCCACCCGCACGTCGGCGACCGGCAGCACGAAGGTGCGGAAGCTGTCTCCGGTGGTGCCGCTGACCAGCACCCAGTCGGCGTGCATGATGCCGGACCCCCACGCCGCGCGGCCCGACACCCGCCAGCCGCCCTCGACCTGGCGTGCGGTCATCGTCGGCGCATTCGCGCCGGGCATCAGCACGTAGCCGCGCGCCCCGAACATTTCCTCCTGGGCACGGGCGGCGAATTTGGCGACATAGGTGTTGTGCGAGATGTAGAACGCGGTGATCCAGCCGGTCGAAACGCAGGCACTGCTGATGGCATCGACCACTTCGAACATCGTTTTCAGGTCGGATTCGGAGCCGCCCCAGCGTTTCGGCACGAGCATCTGGATGAGTTCGGCGTCGACCAGTTCCCTGAGTGTGTCCGCGTGGATCTGACGCAGGGCTTCGGTCTGCGCGGCGCGGGCCCTGATGGCAGGGACCAGAGCCCTCGCGCGGTCGATGAGTTCCTGGTTGCTGGCGGACATGGTGCGGTTCCCCGGAGCGGCGGCGCGAGTGTGCAGGGAGAAGGTACCGCATTAAATGACCAGTTGTCTATTTATGGCCGGAGTGCTGACCGGAAGAGATTGTCGGGGCTGGTGCCCGTCCTGCAGCGCTCCCCCCGGACTGTGGGAGCGACGCGAGTCGCGACTGTTCCGGTCGGGGCTTGCGCCCCTCCCACAGTCCGCGCTGTGGGAGCTGTGAGAGGGGTGCCAGCCCCGACAGAAGTGAGAGTCGCGGCTCGCGTCGCTCCCACAGGAAGAGACCGCGGCTGGTGAGGGTGTCCCTGTGGGAGGAGGCAGCCCCGCCAAGCGCCGGAGTCGCGACTTGCGTCGCTCCCACAGGAAGAGACTGCGGCTGGTGAGGGTGTCCCTGTGGGAGGGGCGCAGGCCCCGACTCCCGCTGCAATGGCAGCAGCCGCCCGGCCGGTACCGTTACCGCCGGCTGCCGACGCACCCCTTCACCGCATTGGCGCGGGCGGTGCAGGTGACCTGCCCGGACGCGTCGGGCTGCAGCCGGGCGCGCACCCGCCCGGCAAGGTCCGCGACCTGCGCCGGAGTCATGCGGGCGAGGGTCGCTCCGGCGCTGGGGGCGCCACGGACGGTGGTCCAGAAGTCGTCGAAGCTGGCGAAGCTGCGCTGCACTTCGATCGTGGTCGTCGCGACATCGGCGAGACCTGCGGCGGTCCAGAGTTCGTGCAGCGCCGGGAGTGCCGATGCCCAGGGGCTGGGCGGGGCGGGTACCTCGATCTCGAGCGCGCGCAGTTCGGCGTGCAGCACCTCGTACGGGAACCCGCCGCCGGCCATGTCCCAGGCGTAGGCCGCGATGAGGCCGCCGCTGCGCACGACCCGCACCATCTCGGCGACACCGCGGGCAGGCTCGGGGACGAAGAAGATGACGAGCGGCATCACGGCCGCATCGAAGGTGTCCGCTGCGAAGGGCAGATCCATGGCATCGCCGGGCGAGAACCGGGCATGGCTGCCGACCGGCCGGTCGCGGGCAAAGGCGAGCTGGGCTTCGGACGGATCGATGCCTTCGATTGCCGATGGCGCGCAACGGTTTGCCAGCAGCTCGGTGAAGGCACCGTTGCCGCAGCCGACATCCAGCCACCCGAGCCCCTGGCGTGGTGCCAGCCAGTCGAGGAATCGCTCGCCCACACGCTGGCTCCACACGCCCATGTACTGCTCGTAGGCGGCAGCGTTGTCGAAGCGGATCGGCTGGCTGCTCATCGGCGCTCTCCTTTCGGTCGGCTGCAACAGTAACCGATCCTTGCTGTCGGGGGGTCAGGTCGGGGCTTGCGCCCCTCCCACAGCAGTGGTGCGCTGTCCTGACCTGTGGGAGCGACGCCAGTCGCGACTCTTCAACTGGTCGGGGCTTGCGCCCCTCCTACCGTTCAGGTGCGCTGTCCTGACCTGCGGGAGCGACGCCAGTCGCGACTCGTCAACTGGTCGGGGCTTGCGCCCCTCCTACAGGTCCGGGGCGGTGGGTCGGGGCGCCCCTCCCACAGAGTCACTGCTGGCCGGTGCGCCAGAGCTCCGCGAAGCGGCCGCACAGCGCTCCGGCGAATACCGCGACCACGACGCCGCTGCCGATGATTACGCCGATGCCGAGGACGATCATGAGCATCGCCCCGAGGGAGCCCGAGCGGACGGCGGCGGCAGGTTCGCCGCCGAGGTTCTGCATGGCGAACACCACGAACAGCGTCGCCGGGATCAGGAAGCCGATCACGCCGGCGATGACGAGCCCGATGACGATCGGCGAGCGCGAGAACTCGCCGGCAACCCGCCGCACGACCGCCGTGCCGGCGCGATAGCCGATGACCAGACCGAGCGACATGCCCGCCGCGGTCGCCACGAACAGGGGATTCACCGCCGTATGCACTCCCGGGCCCCGCTGCCTGGGGCCACTGCCGAAGTATACCCATGGCGGGCCGCCGACTCGCGGCCGGCGCTCAAGTCGCCCACCCCGGCGCTGCCTGTGATCGCACGAGCCGTTATGCTGTGGCCCCGGTTGCCCAGGGATCCGCGATGCCCACCCTCGAGCTCGACCTGCTGCAGACCCTGGCGCTCGCCGCCGTCGTCTACTACGCCGGCGTCAAGCTGCGCCAGTGGATCCCGCTCCTCGACCGGCTCAACATCCCTTCGGCGGTGGTGGGCGGGCTGGCATTCGCCGCGATCGTCTTCGCCCTGCGTGACCGGGTCCTCAACCTCGCGCTCGACACCGCCGCCCAGCCGACGCTCATGGTCGCCTTCTTCACCACCATCGGCATGGGGGCGAGCCTCGCCCTGCTGCGCCGGGGAGGGGTCGCGGTGGCCGTGTTCCTCGTCTTCGGCGTGGTGGCCTGCTTCGTGCAGAACGGGGTCGGGATCGCGGTCGCCACGCTGTTCGGCGAGCCACCGCTGCTCGGCGTGATGGCAGGCTCCGTGACGCTGGTCGGCGGTCCGGCGACCGGGCTCGCCTTCGCGCCGCTGTTCGAGCAGGCGGGACTCGAGGGCGCCGCGGTGATCGCCATCACGGCGGCGGTGTTCGGCATCGTCTGCGGCGGCCTCGCCGGCAATCCGGTCGGCACGGCGCTGGTGCGCCGCCACGGCCTGCATGGGCACTCGCAGGCGCGCGGCGAACTCGAGCGCGAGCTCGCGTTTCCGGTCGACTACCCGCCGCGCGAGCTCACCGTCGACGTCGATCGCGAGGACTCGCCGGTGATCCGCAACCTCGCCGTGCTGGCGCTGGCGATGGGACTCGGCAGCATCCTCAGCCGCTTCATTCAGGACGCCGGGCTGACGCTGCCCGCCTACATCGGCGCCATGGTGGTCGCCTCGGTGCTGCGCAACCTCGACGAGGCCATCGGCTGGTTCGGCATCGACGAGAACGTCATGGAGTTCGTCGGCGGTATCGCGCTGAACATCTTCCTGGTGGTGGCGCTGATGGACCTGAAAATCTGGCAGCTCGCCGGCCAGGCGCTGCCGCTCGTCGCGATCCTGCTCGCCCAGCTCGTCGTCACGATACTGCTCGCCGTGTTCGTGTCCTTCCCGCTGATGGGACGCGACTACGACTCGGCGGTGATGGCGAGCGGCTTCATCGGCTTCGTCATGGGTACCACGGCCAATGCGGTCGCCAACATGCGCGCGCTGGTCGGGCGCTTCGGCCCGTCGCCGCGTGCCTTCCTGGTGGTGCCGCTGGTCGGCGCTTTCTTCATCGACTTCGCCAACGCGCTCGTGATCACGGCGTTCGTGAACTGGCTGCAGTGACATGGCCCAGCCGACGCAGCGCTGGAATCCGCAGGCGTACGCCGCGAGTGCCCGCTACGTCACCGATCTCGGCTGGCCGGTGGTCGAACTGCTCGCACCGC
>CAUJIY010000072.1 GCA_963205295.1 Pseudomonadota bacterium
CGATGCTGTTGTTGGCGCCCGTGTTGCCGGTCCAGCTCGTGTTGCCGGCGTTCACGGTACGTCCACCGGAGATCGTCTTGGTATTCGTGCCGCTGATGGTCAGGGCATTGCCGAAGGTCGTGCTCGCCGGACCGCTGATCGCGCCGCCGGTCCAGGTGGCGGCGCCCTGGAAGGTCTGGTCGGTGCCGCGGATGGAGCCGCCGCTCAGGAGAAACGCCGAGTTCAGCGTGCCACCGTTGATCGTCACGATGCCGTCCGCGCCGACGTTGTCGGTGCTGACGATCAGGGTGCCGGCACCGGTCAGCGTGACGTCGTCCAGCAGGTTGGTGCCGTTGCGGAATTCGATCGACGCGCCGTTGGCGATGTTGATCGTCCCGGTATGGGTACTCGCGGTCATGTACATCGAGCCGGCGTTGATGTTCAGGGTCCCGGCGTTGTTGAACACGACCGAAGCGGTCGTGACGGTGTTGCCATCCTTGTTGTAGGTGGCGTTGTTGTTGAACGCATTCGTGCCGCTGCTGTGGGCAAGGCTCGTGGCGAAGGTGTTCTGGTCACTGAACGTGCCGTTGTTGTTGAGCGTCCCGGTAGCGAACGAAATGACGTTGTTGGCGCCGGTATTGCCGCTCCAGGTCGTGGCGCCGTTCAAAGTGACGATGCGGCCGCCGCTGATGACCTTGTTGCCCGTACCGCTGACCGCCAGCGTGTCGCCGAAGGTGGTCGAGCCCGTGCCGCTCTGGGTCCCGGCCGTCCAGGTCGAGGGCCCGGTCACCGTGAGATTGCCGGCCCCCGAAATGTTGCCGCCGCCCTGGGTCAGGCCAAGGATCGTCGTGTCCGCGGCGAGCTGCGGATTGGCGATATTGACGATGGCGGTATCGCCCGCACCCGGCGGCCCGCCCGGCGTCCAGTTGCCGCCGACCATCCAGTCCCCGGTGACGTTGTTCCAGGTGTAGGTCGCGGCGTAGGCCGGAACGGCGATAGCGATCCCGGCGAACGACGACACGAGCGCGCGGACGACAGGCGACTTCATGGCTGATCCTTCCCCAAGATCAGCGGCACCGGCAGGTTTTGCCGGACTCGGTTGGCCGCTTTCTTGCCAATGTTGTTAGAGCGGACTCGCTTACGATGCGCCTTGCCGGCGCGTCACGTCAATCATCACAGGAACAGGGAGCCTGGTTCGCCGCGGCACAACCGGCCAAGACCTCAGGCATGACCTGAATTAAGTCAAATGCCGTTGTGCACCAGCATCAGAAACTCGCCGTCACGGCGAGTCGCAGCGTGCGTGGCTCGACCGGGTGGAAGTGAATGTCCGCGACGGGTGCGGTCTCGGCCCCGGCGCTGCCAAGCGCCGGCAGCTGTGACTCATAGTAATAGGTGATGTCGTTGTCCTCGCTGTCGAAGACGTTGAGCAGCGTGACCGCGAGCCTGAGATGTTCGGTCAGGCGATACCCGGCCTCAAGATTCACCAGTGTGGTAGATGCGGAGCGCACCGAGTCGTCCTCGATCAGCGGTGCGGCGCCGAAGTAACGGAAGCGCAAGCCACCCGACCAGCCGGACGGGTGGTCCACGGCGATGCCGAGCGCCGCGACGCTCTCGACGGCACCCGGGATCCGGTCACCGACTGCCGGATCCACCGGGTCCGGCTCGTCGAAGCGGGCGTGTGTCCAGGCGAGGTCGAGGTCCAGCACCAGCCAGTCGACGGGTGTCACGATCGTCGACAGCTCGATGCCGGTGCGCCTGCTGCTGCGGTTCGGCTCGGTGATGCCGGCATCGCCGACGAAGAGCAGCTCGGAGTCGAGCCGCAGCTGCCAGAGCGCGAGACTCACCTGGGTACGCGGCAGGATAGCCGTGCGCAGGCCGACCTCGCCACCCAGCGCATCGACGAGCGGGTCGACCGGCAGCACCCCGGTGGCGGGATCTGCGGGATCCACCGTGATCGTCGTGCCACGGGCGTCGTTGCTGTGGAAGCCCTGGCCGACGTTGGCGAAGAACTCCGTCTCCCGCCAGGGGCCGAGAACCACGGATAGCTTCGGGCCGACGGTCGTGTCGTCTTCGGTGCCCGAGTTCTGCGCGATGTTGCTCGAGACGTCGAACGCGAAGCGGTCCGCGCGCAGGCCAACGTTGGTGCGCAGCCAGCCGTTCCAGCGCGTATCGAGGCTCGCCCAGGCGGCGTAGCCGAGTTGCTGCACGTCGTCCTCGCGCGTGGTGGCGTAACGCACGCGCTCCACCGTGCCGTAGAGCCCGACGGCGTCGATATCGTCGTAACGCACATCGAGGCCGAGCTGCAACGCGCCGGGGCCGGCCGTGATCCTGGCCGGCACCGTCCAGGACAGCTTGCCGCCGTAGACCCGGCGGTCGTCGGCCTGCTCGAACTGGTCGCCCCTGGCCGTGTCGGTCGCATATGTGAAGTTGGAGTACAGATCCATCCGGTAGTCGACGGCGTAGGCGAGTGCGTCCCAGGCACCGGCACCGGCGGCGCCACGGCCGGCGAAGGCGAGGCTGTAGCGGTGGCTCGAGCCGCCGTCGGTCGGATCGATGGTGTCGAAACGGTCGATCAGTCCCTGCGCGACCGCGCGCTGCGGCACCTGGTCGGTGGCCTGCCAGTCGGCATCGTAGGCCTGGACGGTAATCCCGAATCCGCCGTTCTCGAGGGCCCGGGTGAAACGGCCGAGTGCGTTCACGCGGCCGAAATCCTGGTCGAGTGTCCAGGGCCCGTCGTTCGTGCTGTAGTCGAGTGCCAGCAGCAGATCGCCGCCGGCAAGCCCGGTGCTGCCGGCCGCGAGCGCACGACGATACTCGTGCTCGCCAGCCTCGAGCGTCACGAGCGGGGCGTCGAGGGCATCGCGATAGCTCAGGTTCACGGTGCCAGCGGCGGCGAAGTTGCCGGCATCGGCGTAGTACGGACCCTTGCGGTACTCGATGGTCCGTATCAGCTCCGGGATCACGAAGTTGATGTCGGTGTAACCCTGGCCATGGCCGTGGGTCGGCATGTTCACCGGCACCCCGTCGACGCTCGTCGCGAGGTCCGTACCGTGGTCGAGGTTGAAGCCGCGCAGGAAGTACTGGTTCGCCTTGCCGTCGCCGCTATGCTGCGTGACGACCAGACCCGGAACGACTTCGAGGACCTCACCGGTACGCTGCAGCGGCCTGTGTTCCAGCTGCGTGGCGGTCACCACGCCCTGCGTTGCCGACACCGGTTCGCCCTGCAAGGCCTCGATCTGACCGGTCACCGTGATCTCCGGCATTGGCGAGGTCGGCACACCCCCGGCCCAGGCGAAGATCGGCAGGACGATGCTGCCGAAGCCGGCACGGCGGATGGCTGTGAGGCATGTCATGGGAGATTCGTCCTGGCACCGGCTTGCAGATTGTATGATGTTCTAATCTTTTCATCATACCTGCTCGCCCGCGTCGCAGCCGCTACACCGCGTGGCTCGATGACGCCGCCAGGGCGCGGTGATGATCCGCGGCGAACACCAGGTAGACCGCCGGGACGACGAACAGCGTGAACAGCGTGCCGATCGAGATCCCGGTGAAAATCACCAGGCCGAGGTTGAAACGCGACACCGCCCCGGCGCCGGTCGCGAGAAGCAGGGGTACGACCCCGAGCACCATGGCGGCGGTCGTCATGAGGATGGGGCGCAACCGGATTGCGGCGGCATGCTCCACCGCGTCGCGCTTCGTCCGCCCTTCCTGCTGCAGCTTGTTGGCGAACTCCACGATCAGGATACCGTGCTTGCTGATGAGTCCCATGAGCGTCACCAGGCCGACCTGCGTGTAGATGTTCAGACTCACCTGCCAGAACCCCAGGCTCACGAAGATCAACGCACCGGCGATCGACATGGGCACGGAAATCAGGATGATCGCCGGATCGCGGAAGCTCTCGAACAGCGCGGCCAGCGCGAGATAGATGACCACCATGGCGAAGCCTATCGTCAGGATGAAGCCACCCGATTCGCGGACGTACTGGCGCATCTGGCCGCTGTAATCGACCCCATAGCCCTGTGGCAACACGCGCGCGGCGATTCCATTCAATGTATCCAGCGCATCGCCGAGCGCGACGTCGGGCATCATGATGCCGCTGATCGTCGCGGCATTGAGCTGCTGGAAGCGATTGAGCGAACGCGGCACCACCTCGGTCTCGATTTTCGCCACCGTGGACAGGGGCACCGGCACACCCTGCGGTGTGTGCAGGTAGTAGTCTTCGAGCTGGTCCGCATTCAGGCGGAAGCGCTGGCCCGCCTGCGGCATGACCTTGTAGGAGCGGCCCGCCAGGGAGAAGTAATTGACGTAACCGCCCCCGAGCAGCGCCGACAGGCTGCTGCCGATGTCGCGCATCTGCAGGCCGAGCTGGGCGGCGGCGTCGCGGTCGATGACGACCGTGGCCTGCGGCTTGTCGATGCGCAGGTCGCTGTCGAGGAACATGAACATGCCGGACTGCATGGCCTGCGCCAGGAAGTTCCTGGTCACCTCGTCGAGCTGCGTGAACCGGTCGGTGGTGGTGATGACGAATTCGACGGGCATTCCCTGCGCCCCGGGCAGCGGCGGCAGCTGGAACACCGCACCGCGCAACCCGGCCACTTCGTCATCGAATGCCTGCTGCAGCAGCGGCACGAGCTCGTCTGCCGTCTCGGTGCGCTCATCCCAGGGCTTCAGCACCGTGCCGGTAAAGACCGAGCCGGCGGCCTCGAACTGGAACACGTCGGTGACGACCGGAAACCGCTTCACGATGCCGAAGATGTCGTGCGCGTAGGTGTTCAGCAGCTCATGGGTGACGTTCGGCGCCCCCGTGAACGTCGCCATCAGGAAGCCCTGGTCCTCCTGCGGTGCCAGCTCCTTGCGCGCATTGCCGTAGAGAAACCAGATCGCCGCCAGCACGATGCCGGCGAAGGTAAGCGTCACGGCAACGGTATCGAGGCTGGCACGCAGCCCCCGCTCATAGGCGCGGCGCAGCCGCTCGAAGCCATGGTTGCTGAACGCCTCGAAGCGTGCGATCCAGCCGTGCTCCGCCGCGATCGGGCGCAACAGCTTCGCGCACATGACCGGCGAGAGCACGAGCGCCACGACGGTGGAGACCACCACCGCGGCGACGAGCGTGAACGCGAATTCCGTGAACAGCGCGCCCGTGAGCCCACCCTGGAAGCCGATCGGCACGTAGACCGCGATCAGGACCGCACCCATGGCGATGATTGGTCCGGCCAGCTCCCGCGCCGCCTTCACCGCCGCCGCGACCGGCGCCATGCCCTCCTCGATGTGGCGGTTGACGTTCTCGACCACGATGATGGCGTCGTCCACGACCAGGCCGATGGCCAGCACCATGGCGAGCAGCGTCAGCAGGTTGAACGAGAAGCCGGCCGCCAGCATCAGGGCGAAGGCACCGACCAGCGACAGGGGTATCGCGACCACCGGAATCACCACCGCGCGTGGTGAGCCGAGGAAGACGAATACGACCATGGTCACGATGACCAGTGCTTCGACGATCGTGAAGGCCACCTCGTCGATGGCATCGCGCACGAACATCGCCGAGTCGTACATGATCTCGGCGTCGAGCCCGCCCGGCAGGCGCGAGCGCAGCTCCTCGAACGCCGCGCGCACCCGGGTCGTCGTCTCGAGCAGGTTCGCGCCGGGAGCGATATTGATGCCGAGCGCCACGGAATCCCTGCCATTGGAGACGAAGCCCGTCTCGTAGTCCTCCGAGCCGATGGTCACGGTGGCGACGTCCTGCAGGCGCACGATGGCGCCACCGGAACCGCTCACCACGAGGTTGCGGAATTCCTCCAGGCTGTGCAGACCGGTGGAGGCCACCAGTCCGACCTGCACGGCATTGCCCTGGGTCTTGCCGAGGCTGGAGAGGTAGTTGTTGGCGGCCAGCGCCTGATTGATGTCGGTCGCGGTGAGGCCATAGGCCGCGAGCCGTTCGGGGTCGAGCCAGGCGCGCAGCGCGAGCTGCTTGGCGCCGAAGATGTCGACGCTCTGCACGCCCTCGAGCGCCTGCAGGCGCGGCTGCACGAGCCGCACGAGGTAGTCGGTGACCTGGTTGGGCGCCAGCACCCCGGAGACGAAGTCGATGTACATGGCCGCAAACTGCTGGCCGACGCTGAGCGTGATCACCGGCAACTGCGATTCCGGCGGCAGCTCGTTGCGGATCGAGTGCACCTTGTTGCTGATCTCGGTCAGGGCCTTGTTCGGATCCCAGTCGAGCTGCAGGTTGGCGGTGACGGTGCTCAGGCCGCTGCTGCTCGAGGAAACGATGTAGTCGATGCCGGTGGCCTGCGATACCGCGCGCTCGATCGGTGCGGTGATGAAGCTCGCGACGAGGTCGGGCGCGGCGCCGAAGTAGGTCGTGGTCACCGTGACCACGGCGTTCTGGGTCGAGGGAAATTCCTGCACGTGCAGCAGCCCGGCCGATCGCAGGCCCAGCACGAGGATCAGCACGCTCACGACGGTGGCGAGCACCGGCCTTTCGATGAAGACGTCGGTGAACTTCATCGGCGTCGCGCAGGTTCGTCGGGCGGACGGGGAGCCGGGTCGCTCGGCGGCTGCACCGAGTTGTCGACCTTCACCTGCGTGCCATCCTGCAGCTTGATCTGGCCGGCACTGACGACCGTGGCGCCGGCCACGACGCCGGCGAGGATCGCGACCTGGTCGCCGCGCGTCGGGCCCACCTGCACGAAGGCCTGCCGGGCGACGAGCCGGTCGCCGTCGGGCTGCACCAGGTAGACCGCGTCGCCGAAGGTGTTGTAGACGATGGCCGCCTGCGGGAGCGTGATGTGGCGCACCGGTGTGCCGGCGTGCACCTCGACCGACACGTACATGCCCGGCAGCAACCGGTGCGCCGGGTTAGCGACGCGCGCACGCACGGTCACGTTGCGCGTCTGCCGGTCCACCTGCGCGTCGACGGCGATGATCTCACCGCCGAACGTCTCGCCCGGCCAGGCGTCCGCCGCCACGGCAACCGACTGACCCACCGCGATCCGGCCAAGCTCGCGTTGCGGCAGGAAGAAATCGACCAGCAGCTGGTCGAGCGCCTGCAGCGTCGCGATCTTCGTCCCGGCGCCCAGATACTGGCCGACGTCGACGACCCGCAACCCGATGCGTCCGCCGAAAGGCGCGCGGACCGAGGTGCGCTGCAACCCCTCCTGCTCCTGTTTCAGGCGCGCCTCGGTCGAGCGCAGCTGCGCGGCCGCGGCATCGAGCGCCGCCTGGCTCACGAGCTTCCTGGCGGCCAGCTCCTCGTTGCGCCGGTAGTCGGTGCGAGCCAGCTCGACGGCGGCCTGCGCTTCGCGCAGCTTGCCGACATCGATACCGGAACGCAGGTTGACCAGTACCTGGCCCGCCTTCACGTCGTTGCCGGACTCGAACCGGATCTCATCGACGATGCCCGACACCTCGGCCGAGACCTCGGTGCCGTGGACAGCGCGCAGATTGCCGATGGCCCGCAGGGTCGGCTGCCAGTCGAGCATCCCGGCAGTCACGGTCGAGACGGTCTGGATGGGCGCGGGTGCCGAGGCCATGCGCTCGAGCATCATGGCGCGTTCGAATGCCTGATAGCCCAGTACACCGCCGAAGACGCTGGCGCAGCCGAGGAGCATGATGACCAGGCGGCGCCGGGTGACATGTGGGCTGGACGCCCCGCGATCAGGTTCCTGCATGGTGGAAGTCGTTCCAAGGTCTCGGCACGCCGGGTCGCTAGGATAACCGCCAGACCCGACCTCGTAGCAGCGGCGCCAGCCGCGACCCTCTCCCCCCGCTGGCCCGGCGCCCCATGCCCGTGGCCAGTCCTGGCCGTGCGTCGCTGTGCACTGACAGCACGAACGGCTGCGGCATTGCGCCGCGGGGGCTTATCAGCACTTGGACTGTCATGACATCATCTGATGGCGATGAGACAGGGGCGGCCTCCCACGGACACCCGCCCCACCGACAACCCGACCAGGACCCCGGACGCGGAAACTCCCGGCAACCCACCGCCCGATGACGGCGCGGTGGCGCTTTGACTTCCGCATCCGCTCACCCCGGCCCACTCAACGGAGCTCGACCGTCATGCCAGAGATTTCCCTCCAGTCCCCCAGCCGCGTCGGCCTGACACTCGCCGCCGCGCTCGCACTCGGCGCGACCACGGCCTTCGCCGCCGACGCCCCGGGCAAGGAACTGCCCGTGCGCCTGATCCCGAACGTGCCGAAGAACGCCGAGGCCTACTATGGCCCGGACAACCTGCACATCATCGCCCAGACCCAGGACCCGAAGGCCAACAAGGCCGAAGGGCGCGAGACCGGTGCGCTCACCTACACGTTCAGCGACCTCGGCACCGACGTGAAGCGCATCAATGACACGGGCCAGGACGCCTGCTCGTACTTCTTCCCCGACGGCAAGCGCCTCGTCTGGACGTCGACGAAGGACCACCTCGACATGCCGATCGGCAACTGGTCGGACTCCAACGACTACCCGCAGGGCGCCGAGCTCTACACCTCGGACCTCGATGGGAAGAACATCAAGCGCCTGACGAACAACCAGTGGTACGAGGCCGAGGTCTCGGTATCGCCGATCGGCGAGTGGATCGTGTTCGGCCGCAAGATCGACGGCAAGATGGATCTCTGGCGCATGCGCCCCGACGGCAGCGGCGAGCAGCAGATCACCTTCACCGACGACTGGCAGGAAGGCGCGCCCTTCTACCTGCCGGACAACGAGACCATCCTCTACCGCGCCTGGAAGCGCAGCGAGTACGGCAAGATCAAGCCGACGCCGATGACGGTCTTCACCATCAGGCACGACGCCACGAACCACACGGTGCGCACCTTCGACCGCGACATGAACTGGGCGCCCTACCCCGCGCCGGATGGCCAGCATTACGTGTTCGTGCGCATCGTGGACGGCAACAACTGGGAGGTCTTCCTGGGTGACCTGGCCGGCGGCGCACCGCAGCGTCTGACCTTCAACCCGGGCTTCGACGGTTTCCCGTCGCTCTCCCCGGACGGCAAGAAGATGCTGTTCGCCCGCAGCACGGGTGGCGGCTTCATGTCGAACCTCTACACGCACGTGATGGACGTGTCCTCGCTCAACCTCGGGCCCGCGAACTTCAAGGGCGTGCCTTCCATCACGCCGCCGAAGGAGTGATCCGGTGACGGCACGGGACCGGGCCTCGGCGCGGTCCCGCGCCGTTCGCACCGCCACCGGCGCGGCCGCGCTCGGCGCCGTGCTGCTGGCGGCCGGCGCCCAGGCGGAGCGGCCGCGCACCTACGCCATCACCGGCGCGCGCATCGTCACCGCGCCGGGCCAGGTGATCGAACGGGGCACGCTCGTGCTCCGCGACGGGCTGGTCGAGGCCGTCGGTGCCGACCTGCCGGCACCATCCGATGCCGAGGTTATCGCCGCCGAGCCGGGCTGGACCGTCTACCCCGCGCTCGTCGACGCCGCCTCGACGGTCGGCCTCGATACCGAGGCCCCCGCGGCCCCCGCGGCCCGCGGCAGGAACGGCGAAGAACCGCCGCGCCTGGGTTCACCGCACGAGCTCAAGGCCGTGCATCCCGAAGACGCGGTCGTCGACCAGGTCGACGTCCACCACGCGAGCGTCGCGCGCCACCGCGCGATGGGTTTCGGTGCGGCACACGTGCTGCCGCTCAAGGGTGTGTTCCGCGGCGAGTCGGCCGTGCTGATGCTGCGCGAGGGCCCGCCCGCCGAACTCGTCGTCGGCGCGCATGTCGCCCAGGTGGCGGCGCTCGAAACCGCGAGCTTCATGGCGCGGCAATACCCTTCGTCGAAATTCGGTGCCATCGCCGCCGTGCGCCAGGCCTTCCTCGACGCGCAGCGCGCCGGCGAGTGGAATACGCGCTGGGCCGCGAACCCGGCCGGCATGGCGCCACCGGAGTTCCGCAGCTCCGACGCCGCGCTGCTCGCCGTGCTCGCCGGTGAACGTCCCCTCGTCTGGGTGGCCCTCTCCGCCCTCGACCCGGATCGCTTCGCCGGGATCGCCGCGGAGTTCAGCCTGAAAAATGGCATGGTCCTCGCGCGCAGCCTCGGCGACCGGGCGGAAACGCTCACGGCGGCGGGCATGGCCGTGCTGCTGCCACTCGAACTGCCGGCCAAACCCGAGGTCGGCAGTGCCGACGATGCCCTCGAAGCCGGTCTGGCGGACATGCAGGCCTGGGTTGCCGCCCCGCAGCTGCCGGCCACGCTGGCCAAGGCCGGTGTGACCGCGGCCTTCGTGACGGCCGGGATGAAGAACCCGCGGCGCTTCACCGAGAACCTCGGCGCGCTGGTCAAGGCGGGTCTGCCGCCCGAGAAAGCACTCGCAGCCGTGACGACCACACCTGCGCAACTCCTCGGCCTCGCCCGCGTGCTCGGCACACTCGAACCCGGCAAGCAGGCCAACGCGATGGTGGTCGCTGGCGACCTCTTCGACGGCAAGGCCACCGTGCGCCACCTCTTCGTCCAGGGCTACCACGAGAAATTCGAGGGCGAGAAAGCGGTCGGCGACCCGAACGCCGTCGTCGATCCGCGCGGCAAGTGGACCGTCACCACCGAGGTGATGGGACGCAGCGCCGAGTCCACCTGGACCATCGCCGGCGAGCGCGGCGCCTGGACCGGCTTCAGCGAGAGCGCCCGCACGGGCAAGCGCGACTTCACCAGCGTCGAACTCAGGGGCAACGCCCTCACCGTCGTTTCACCCAGCCAGGGTGGCGAGATGAAAGTCACCGTCGTCATCAGCGGTGACGCGTTCAAGGGGGACTCCACCATGACCTCGGAGCGCGGCTCGATCACCATGAAGCTGGAAGGCCAGCGCGCCACCGGCCCGCAGGGGAGCAAGCCGTGAGCACCCGTCGCAACCATCGCGCCGCCGCCGGCATCGTCGCGGCACTCGCCACGCTGGCCGCACTCGCCGACACCGCCCATGCGGAGATGAGCCTCGGGGACGCGCTCGCGGTCACCCCCTACCCAGCACCGCCGGAGACGCCCGCGCAGGTGCTGGTGCGCAATGCCACCGTCTGGACGCAGACCGACACCGGCATCCTCGAGGGCACGGACGTGCTGGTCGAGAACGGCAGGGTGAAGGCTGTGGGCCGCAATCTCGTCGCCGGCCCGGACGCACTGGTCATCGACGGCACGGGTCGCCACCTCACCCCCGGCATCATCGACGCGCACAGCCACAGCGCCACCGAGGCAATGGACCTCAACGAGGGGGTCAACAGCATCAGTGCCGAAGTCCGCGTCAGCGACATCCTCGACCCGCGTTCGCGCGACATCTACCTGCAGCTCGCCGGCGGCGTGACGACAGCGCATGTGCTGCACGGCTCGGCCAACGCGATTGGCGGGCAGAACGCGCTCATCAAGTACCGCTGGGGCGTCACGCAGGCGCGCGAGCTGTTGCTCGACGGCGCCCCGTCCAGCATCAAGTTCGCCCTCGGCGAGAACCCGACCCAGGTCGCGTTCAGGAGCGGCATGCCGGGCCAGAACCTGCGCTACCCCGCCACCCGCATGGGGGTGGCCGCCCTCGTGCACGCGAGCTTCGCCGAAGCGGCCCAGTACCGCGATGAATGGCGCCGCTACGACGCACTGTCGAAGCGCGAGCGCCAGCGTACCGTGCCACCGCGGCGCGACCTGCGCATGGAAGCGCTGGTGGAGGTGCTCGAAGGCCGCCGGCTCGTCCATGCCCACAGCTACCGCGCCGACGAGATCCTCATGCTGATCCGGGTCGCGGAAGAGGCCGGCATCCGCATCGGCACCTTCCAGCACGTGCTCGAGGGCTACCGCGTCGCCGACGAGATCGCGGCCCATGGTGCCGGCGGCTCGACCTTCTCCGACTGGTGGAGCTACAAAGCGGAGGCCTTCGATGCGATTCCCTGGAACGCGGCGCTCATGGCTGAGCGCGGCGTGCTCACCAGCCTGAACTCGGACAACGCCGACCTCGCCCGCCGGCTCAACCTGGAGGCGGCGAAGACGATCCACTATGGTGGGCTCGGCCGCCAGCAGGCGCTCGACATGGTGACCCTGAATCCGGCACGCCAGCTTGGCATCGCCGGGCGCGTCGGCTCCATCACCGCCGGGAAGGACGCCGACCTGGTCCTGTGGAACGGCGATCCGCTCAGCGTCTACACGGTCGCGGACCTGACCTTCGTCGACGGCCGGCTGCGCTTCAGCCGCGAAACCGACCAGGCGCATCGCGCCAGGGTGGCCGAGGCCCGCGCCAGGCTCGTCGCCGAGGCCGGCGGCAAAGACACGCCGGCGGCCGTGCCGGCCGTCACCGCAGCGAACCCGCCGGCACCGCCTGAGCACTACCGCTACGACCCCGCAGCACCGGCCGGAGCCGTCGCCATCACCGGCGCGACGGTGCATACGATGGCAGGGCCGGCGATCCCCGACGGCGTCGTGGTGTTTTCAGGCGGGCGCATCACCGCCGTCGGTGGTCCGGACACGGCGATTCCCGCCGGCGCCGAACGCGTGGCTGCTGCCGGCAAGCACCTGTGGCCCGGCCTGATCCACACCAACAGCGTGCTTGGCATCAGCGAGATCGACTCCGTGCCCGGTACCGTCGATGTCAGCGAGACGGGTGATGTCAACGCCGACGCCGATGTCTCGCCCGCCGTGAACGCCGCGAGCCGGCACTTCCCGGTGGCGCGCTCCGGCGGCATCACCCACGCCGTCGTCGTGCCGTCGGGCGGACTCATCGCCGGCACCACGAGCCTGTTGCGCACCAGCGGCTGGACCTGGGACGGGATGACGGCCGTGCGCCAGCAGGCCGTGGTGCTGCGCTGGCCGGAACCGGTACCGCCGCAGTACGCGGCCTTCGTCGGCGGCCAGAAGAGCCTGCCGGACCGCAGGAAGGAATCCGACGAGCGCATTGCCCGGATCGAGAAGCTGCTCGACGGCGCGGCCGCGTACGGCCGCGCGCAGGCACGCGCCGCGCAGGGCGGGCGCCCGCCGCAGTACGATCCGCAGCTCGAGGCCCTGCAGCCGGTGCTGCGCGGCGAACGGCCGCTGTGGGCCACGGCGCGCGAGAAGCACGCGATCGAGGCCGCCGTCGCCCTGGCGGCGAAGCACAAGCTGCGCCTCGTGATCACGGACGGGCGCGATGCCTACCTCGTCGCCGATCTCCTCGCCCGCCACCAGGTGCCGGTGGTGCTGACCAACATCGTCGGCGAACCGCCACGGCCCGACGATCCCTACGACGTGCTCTACTCGATGCCCGCGAAACTCGAGGCCGCCGGCGTCACCTTCGCCATCGCCAGCGGCACGCGTTCCGGCGGCTCGGCGAATGCACGGCACATCACGCTCTTCGCCGGCATCGCCGCGGCCTACGGCCTGGACCGTGAGGCCGCCTACCGCTCGATCACGCTCTACCCCGCCCGCATCCTCGGCCTCGACGGCGTGCTCGGCTCGATCGAAACGGGCAAGAGCGCGAGCCTCGTCCTGACCGATGGCGACCTGCTCGAACCGGCCACGCAGGTCGAGCAGGTGTGGATCGACGGTGACCGCCCGTCGATGGACGACGAGCAGAAGGC
>CAUJIY010000073.1 GCA_963205295.1 Pseudomonadota bacterium
ACGCAAGGGCATCGGCTCCGCGCTGGTGCGCCAGGGTTTAACGTGCTGCAAAGATCTCGGGTCTTGTGCCGTAGTTGTCGTCGGTCACCCCGAATACTATCCGCGCTTCGGTTTCGCGCCAGCGGCTCGGTACGCGCTCCGTTGCGAGTACGATGTGCCAGAGGAGGTATTCATGGTCGCGGAACTCGAGGCTGGGGCACTCAATGGCGTTTCCGGATTGGTTCGTTATGACGATGCGTTCGCCGGCGTATAACAAGCAGTTGCAGCGGACCGTGACACCCAATCGCTGGTGCGCCGCAAGTGCGCCATTTCATTATGCACATGCGGCGTGATCGCTGACGCGTGAGGTTGTCGCCATGATTGTCGATAATGTGCGCGCTGGTGTCAGTCCGCGGGCCGGCGATGAATGCGGGCGTTGGGCGGTTTGGGGCCCTTAGACCGGCGACATCGCTCGCGGCCGGGAGCTGTGCGGCAGGTGGTAAACGGGGGCGAGGATAGCCTCTCTGCTCCAGCCGCCGCCGGGACACCCCCGGCCGTCGTGAAAGGAACCGTATGGCCTGGGTCATCGTCGTCATCGCGGGGCTGTTCGAGGTGGGCTGGGCAATCGGGCTGAAGTACACGGACGGCTTTACCCGCCTGTGGCCGACGGTCTGGACCATCCTGGCGATGATCATCAGCATGTGGTTGCTGGGAATCGCCATGAAGACGCTGCCCGTCGGCACTGCTTATGCCATCTGGGTGGGGGTCGGAGCGGTCGGCACCGTGCTGCTGGGTATCGTGCTGCTCGGCGATCCTGCGACCGCCGCCCGGCTCATCAGTGTGGCGCTGATCGTCGCCGGCCTCGTCGGGCTCAAGCTCGCGACACCGGTCTGAACTGCTGCGGCAGCGTGGCGGTGGCCGGAGGTCGATCCCTGGCGGCGCCGGGATCAGCCGGGTCCCGTTCCCGGTATACTGGCACCGTGGGCGGAACCGCCGGGAATGCCCCGCGCAGGACGCTCGATTCCAGCAAGTGCGAACGTGGGCGGCCCGGCCCGAGTGCCCGGCACCCGGTTTCCGGTTTCAGCGAGGACAGGCTTTCTATGGAATCCATGCCACCGATCATCATGTCGAGCCTCGACCAGGCCCGGCTCGAGCGGCTGCTCGGCTCGAAGGAGTACCGTAAGTTGCCGGGCATCGATGCGCTCCTGAGCGAGATCGACCGCGCCACGGTGGTGGAACCCGCCGAGGTGCCGTCGAACGTCGTCACGATGAACTCGACGGTGCGGTTCGTGGATGACGCGAGCGGCTCGGAGTTCCAGTTCTCGCTGGTCTATCCGGAAGAGGCTGGCGGTACCGACAGGATCTCGGTACTGGCCCCAGTGGGGAGCGCCCTGCTGGGGTTGTCGGTGGGGCAATCGATCGTCTGGCAGGTGCCGGGCGGGCGCAGGGTGAACCTGCGGGTCCTGGAAGTCGTCCGGCAACCGGAGGCCCAGGGCGAGTTCCATCGCTGACCCGTCGGCCTCACTGCCGGCTCCTGCGGGGGAACGCGTGATGAGCGTGGTGCTGAAGCGGGCCTACGAGCCGGCGGCCAGGAGCGATGGCCAGCGGATCCTGGTGGATCGGCTCTGGCCGCGCGGGTTGAGCAAGGACAAGGCAAGACTCGACCTGTGGCTCAAGGACATCGCGCCCTCGACCGGGCTGCGCCAATGGTTCGGCCACGACCCGGAGAAATGGCCCGAGTTCAGGAAGCGCTACCGGGCGGAACTGCGCGGGAATCCGGCGCTGCCCGGGCTCAGGGCCATGGCGCGCCGGGGCCAGGTCACCCTCGTGTACGCCGCCAGGGACCGCGAGCACAACGAGGCCATCGTCCTCAAGCAGATCCTCGAACGTGCGAGCTGACGGTATCCCTCCCGTGCAGTTCACGGCGGGCGGGCTGGTCGTCGCAGGCAGCTCGCTGCCGCAACGCCTGCTCGGCTTTCTGGATGCAGTGCTTCGCGGCATCGGCCAGGTGATGTTGCAGGGCAACAGCTACACGGGCCTGCTGTTCCTGGCCGGCATCTTCTACAACTCCGTGTTGTTCGGCTGGGCGGCCCTGCTCGGGGCCATCGCGAGTACGGTGACCGCAATATTTCTCGGGAGCGACCGGTCCGAGGTGCAGGCGGGCCTGTTCGGCTTCAACGGGGCGCTCGTCGCCATCGCGCTGCTCTACTTCCTCGAGCCTGGCGCGCTGGCCTGGGCCTACGTCGTGCTGGCTGCGGCATTCACGACGGTGGTCATGGTTGCGCTGCTGCGCCTGCTGGGAACCTGGAGGGTTCCAGCACTCACGGCGCCGTTCGTCTTCACCACCTGGGTGTTCGTGCTGGCCTGTGCGCGCTTCGGCCGTCTGCAGACGACCGCTGTCCTGCCGACCGCCGGTCTGCCGAAGGCGGCAACCGTCGAGGGCATCGTGACGGCGTCGACGGTGGCCGAGGGTCTCTTCAGCGGCATTGCGCAGGTCTTCTTCCAGGGCAACGCCATCACGGGCGCCATCTTCGTTGCGGGGCTCCTGGTCAGTTCGCGGGTGGCCGCCGGCGTGGCGCTCGCGGGCTCGTGTGCGGGGCTGCTGGTCGCGTGGGGCCTGGGGGCTGCGGAGCCGGCGATCCGTGCCGGGGCCTTCGGTTTCAATTCCGTCCTGACCGCGATCGCACTGGGAAGCGGCCTGTTCGCACCGCGCGCGGCAGCGGCGGCCTACACGACCCTGGCGGTCGTGGTGACGGCCGTCGTCTTTGCCGCGATGTCGGCGGCACTCGAGCCGCTCGGCATGCCGGCGCTGACCTCGCCGTTCGTGCTGGTCACCTGGCTGTTCCTGCTGGCGGGTCCGCTGTTCCGGCAGCTGCGGTCCGGAGGTGGCGCCGGCTGACTGCGGTCGGGCCGGGATGCTAACGTGATCGCCGGTCAGCACCGGAGAGCACGGTGATCGGTGCCGGAGTTCTACGAGCGCAGCCGCTACTGGCCGGCGGCGAGCCTGGCACGGTGGGAGGCGTTGCGGCCGCAGCTCGAGGCCTACCGGGCGGCTTTGCGCCGCCGTTGAGTACGGCCTGCGTCTTGAGTCACCCAGCGCCGCCCCGTAGAGTGCCGGCATGATGCCTGCCCCCCGGGACCCTGTGTGACTGCCAGCCGCCAGTTCGTGCTCGGGGTCGATCTCGACGGGGTGGTCGCCGACTTCGCGCGCGGGCTGAAGCCGATCGCGGCCGAGTGGCTCGGTGTCGCCGAGGGCACGCTCACCGACGAGATCAGCTACGGCTTCCGCGAGTGGGGCCTGGAGCGGGCCGGCGGCTACGATGCGCTGCACCGCTTCGCGGTCAAGGAGCGCGAACTGTTCGCGCGGCTGGCACCGATCCCCGGGGCGCCGGCGGCGCTGCGCCGCCTGTCGGCGATCGGTGAAGTGCGCATCCGCATCATCACCCACCGGCTCTACATCCACTGGTTCCACAAGGAAGCGATCCGCCAGACCACCGAGTGGCTCGAGCACCACGGCATCCCGTACTGGGACATCTGTTTCATGCGGGACAAAGCCGCCGTGGGTGCCAACCTCTACCTCGAGGACAGCCCGGACAACATCCGCGCGCTGCGCGCCGCCGGCCACGAGACCATCGTGGTGGTGAACCCGACCAACCGCGATCTGCCGGGACCGCGGGCGGATTCATGGGAGGAGATCGAGGCGCTGGTGCGCGAGCGCCTCGCGCACTGGCGCGAGACCCGCGGCGGCTGAGATCCCCGGTGCCGGTGTAGACTAGCGCGCTCCCGTTCCGCGCCCGACCGAGACGCCTGTGATCGAGTTTGCCGCCATCGACCCCGTCGCCATCAGCATCGGGCCGCTCGCCGTGCGCTGGTACGGCATCATGTACCTCGTCGGCTTCGCCGCGGCCTGGTGGCTGGGCCGCCGGCGTGCCGCGCGCCCCGGCTCGCCCGTGACGGTGGCGCAGGTCGACGATCTGATCTTCTACGGTGCGCTCGGCGTAATCCTCGGCGGACGTCTCGGCTACATGCTGTTCTACGGCCGCGCGCAGCTCTTCGCCGATCCGCTCGCGATCGTGAAGATCTGGGAGGGCGGCATGTCGTTCCACGGCGGGCTGCTCGGTGTCATCGTGGCCATGGCGCTGTATGCGCGCCAGGTGGGCGTGGCCTTCTTCCCGCTCATGGACTTCGTCGCTCCGCTGGTACCGATCGGCCTCGGCGCCGGGCGCATCGGCAACTTCATCAACGGCGAGCTGTGGGGCAAGCCGACCGACGTGCCATGGGCAGTGATCGTGGCAGGTGTGCCGCGCCACCCCTCGCAGCTCTACGAGGCGGCACTCGAGGGGGTGCTGCTGTTCATCGTGCTGTGGCTCTACTCGGCCCGGCCGCGGCCGGCGATGGCGGTTTGCGGCCTGTTCCTGCTGCTCTACGGTCTGGCACGCTTTGCCGTGGAGTTCGTGCGGCTGCCGGATGCGCACATCGGCTATCTCGCCGGCGGCTGGTTCACCACCGGCCAGCTGCTGACGCTGCCGATGCTCGCCGGCGGCGCGCTGCTGCTCGGGCTCGCGCAGCGGCGGGGCTGAAGCCGCCATGCGCCAGTACCTCGAGCTGCTGCGACACATCCGCGAGCACGGCGCGCGCAAGGCCGACCGCACGGGCACCGGCACGCTCAGCGTATTCGGTCACCAGCTGCGTTTCGACCTCACCGCCGGTTTTCCGCTGGTCACCACCAAGAAGCTGCACCTGCGCTCGATCGTCCACGAGCTGCTCTGGTTCCTGCGCGGGGAGGGCAACGTCGCCTACCTGCACGAGCATGGGGTGACGATCTGGGACGAGTGGGCCGACGCGCAGGGCGAGCTCGGCCCGGTCTACGGGGTGCAGTGGCGCTCGTGGCCGACGGGCGACGGCGGGAGCATCGACCAGGTGCAGCAGGTGATCGATACCCTGCGCCGGGACCCGGACTCGCGCCGCCTCGTCGTCAGCGCCTGGAACGTCGCGGCGATTCCGCAGATGCGGCTTGCGCCCTGCCACCTGCTGTTCCAGTTCTACGTGGCCGGCGGGCGCCTGTCCTGCCAGCTCTACCAGCGCAGTGCCGACGTGTTCCTCGGCGTGCCGTTCAACATCGCCTCCTACGCGCTGCTCACGCACATGGTGGCGCAGCAGGTCGGGCTCGATCCCGGCGAGTTCATCTGGACCGGCGGGGACTGCCACCTCTACCTCAACCACCTCGAACAGGCGGACGAACAGCTTCGACGTGAGCCGCTGCCCTTGCCGCAGCTCGTGCTGCAGCGCCGGCCGCCGTCGATCTCCGACTACCGGTTCGAGGACTTCACCTTCGCGGGCTACCAGAGCCACGCGGCGATCCGCGCACCCGTCGCCGTCTGAGCCGGGCTCACTCGCCCGGCGGCTGGCGGTCGGTACGGGCCGGCACCGTGTACACGCGGGCCGGGCCGTCGAGGCGCACCGCCGTCAGCGCGCGTCCCCAGACGCAGCCGGTGTCGAGGCCGAGCAGGTTGGCCTGCTGCAGGAAGCCGAGCGCCGACCAGTGGCCGAAGACGATGCGCACCGCCTGCGCCGCCCGTCCGGGCAGTTCGAACCATGGCACGAGGCCGGCCGCCTGCGAGCCGGGTGGGCCGTTGTCGGTGAAATCGAGGGCCCCGTCGGGGTGGCAGTAGCGGATGCGGGTGAGGCAATTGACGATGAAGCGCAGGCGTGCCGTACCGGTGAGCTGGCCCGACCAGGCTGCCGGCTCGTTGCCGTACATCTCGCGCAGGAAGGCGACGCCTTCGCGGGCGCGCAACACGCGCTCGGCCTCGCGCGCCAGCTTGATGGTGAGCAGCGGATCCCAGTCACGCGCCACGCCGGCGTGCACCATGAGGGTGTTGAGGTCGGGCCGGTAGTGGGCGAGCGGGCGGTGACGCAGCCAGTCGAGCAGTTCGTCGCGATCGGGTGCCGCCAGCACGGCCTGCAGATCCTCGCCCCGGACGCGCGTGCGGCCGGTGAGGCCGAGTGCGAGCAGGTGCAGGTCATGGTTGCCGAGCACGACGACGGCCGCCCGCCCGAGTGACTTCACCAGCCGCACGACCTCCAGCGAGCGTGGTCCGCGGTTGACGAGGTCGCCGACGAACCAGAGCTCGTCGGCGAGCGGGTCTGGGCGCAGGACGTCGAGCATCCGGGCGAGCTCGTCGTAGCAGCCCTGCACATCACCGATGGCGTAGACGGCCATCTGCGCCCGGCCGGCTCAGTGGAGGATGCCCGGGACCGCGAGCCGGAACGCCGGGATGGAGGCGGGGAAGGCGGTGCCGTCCTCGGTGACCATGCCGTAACTGCCTTCCATGCAGCCGACGGGGGTCTCGATGACCGCCCCGCTCGAATAGCGGTGGGCACCACCTGGGGCAATGCACGGCTGCTCGCCGACGACGCCGTCGCCGGCTACTTCACGCACCTTGCCGTTGGCATCGGTGATGATCCAGCGGCGCGTGAGCAGGGTGGCGGGAACCTTGCCGGTGTTGCGGATGGTGATGGTGTAGGCGAACACATAGCGTGCCGCATCGGGGTCGGACTGGTCCGGCAGGTAGCTGGTCTCGACCTCGACCTTGATCGCGGTACGGCGTGCGGTGGGCTCCATGCCGCTATTCTAGCCGTCCGCCGTCCGCCGGGCAGCACGGCCGGGGGCTTCAGGGCGAAACGGGTTCGATGGCGAGTGACAGGTTCGGCTCGAGGCGCAGCAGGTGGTTGACCGGTATGGCTTCCCAGCCGGCGTCGCCGCTCAGCGGCTCGGAGCTCACCAGGACGGCGCTGCCGTTGGCCTCGCCCGGGTCGAGCATGCGACCGATGCCGTTCTCGCAGACATAGCGGCGGCCACGGTTGGCGTAGAGCGTGTCGGCGTTCTCCGGCACATCTGTCGTGAAGCGACAGGCAATGGCCGCCTCGCCGTCGGTCAGCACGGCGTTGAGGTAGACGTATTCACCGGGCGCGTGCCGTGCACCGAGATCGAGGATGCGGGCGAGGGCCCGGCGTAGCGCAGCGGCCATGGCAGCCGAGCCCGGTGTGGTGCCCGCCGGGGCAAGCTCGTCGCAGAGCAGGGCAAAAAAGTGTTCGGAGTCGGTCGAGCCGCGAATCCCGGCGAACGCCGCGTCGCTGAGGCCCGCGAGCAGCGGGCGGCGGATCGCGGCGAAGCCGCCGATGTCGCCGTTGTGCATGAAGGCGAGCGGGCCGCAGCGGAAAGGGTGGCAGTTCGGTTCGCCGACCTGCAGTCCCTGGGTGGCGGCGCGCACGTGGGCGAGCACGCAGTGGCTGGCGGTGACGCGGGCGAGTTCGCGCAGGTTCTGGTTGCTCCAGGCGGGGGTGACCGAGCGGAACAGGGCCGGTTCGTCGTGGCCCTCGGAATACCAGGCGACACCGAAGCCGTCACCGTTCAACGGCTCGTCGCGTTCGCGCGCATGGGCACTCTGGTGGATCAGCGAATGCTCGGGTTCGGTGACCAGTGCCGCGAGCAGCAGCGGCTTGCCCTTGTAGAACGTGAAGCGGCACATCCTCCGCCTCCTCTCGACGCCACGCTGTGGGGATTGTGGCGCGCCGCAGCCTGACCTGCACGCCCGGGACGGCCGGGCTGTGGCACAGGGCACGTCGGGCCGGCGGTGAATGTGACGGGCGTCAACCTGCGCCGGCCGCGCGCCGCGCCAGTTCGATGAAGCCGGCCGGTGAAACCTCGCCCGGTCGCACCGTCGGGTCGAGGCCGCAGGCGACGATGTCGGCGGCGCCGAGCACCCCGGCGAGGGCGTTGGCGAGCTGCTTGCGCCGCATGGAAAAGGCGCGGGTCACCACGCGGTCGAAGACGGCCTGGTCGGCGATGCGCGCGCCGAGCGCCGCATCGGGGACCAGGCGCGCCACGGCGGAGTCGACCTGCGGTGGCGGCGTGAAGGCCCCCGGGCGGACCACGAACAGGCGCTCGACGTGGCAGCGCGCCGCCAGCGCCACGGTGAGCCGGCCATAGGCGGGGCTGCCGGGCGCCGCGGTCATGCGCTCGACGACCTCGCGCTGGAGCATCACATGCAGGTCGCGGAACAGCCCGGCGTGGTCGAGCAGGTGAAAGAGCAGCGGCGTGGATATGTTGTACGGCAGGTTGGCAGCGAGCCGCAGCGTGCCGGGTGCGGTGGCGATGCGGTGGAAGTCGAAACGCAGCGCATCGGCATGATGGACGACGAGCCGCGTCCCGGCGTGGTCACGCACGAGGGCAGCGGCGAGATCGCGGTCGAGTTCGACGACGTCGAGTGCGACACCGGCAGCGAGCAGCGGCAGCGTCAGGGCGCCGCGGCCTGGCCCGATCTCGACGAAGTGCTCGCCTGGCTGCGGTGCCACGGCGGCGAGGATGCGGGCGATGATGCGCGGGTCGTGCAGGAAGTGCTGGCCGAGGGACTTGCGCGGCCGCACGGCTGGTCAGCGTCTGCGCGCTGCGGCGAGCGTCATGGCGAGCTCGAGTGCCGCCACGAGGCTGCCCGCATCGGCGCGCCCGCTGCCGGCGAGTTCGAGCGCGGTGCCGTGGTCGACCGAGGTGCGCACGATCGGCAGCCCGAGGGTCACGTTGACCGCGGCGCCGAAGCCGGCGTACTTGAGGACCGGCAGGCCCTGGTCGTGGTACATCGCGAGCACCGCGTCGCAGGCAGCGAGGCGTTCACGGGTGAAGGCGCTGTCGGCGGGCAACGGCCCGAGGAGCTGCAGCCCCCGGCCGCGCAGCACGGCGAGCGCAGGCTCGATGATCTCGCGCTCCTCGCTGCCGAGATGTCCGGACTCCCCGGCATGCGGGTTCAGGCCGAGTACGGCGATACGCGGCCGCGCGATGCCGAACTGCCCGGTGAGGCCGGCGTGCAGGACGTCGAGCACGGCCTCCAGGCGCACGCGCGTGATCTGCGCCGGTACGTCGCGTAGCGGCAGGTGCGTGGTGGCGAGTGCGACCCGCAGCCCGCCGGCGACCAGCATCATCACCGGACAGGTGGTGCCGGTCAGCCCGGCAATGAACTCGGTGTGGCCGGAGAAGGCAATGCCGGCGTCGTTGACGATGCCCTTGTGCACCGGTGCGGTGACGACGGCAGCAAACTCGCCTTCGAGGCAGCCGGCGGTGGCCCGCCGCAGGGTCTCGATCACGTAGCCGGCATTGGCGCGGTCGGGCTGCCCGGCCCGCACCGGGGTGCCCAGCGGCACTGCGGCAACGCGTAGCGTGCCAGCCGCCATGGGCTGTGGCAGCGCCTCGCGCCGATAGGTTTCGAGTGTGAGCGGCCGGCCGAGGTTGGCGGCACGCGTGGCGAGAAGGCGTGGATCGCCGATGGCGACGATCTCTGCCGGCCACTCGCGCGCGGCGATCGTTGCCGTGAGATCCGGGCCGATTCCGGCGGGCTCGCCGGTGGTGAGCGCGATGCGCAGGGTCATGTGCCGGCCGGCACCGGGGGCTGGCGCTTCAGATACGGTACTCGACGAACGCCTGGTCGCGCAGGCGCCGCGCCCAGAGTTCGGTTTCCTCGCCGAGCCTGCTGTTGCGGATGGCGAATGCGGCCTGCTGGCGGCGCACCTCCTCGGTGGTGTCCTGCGTACGCCGGCCAAGCACCTCCATGATGTGCCAGCCGAAGGCGGTGCGGAACGGCTCGCTCAGCGTATTCGGCTCGAGCTTCTCGGCCATGGCCTTGAACTCCGGTGCATAAATGCTCGGCGCAGCCCAGCCGAGGTCGCCGCCGTCGTTCTTCGATCCCGGGTCGTCGGAGATGGCCCGGGCCGTGGCGGCGAAGTCCTCGCCGGCGAGGATGCGCGTGCGGACGGCACGGATCTTCTCGTGCGCGGAATCGTCGTCGAGCACCTCGTTCGGGGTGACGAGGATGTGGCGTACGTGCACCTGCTGTTCGATCACCGGTTCGCCGCCGCGGCGGTCGTCGAGCCGTACGAGGTGAAAGCCGCTGCTGCTGCGGATCGGCTCGGAGACCTGTCCCTTGTCGAGCCCGGGCACCACGTCGGCGAACACCGTCGGCAGCTCGTTGCCCTTCAGCCAGCCCATGCGCCCGCCGTCGAGCGCCTGCTGCCCGTCGGAGTAGGCGACCGCGAGCTGCGCAAAGTCCTCGCCGGCCTGCAGTCGCCGGGTTATGTCCGCAACGCGCTTCTCGGCGGCGCCGATGGCGTCCTGACCTGCCGTCGGCGACACCGCCACGAGGATCTGCGACAGCGCGAACTCCATGTTCTCCGAGGCGCGACCGGCCTGGCGCGAGAGGTACTCGTCGATCTCCCGTGGCGTGACGTTGATGCGCGCCAGCACGTCGCGCTGGCGCAGCTGCTCGATCGCGATCTGGTCGCGCATCTCGCGCCGGTAGGCCTGGTAGTCGAGGCCCTCGCGCGCCAGCACCTGCGGCAGCTCGGCCAGGGTCACGTTGTTGCGCTCGGCGATGTTGGCGAGGGCGTTGTTGAGCGTCTCGTCGGAGACCTGGATGCCGACGCGCTCGGCGCGCTGCAGCTGGATCCGTGCGATGACGAGGCGTTCGAGCACCTGCGGGGCGAGCGTCGTTTCGGGTGGCAGGCGCGTGCCCTGTTCCTGCAGGCGGCGCACGATACGCTGCATCTCGGTGCGCAGCTCGCTCTTCAGCACGACGCCGTCGTTGACCACGGCGGCGATGCCGTCGAGCAGCTCGCCGCGCGCCGACAGTTCACGATCCTGGGCGTGCGCGGCCGTTGCGGCGCACAGGGCAGCGAGGGTGAGGACGAGAAATCGGCGATGCATCGGCGGCGGGTCAGTCGGCTTCATAGCCAAGAATACCACGTTCGAGGAGGCGGTCCGCGGAGTCACCGACGTTGGTCAGGCCCTTGAGGACCAGCTGCACCGCAATGGCGCTGTCCTTCTCGCCGTCGCGGCTGGCGACGTAGTTGCGGTACACCAGGCGCAGCCCCCAGCAGCAATTCTGGTACTCGATGCCGACGAAACCTTCGAGCAGTTCGTCGTCGAGCAGCGAATAGTCGTAGCGGCCGACGGCACTCCAGTGGGTGCTGAGCGGCCAGGCGGCCGACACGTCGAGTTCCTCGACCTGGTCGCGCCGGTAGCGGTAGGCGAGGTTGGCGACATGGCGCCCGTCGCGCCGGTACTGCAGCCGGCCCTGCGCCCGCTGGGTGTTGCTCTGTTCGTTGTTCCACTGGTAGCCGAGGTCGAGTTTCCAGTGACGGCGGAAGTTGACGCCGAGTTCTGCCAGCCAGTCCGAGGAGTTGCTGTCGATCGGCGTGCCTCCCGGCAGGGTGACGTCCTGGCTGGTGAAGAAGCGGGTCTGTCCGAACGTGGCGGTGAGGTACTGGTTGCCGTCGTCGGCGTCGATCACGCGGCTGGTAAAGCCGATGTTGAGCTGATCGGTGTCACCGATGCGGTCGAGCCCCTGGAAACGGTTCTTGCGGAACAGCTGCACCATGTTGAAGTCGGGCTCGATGGTGTCGAACACCGGCAGGTCGTCCTGCGCGCTGAACGGGATGTGCACGAACTGCACGCGCGGCTCGAGGGTCTGCAGCCAGCCACCGCCGCCACGCGCACCGCGCTCGAACACGGCACCGGCATCGATGCTCCAGATCGCGACGCTGCGGCCCGGTTCCTCGGCGATGCCCGGATCCGGGTTCTGGATGTCGTAGTAGGCGGTGTGCGTGACGGCGACTGCCGGTTCGAAATGCAGGCCGCGGTAGTCGAGGGGCAGCGCGATGGCCGGTGCCAGGTACAGTCGCGAGCCGGTGGTGCCCGTATTGCGCTCGAACGCGGTGAAGTCACCGTCGAGCCGCCAGTCGAGGCCGAGCAGGCCATCCGGCAGGAACATCCCGACAGCGAGCTGCGGAGCACGCTGGTAGGGCTTGTCGCTGCCGACGAGCGACTCGTCCAGCGTCTCGAAGGACTGCAGGCGCATCAGCACCGACCACAGGTCGTCGTAGTACTCGACGTCGAGCACGTGCTCGAGGTGCGTCTGGCTGGTGGCGGCCAGGCTGCCGTACATGTCCTCGAAGTAGCCGGTGTCGGAGACCGTGGTTGCGTCCAGCGTGGCGCGCCAGCCGCGACCGAGCTGCGACTGGTGATCCCAGCCGAACAGGTAGCGGTTCTCGCCGGTGATGTCGTCGTTCGGCAGGTACTCGGCGTTGAGTTCCCCGTCGTGCCCGGGCCAGAGGTAGCGGAACTCGCCGAGCATCTCCAGGCCACGTCGGGACATGTAGCGCGGCGTGAGCGTGGCGTCGTAGTTCGGCGCGAGGTTGAAGTAATAGGGAATCTGGAACTCCACGCCGCGGCCCTCGGAGCGGCCGATTGCCGGCAGCAGGAAGCCCGTGGTGCGCTCGTTGGTGACCGGGTAGGCGATCCACGGCGTGTAGAGGATCGGCACGCCCTTGAACACGAGCCGGGCATTGCGCGCGGTGGCGATGCCGGTGTCGCGGTTGATGTCGATCTTTCCCGCACGCAGCAACCAGTCCTCGTCGCCGGTTGCGCAGGTGGTGTAGGTCACGTCCTTCAGCTGCAGCCGCCGGTCGCGCTCCACCTCGATCGAGCCGGCGCTGCCGCGTGCCGGTACGGTGAGCACGTGGAACTCCGCGCCCTGGATGCGCAGCTCACCGGCGAGTGCGTCGAACCAGGCCTCCCGTCCGCTGATGGCCGTGGCAGGGTCGCGGTACTTCAGGCCGCCATCGAGGTCGAAGCGCCCGCTCGCCTTGTCGTAGCGGCCGCCCGGAGCCGTCAGCACCGCATCGCCACGGCGCAGGGCGATCTCGCCCTCGAACAGGGCGCCGGTGTCGATGTCGAGCTCGGCGCGGTCCGTGAACAGCTCGATGCGCTCGTCGAGCGGGTTGCCGGGCGGCAGCTGCGGTACTTCCGGCAGGGCGTCGATCGGGCAGCCGAGCAGCAGCCGGTCGGCGGGCCGATCCGGTCCGGCGGCGGCCGCGAGCGGCACGCCGCAGAGAAATCCGAGCAGGAGGCGGTACAACGATGGGCCCAGCCACGACGACGCAGGACGAAGCGGGATTATATGCGGTGGCGCCGCCCGTGTTGGGCGCGTGCCGGCGGACTGGCAGAATGCCGCCATGAAAGCCATGATCCTCGCGGCCGGCCGTGGCGAGCGCATGCGCCCGCTCACCGACACGGTGCCGAAGCCGCTGTTGCCGGTCCGCGGGCGACCGCTCCTCGGGCACCACCTGGCAGCGCTGGCGCGCGCCGGTATCCACGAAGTCGTGATCAACCTCGGCTGGCTCGGGGCGCAGATCCGTGAGCATGTCGGCGATGGCACGCACTATGGGCTGCGGGTCGCCTACAGCGAGGAAGGCTACCCGGCGCTCGAGACCGGTGGCGGCATCCAGCGGGCCCTGCCACTGCTCGGGGAGCGGCCGTTCTGGCTGGTCAATGGCGATGTCTTCTGCGACTACGCCTACACGCCGCACGTGCTCGCAGCCGGCACCCACGCGCACCTGGTCCTGGTGGCGAATCCTGCGCATCACCCGGCAGGAGACTTTGCGCTCACCGGCGGGCGTGTCGCCATCGAGGGCAGCCCCCGCTTCACCTACGCGGGTATCGCCGTCCTCGACCCGAGGCTCTTCGCGGCCTGTGTTCCGGGGCGGTTTCCCCTGGCGCCATTGCTGCGCGCGGCAGCGGTGCGCGGCGCCGTGACCGGCGAGCTGTTCACGGGTGCCTGGAGTGACGTCGGTACGCCGGAGCGGCTGGCGGGGGTGTAGCGATGCCGGGGAGAGGCGTGGCGACTACCGCGCCCCCCTCACCGACGCCCGGCTAACCCGCGACGCTGGCCGGCGGTTCTCCGAGCCCCGCACGCAGCGCGGCTTCCAGGTCGCGGCCGACGCGGTCGGGATCCGTGGGGCCGCCGAGTTCGGCGAGCTGGGTCACCCGCAGGCCTTCGAAGCCGCAGGGGTTGATGCGCGCGAACGGGGCCAGGTCCATCGCCACGTTCAGCGCCAGCCCGTGGTAGCTGCAGTTGCGCCGGATGCGCAGGCCGAGGCTTGCCAACTTGGCGCCGGCGACGTAGACGCCGGGGGCCCGCGGGTTGCCTGCCGCCGTGATGTCGTAGCGCGCCAGCGTGGCGACGACCGCCTGCTCGAGCAGGCTTACCAGCGCGCGCACGCCGAGCGCGCGCCGGCCAAGGTCGAGCAGGACGTAGGCCACGAGCTGGCCCGGCCCGTGGTAGGTCACCTGGCCGCCGCGGTCCGTGCGCAGCACCGGGATGTCGCCGGCGGCCAGCACGTGTGCCGGGTCGGCGTTCAGGCCGAGCGTGTATACCGGCGGATGCTCGAGCAGCCAGATCTCGTCGGGCGTGTCGGCGCCGCGATCCGTGGTGAACCGGCGCATGGCCGCGAAGGCCTCGGCGTAGTCCACGCGCCCCAGGCGCTCGACCCGCAGGTTCACAGGACCAGCAGTACCTGCGCGCAGGCGGTGAGGCTGCGATAGACGCTGTCGAGCTGCGCGCGGCTCTCGGCGGTGATGGTCACGGTGAGCGACACGTACTGGGCATTGCGGCTGGTCTGGCGGCGCACGCTGGCGGCATCGATGGCGCCGACGTGCCCGGCCACCAGCCCGAGCACCAGGGCCTCGAACCCTGCCTCCTGCCGCCCCATCACCTTGATCGGGAAGCGGCAGGGAAAGGTGAACGGCTCGTCGCCGTCAGGACCGCGTGCAGCGCTCATAGGCGACAGCGATGGTACGCCACGCGGGTCCGGGAACACCGGCGCCGACCGGCTTCCCGTCAAGATGCGTCACGGGCAGGACGCCGCGCATGGCCGAGGTGATCCAGATCTCGTCGGCCCGGCGCAGGCGTGACTCGGCGATGTCCTCCTCGCGCCAGTCGAGGCCGCAGGCCGGGGCGAGCGAGCGCACCAGGCGGATGGTCGTGCCCGGGAGGACCTCGGGACCATCCGGCCGGGTGACGACGGTGCGGCCCTCGACGATGGCGACCGTGCTGCTCGAGCCTTCGGTCAGCCGTCCGGCGCGCAGCATGATGCATTCCTGGGCGCCTGCCGCCGCGGCGGCCTGGCGCAGCAGGACGTTGCCGAGCAGGGCCGTGGACTTGATGTCGCAGCGTGCCCAGCGGTTGTCGGGTGCCGTGATCGCGCGCAGCCCGGAACCGGTCGGGTCGAACGCTGCCAGCGGACTCGCCATGCCGAACACTGTCGCGGGGACGTCGGCCGGGAAACCGTGGTCGCGCCCGGTGTCGGCGCCGCGGCTGACCTGCAGGTACACGCCCAGGTGGCCGTCGGGCGCTGCGCTGCGGTTACGTTCGACCAGCCCGGCGATGAGCGCGCGCCAGGCAGCATCGTCGTGGGGATCGGCGATGCCGAGTTCGCGCAGGCTGCGGGCGAGCCGCGCCAGGTGCTCGTCGACGAGCAACGGCCGGCCGCCGTACACGGCGACGACCTCGTAGACCGCATCGGCGAACAGGAAGGCGCGGTCGAGCGGCGACACCCGTGCCTCGGCGAGCGGCAGCCAGGTGCCGTTCAGCCAGGCGATGGGCAGGGCGCGCGCCATGGCAGCAGCCGCCCGGCGGCTACTCGAACCACAGCAGCACGGTGTCGACCGCCTGCCGCCAGAGCGAGCCTTCCGCGACCGCGACGAGCGGCACCAGCGCGGGCTCGGCCAGGGTTTCGCTGCCGAGCGTGATGCGCAGCCGGCCGACAGTGCTGCTGGTGGTGAGCGGGGCCTCGAGGTCGCGCGGCGCTTCCACGGCGCTGCGCACCTGCTCGGCCTCGGCCCGCGGCAGTGTCACCCAGACGTCGCTCGCGACGCCGAGCGCGACCTTCTCGGCGGCGCCCTTCCAGACGCGCGCCTCGGCGAGCGGCTTGCCGGCTTCGGCGAGACGGCGCGTCTCGTAGAAGCGGAAACCGTAGTTCAGCAGCTCCAGCGAACCCTTGGCGCGGGCTTCCTCGTTCGCCATGGCCATGACCACCGAGATCATGCGCGTTTCGCCGCGCTTCGCCGAGGCCGCCAGGCAATAGCCGGCGCTCTGCGTGTGGCCGGTCTTGATGCCATCGACGGTCGGGTCGCGGTAGAGGAGCAGGTTGCGGTTGCCCTGGCGGATGCCGTTGAACACGTAGTCCTTCTCCGCGTACCAGGAGTAGTGCTCCGGGAACCCGGCGATGATGGCGCGGGAAACCTTCGCGATATCGGCGGCCGAGGTGTAGTGGTCCGGGTGCGGCAGGCCGGTGGCATTGACGAAGTGGCTGTCGGTCATGCCGAGTTCCTTCGCGTGCCGGTTCATGAGGTCCGAGAATGCCTCTTCCGAACCGCTCACGTGCTCGGCCAGCGCGATGCTCGCGTCGTTGCCCGACTGGATGATCATGCCCTTGAGCATGACCTCCAGGGGGGCGGAACTGTTGATCGGCAGCATGGTGGTGGAACCGCCCGACCCGGCCCCGCCGGTGCGCCAGGCGTGCTCGCTCACCCGTACCGCATCGGTCAGCTTCACGGCCCCGTCGCCGAGGGCCTTGTATACCGTGTAGGCCGTCATCAGCTTGGTGAGGCTCGCCGGCTCCATCCGCTCATGCTCGTTCTGCGCGGCGAGGACCTTGCCGGTATGGAAGTCGACGAGCACGTAGGCCTTGGCGGCGATCGCCGGTGGCGGCGGCACGGCTGCGACGGCGCCGCGCAGGGCGGCGACGAGGAACAGGGCGAGGAGAAGCCCACAGGCTTCCAGCGGCTTTCTCATGGGTGCTGGCTCCGAACGGTGATGGTGCTGGCGCCGGGCTCAGCCGCCCGGCAGACCCTGGCCGCCAGACGGCGCATTGGCCGCCTCGACCGGTTCTACGACCAGTCGCGGCGTGCTGGCCTCGAGCAGGCCGACCCGGTCGACGACGGCGTCGAATTCCGCCGCATCGCGCACCGGGCCGACGCGCACGCGGTAGAGCGCCGGCTGGGTGCGTGCATCATAACGGATGACCACGTTGCCGAGACCACGGGCTTCGAGGCGACGCTTGAGGTCGGTCGCATTCTGCTGCTGTGCGAAAGCACCCACCTGCACGAACATGAGCTGCGGTGGCCGCGGTGCCGGCGCGGCGGCAGCGTGCGCAGCCGCGGCATCGAGCGCCTCGACCTCCACCATGGCCGTGCCGGCGTTGACGAATCCAAGTTCACGCGCAGCAGCATAGGAGAGGTCGATCAGCCGGCCCTTCTTGAATGGTCCGCGATCGTTGATCCGCACGACGATGCTCTTGCCCGTGGCGATATTGGTGACCCGCGCGCGCGTCGGCAGCGGCAGCGTCTTGTGGGCCGCGCTCAGCGCGTACATGTCGTAGACCTCGCCGTTGGAGGTGCGTCGGCCGTGGAACTCGCGCCCGTACCAGGAAGCCACGCCCTGCTCGGCGTAGCCGGCGCTGTCCGGCAGGACGTGGTAGCGCTCGCCGAACACCTCGTAGAACGGTGGGTTGCCGGGTGTGCCGCCCGCAGGCGGCATCGGCATGGGCGGCGCGCCTGATTCGATGCTGGGATGCTCGTGGCGTGGATCGGGCAGGGTCGGGATCGAACGTTCGGGTGCCGGCGGCGAGAAGGCGCAGCCGGCGATGTACGCAGCCACGGCTGCGGTGGCGAGCCTCGATGCGGCCCGGCACGCGCGCCATGGTGTCGGATTGCGGCTCACCGGCGGCTGGCGATGTGCAGCGGTCCGTCGGGGCCGCTGCGAGCGGCGGTGCCGATGGCCTGGCCGAGCTGGTACACCGCCAGCGCATACATGGTGCTGCGGTTGTAGCGGGTGATGACGTAGAAGTTGTGGAAGGCGACCCAGTACTCGGGGCCACCGTCGCCTTCGAGGACCACCAGGCCGGCTGGTGCTTCGGGCCCGAGGTCGGTCGAGAAGCGGACGCCGCGCGCACGCAGGCCGGCCACGGTCGAGCCCGGTGTGAGTTCATTGTCGCCGGGTGTTCGGTCCGTCGGCTGTACCAGGGTGGCGCGCGTCGCCACCGGCTCGCCCGGCCGCCAGCGGTGCACGACGAAGTAGTTGGCGACACTCGCCAGCACATCGTCCCAGCTGTTGAACAGGTCGCGCTTACCGTCGCCGTCGCCGTCCACGGCGAAATTGCGGTAGCTGCTCGGGATGAACTGCGGCGCGCCCATGGCGCCGGCGTAGGAGCCGAGCGCCTGGCCGATGTCGAGGCCCTCGTCGCGCGCCAGCAGGAACAGCTGCGTCAGCTCACCGCGGAAAAACTTCGCGCGCGGCGGATAATCGAAGGCGAGCGTGGCCAGGCTGTCGAGCAGGCGAAAACGCCCGGCGCGGGCCCCGAAGAAGGTTTCGACCCCGACGATGCCAGTGAGCATTTCCGGCGGTACGCCGGTGCGCGTGGCGACCTGCGTCAGGCGGGTCTGCTGCTCCTGCCAGAATGCGGCTCCCGCCTGGATGCGCTCGGGCGTCAGGAAGATCGCGCGATAGTCCTTCCAGGGCTTGGTTTTTTCCGCGGGCCGCGCCATGGCGTCGAGGATCGACTGCTGGGTGGTGGCGCCGCCCAGCATGACGAGCAGGTAGTCGGCATCGAGACCGTGCTCGCTCACCAGTTCGTTGACGTAGGCCTGGATCTCGGGCCGGTCGACGTCGAGGCCGAGGGCCGCCGGGGCGGTGAGGGTCGTGGCGGCTGTCGCCGCGAGCAGGGCCAGGGTCTTCATCGGATGGCTATTCTGCCTGATCAGCGGCGCACCGCGTCACCGAGCCGGCGGTGGGTCTGGATGGACATGAGGATGCCGAACCCGGCGAGCAGCGTCACCATCGACGTGCCGCCCATGCTCACCAGCGGCAGCGGCACGCCGACCACGGGCAGCAGGCCGGTCACCATCGCGGAATTGACGAAGACATAGAAGAAGAAGGTGATCGACAGGCTGCCGGCGAGCAGGCGGGTGAAGGTGTCCGGCGCGGTCACGGCGATGTAGAGCCCGCGGCCGACGACGAACAGATACAGGCCGACGAGCGCCACCGCACCCATCAGGCCCCATTCCTCGCCGATCACCGCGAAGATGAAGTCGGTCGAGCGCTCCGGCAGGAACTCGAGCTGGCCCTGGCTGCCGTTGAGCCAGCCCTTGCCGAAGAAGCCGCCCGAGCCGATGGCGATCTTCGACTGGATGATGTGGTAACCGGCGCCGAGCGGATCGCTGTCCGGGTCGAGGAGTGTGAGCACCCGCTTACGCTGGTAGTCGTGCATCACCATCCACAGCGCCGGCAGCGCCGCAAGCGCCAGCGTGATACCGCCGACGATGTAGCGCCAGCCGAGGCCGCCGAGAAAGATCGCCGTCACCCCGGTGAGCACGATCAGCACCGCCGTGCCGAGGTCCGGCTGCAAGGCGATCAGGCCGGCCGGGACCATCACCATCACGAAACAGGCGATGACCAGCAGCAGGGATGGCGGCAGGGGCCGGTCGTGCAGCAGCCGGGCAAGCGTCATTGGCACGGCAAGCTTCATGATCTCGGCGGGCTGGAAGCGGATGCCGAAGTCGAGCCAGCGCTGCCCGCCCTTGGCGATGTCGCCGGTGACCAGCACCAGGCCGAGCAGGCCGAGGCCGACCACGTACAGCCAGGGGGCACCCCGGCGCATCCAGGTCGGGTCGACACGCGCCGCGACCAGCATCGCGCCGAGTGCCACCGCGACCTTGCCGGCGTGCGCCTGCATGGCGCCGAGGCTCTGGCCGGTGGCGCTGTAGAGCACCAGCGTGGCGAAAGTCAGGATGGCGAGGGTCCCGGCGAGCAGCGGCGGGTCGAGGTGGGCCCAGCGCAGGAATCGCGCCAGCACGCTGCCACGGTCCCGTCGGTTGCCGTCGCTCATGCGCCGCCCGCCGCTGTGCGCAGGTACGTCTCCATGACCCGGCGGGCGATCGGTGCCGCCACCTTGCTGCCGCTCTCGCCGTTCTCGACCACCACCGCGACGGCGATCCGCGGCTCCTCGAGCGGTGCAAAGGCAATGAACAGGGCGTGATCGCGCATCCGCTCGGCGACGTCGGCAGCGCGGTACTTCTGGTTCTGCGCCACCGTGAACACCTGGGCGGTACCGCTCTTGCCGGCCATCTGGAACGCAGCGCCCATGCCGACGGCGCGCGCCGTGCCGCGGGCACCGTGCATCACGCCGTGCATGCCGGCGACGATGGTATCCCAGTGCCGCGGGTCGCCGATGTCGACAGCCGGCAGCGGTGCCGGCTCGACCGGGTGCATCTTGCCGCTGATCGGGTCGCGCGTGGCATGCAGCATGGTCGGCTGGAAGCGGACGCCGCGCCGGGCGATGGCGGCGGCGGCATGGGCCAGCTGCAGCGGCGTCACCAGCATGTAGCCCTGGCCGATGCCGGTGATCAGGGTCTCGCCCGGGAACCAGACCTGGTTGCCCGGGTTGCGGAAGGCGGTGCGCTTCCAGGCCGGCGAGGGGACCAGGCCGCCTTTCTCGCCCGGCATGTCGAGGCCGGTGACCGCGCCGAGTCCGAAACCCTTCAGGACGTCCGCCATGCGCTGGATGCCGAGTTCGCGTGCGACGCTGTAGAAATACACGTCGCAGGACTGCTCGATGCCGCCCTGCATGTCGATGGAGCCGTGACCTTCGGGTTTCCAGTCGCGGTACCGGTGTGAACTGCCGGGCAGGGAGTACGAACCGCCGCACCAGACCCGGTCCTGCGGTGTCATCGTGCCCGCCTGCAGGGCGGCCAGGGCGACGATGGGCTTGATCGTGGATCCCGGCGGGTAGGTACCGCGCAGCGCGCGGTTGAACAGCGGCTTGTCGATGTCCTCCTGCAGGGTGGCGTAGGCCTTGCGGCTCAGGCCGGCGCTGATGACGTTCGGGTCGTAGGCCGGGGTGCTCACGAACACCAGCACTTCGCCCGTCGCCGGATCGATCGCCACGGCCGCGCCGCGGCGTCCGGCGAGGGCGTCCCAGGCGGCGAGCTGCGCGTCGAGGTCAAGCGCCAGGACCACGTCCTCGCCGGGGCGTGCGCCTGCGCGATCGAGCGTGTACAGGCTGCGGCCGCGGGCGTTGACGACCACCTGCTCCTGGCCCGACTGACCGTGCAGGTCGGGCTCGAAGGCCCGTTCCACCGAGACCTTGCCGATCGCCTGGGTGCCGGCGTAGGCCACCGCGTCGATTTCCTGCAGGTCGGCGGCGCTGATGCCGCCGACATAGCCGAGGGCATGGGCGAGCGCGGGCCCGTACGGATAGCGGCGCGAGAGACGCGGCCGTATTTCCACGCCTTCGAAGAACGGCCGGTTGACCGCAAAGCGCGCGACGTCCTCGTCGCCGAGCCGTGTGCGGACCGCCACCGCGTCGAAGCGCCGGTGCCGACCGATCTCTGCCCGGACCTCGGGCAGCTGCTCGGCACCGAGCAGCCCTAGGCCGACCAGCCGGTCGAGCGTATCGTCGAGGTCGGGCACCTGCTCCGGGGTCAGCTCGAGGTCGAAGCTCGCCTGGTTCTCAGCCAGCACGCGTCCGTGGCGGTCGAGGATGAGCCCACGCGTCGGCGGTACGGGCTGCAGCCGGATGCGATTGCCCTGGGACTGCGCCGAGTAGAAGTCGTACTGCACGAGCTGCAGCTCGACCAGGCGCGTGAGCATGACCGTGGTGAGTACCGCGATGAAGATGCCGGCGATGACCAGCCGGGTGACGAACAGCCGCTGCTCGGCCCAGTGATCCTTGATGCGTACGGCGCGTGCCATCGGTGCGGACGTCAGGCGAAGCGGCCGCCGCGATTCTCGCTGCGCATCCGCAGGTGATCGAGCAGTGCCATTGCCGGCGCCCAGGCGAGGCCGCCCGCCAGCACCTGGGTCCACCGCCCGATGCCGCCCGTGGGCAGTCCGGCGATGCCGTCGGCCCAGAATACGAGGAAGGCGTCGATGGCGAGCAGCATGAACGCGGTCATCGTCAGCTGCCAGAGCGGAAAGATGCGGATGCGCAGGTGGAAGCGCAGGGTGAGATAGGACACGACGCTGAGCGACAGTGCATGCTGGCCGAGCAGGTTGCCACCGAGCAGGTCGAGCGCGAGCCCCATGACGAAGGCGGTCAGGATCCCGCACAGCCGTGGCCACATCATCCCCCAGTAGACGAGGGCCATCGTCACCCATGGCGGCCAGAAGGCATCGAGCACGGGCGGCAGTGGCAATACGGCGAGGGCGAGTGCGCCGAGCAGCGACAGCCAGAGCGTGAGCGGGCTGGCCCGGTTGCGGCTCACTGCCGGATCTCCCCGCCGGCACGCGCCGGTGCAGTCGCAGCCGCAGGAGGTGGTGCGTTGACCGTCCCGGCTGGCGCGGCTTGCGGGGCGGTCGTGGCTGGCCGGGCTGGTGCTGGTGGCTTCGGTTGCACGGCAGCCGCTGGAACAGGGTCCGGCGTGGCTGCGGGTGCCGGTGCCGGTCGGGGCGCCACGAGCAGGACCTCGCGCACGCGGTCGAGCTCGGCTTCGGGTCGCGCCGAGACGGTGAGGAAGGCCTCGCCCGAGTCGCCGCGCACCTCGCTCACCGTGGCGACCGGGTAACCCGCCGGAAAACGGCCACCGAGTCCGGAGCTGACCAGCAGGTCGCCCACCTTGATGTCGGCATTGCGGGCCACGAAGGGCAGCGACAGCCGGTCGAGGTCACCGGTGCCGACGGCAATGGTGCGCAGGCCATTGCGCACGAGTTCGACCGGCACGGCATGGTCCGGGTCGGTGATCAGCAGCGCCTCGGCGCTGGCGCCGCGATCGCGGGTCACCTGGCCGACCACGCCGTGCGCATCGACCAGGGCCTGGCCGACGGCGACACCGCTGTCGCCGCCACGGTTGAGGATGATGCGGTGGCGCTGCCGGTCCATGTCCACGGCGACGATCTCGGCGATGAGCAGGTCATCGCCGATCCGGGCGGTGGAATCGAGCAGGGCCCGCATGCGGGCGTTCTCGGCCTCGAGTGCGGCCATGCGCTGCAGTTGCCCCGCCTGCCCGAGCAGCTGGCGGCGGAACTCACCGTTCTCGCGCAGCAGTGTTTCGCGGCTGGCGAGATTGTCACCGGCCCAGCGCGCCGCCGCGAACGGGGCGCTCACCGCTTTCTGCAGCGGGTAGAGCGCGGCGGCCATGAGGCTGCGGACCTGGATCAGGTGCTGGTTGCGGTGGTCGAGCACCATGAGTACGACCGCGAGCGTGACCAGCAGCACCAGGCGCAGGCCCGGGCCTGGTCCGTGGAAAAGGCGCGGTTCACTATCGGGGGTGGAGAGCGCCATGGTGTGGAGTTACCGTCCTGCCCGTAACTCCGCCGTCAGTCCCCATCCGTGACAAGGCCTCTCAGTCGAGGCTGAAGACGCCGGGGCCCTGTTCGTCCATCAGCTCGAGCACGCGCCCGCCGCCCCGCGCCACGCAGGTGAGCGGGTCGTCGGCCACCACCACTGGCAGGCCGGTCTCCTCCATGAGCAGCTTGTCGAGGTTGCGCAGCAGCGCGCCGCCGCCGGTGAGGACGATGCCGCGCTCGGCGACGTCGGCGCCCAGCTCCGGCGGGGTCTGCTCGAGCGCGCCCTTGACCGCGCCGACAATGCCCTGCAGCGGTTCCTGCAGCGCTTCGAGGATCTCGTTGCTGTTCAGGCTGAAACTGCGCGGCACGCCTTCGGAGAGGTTGCGGCCCTTGACCGAGATCTCGCGGACCTCGTCGCCGGGATAGGCCGAACCGATGTCCTTCTTGATGCGCTCGGCAGTGGCCTCGCCGATGAGGATGCCGTAATTGCGGCGCACGTAGTTGATGATGGCGTCGTCGAAGCGGTCGCCACCGATGCGCACCGAGGACGCATAGACGATGCCGTTCAGCGAGATCACCGCCACTTCCGAGGTGCCGCCGCCGATGTCGAGCACCATCGAGCCGCGTGCCTCGTGCACCGGCATGCCGGCGCCGATGGCAGCCGCCATCGGTTCTTCGATCAGGAAGACCTTGCGCGCACCGGCGCCTTCGGCGGACTCGCGGATGGCGCGCCGCTCGACCTGCGTGGATCCGTAAGGGACGCAGATCAGCACGCGCGGGCTGGGACGGAAGTAACGGCCGGGATGTGCCTTGCGGATGAAGTGCTGGAGCATCTTCTCGGTGATGGTGAAGTCGGCGATGACGCCGTCCTTCAGCGGGCGGATGGCCGTGATGTTGCCCGGGGTACGGCCGAGCATGCTCTTGGCCTCGGCCCCGACGGCCTCCACCGTCTTGCCACCGCGGCCCGGCTCGTCGCGGATCGCGACCACCGAGGGTTCGTCGAGCACGATGCCCTGGCCACGGACGCAGATGAGCGTATTGGCGGTACCGAGATCGATGGATAGATCGTTGGAGAAGTAGCCGAGAAGCTTCTTCAGCATGCGCAAAAACTCAGAATGGAAGGCCCAACAACAGCCGCGACGACCGGGCGACCCGCTACACCCGACGTGCGCGGTACTCTAGCAACGAGGGGGTTTTTTCACAACTGCGGGTGTATCATTCGCCCCTTCGTAAACGACTGATCGGGAAGGCGCTTTCGAGTGGCCCTCAGCAGGAGAGACGTGGATCACATTGCACACCTGGCCCGCCTCGCGCTGACCGAGGCCGAAGCCGGGGACTGCGTCACCAAACTCTCGCGCATCCTCGACATGGTCGACCAGCTGCAGCGTGTCGACACCGCCGGGGTCGAGCCCATGGCGCATCCGCTGCCCATGGTGCAGCGGCTGCGGGCCGACAAGGTGACCGAGCAGGATCACCGCGACGAGTACCAGCGCAACGCGCCGCGGGCAGAGCAGGGCCTGTACCTCGTCCCGCGGGTCATCGAGTAGCATCCGGTGGCGATGGAGACCGGCGACATCGCCGCGCTGGCGCGGGCGCTGCGCAAGCGCGAGGTGAGCAGCCGTGAGCTGACCGAGGCCACCCTCCAGCGCATCGAGCGGCTCGATCCGGTCCTGAATGCCTTCATCACCGTCACCGCCGGGCAGGCGCTCGCGGCGGCGGATGCTGCCGACCGGCGCCTGGCGCGCGGCGAGGCGACGGCCCTGACCGGCATCCCGATCGCCCACAAGGACATCTTCTGCACCCGCGGTGTCCTCACCACCTGCGGGTCGAAGATGCTGGCGAACTTCGTCGCGCCCTACGATGCGGCGATCGTCGAGCGGCTCGCCGCCGCCGGGGTGGTGAGCGTCGGCAAGACGAACATGGACGAGTTCGCCATGGGTTCGTCGAACGAGACCAGTTTCTTCGGCCCCGTGCGCAATCCCTGGGATCCCGAGCGCTCGCCAGGCGGCTCCTCCGGTGGCTCGGCAGCCGTGGTGGCAGCGGGCCTGGTGCCGGCGGCCACCGGCACCGACACCGGCGGCTCGATCCGCCAGCCGGCGGCGCTCGCCGGGATCACCGGCTTCAAGCCGAGCTACGGGCGCTGCTCGCGCTACGGCATGATCGCCTTTGCTTCCAGCCTCGACCAGGCCGGCATCCTTGCCCGCAGCGCTGCCGACGCTGCGCTGCTGATCACGGCGATGGCCGGCTTCGACCCGCGCGACTCGACCAGTGTCGACGCGCCGGTGCCCGACTACGTGGCCGCCCTCGACCGGCCGCTCGCCGGGCGGCGCATCGGCGTGCCGCCACAGTTCTTCGACGCCGGCCTCGACCCGCAGTGTGCCGCGCGCGTGCGCGAGGCGCTGCAGGTGTTCGCCGGCCTCGGCGCCGAGATCGTCGAGGTCGCGCTGCCGAACCTGGCGCTGTCCGTGCCGACGTACTACATCGTGGCACCGGCCGAGGCGTCCTCGAACCTGGCGCGTTTCGACGGCGTGCGCTTCGGCCACCGCAGCACTGCTGCCGGGTCGCTCGAGGAGCTGTACAAGCGCTCGCGCCAGGAAGGCTTCGGCGCCGAGGTCAAGCGGCGCATCATGACCGGCACGTACGTGCTGTCGGCCGGTTACTACGACGCCTATTACCTGCAGGCGCAGAAGGCGCGCCAGCTCATCGCCGGTGACCTGCGTCGCGCCTTCGAGTCGGTCGACGTGATCGCCGGGCCGACCACGCCGACCCCGGCATTCCGTCTCGGCGAGAAGACCGAGGATCCGGTGCAGATGTACCTGAACGACATCTACACCATCGCCGTGAACCTGGCCGGGGTGCCGGGGATTTCCATCCCTTGCGGATTCGCCGGGCACCTGCCCGTCGGGCTGCAGCTGATCGGACCGGCCTTCGACGAGGCGACGGTGCTCAACGTCGCACACCAGTACCAGCTCGCCACCGACTGGCACCGGCGCCGGCCGCCGCAGCCAGCCGCTGCACGAGGTGCCCGCTGATGCAGTGGGAACCGGTCATCGGGCTGGAAATCCATGCCCAGCTCGCCACGCGCTCGAAGATCTTCTCCGCAGCCGCCACCGCCTATGGTGCCGAGCCCAACACCCAGGCCTGCCTGGTCGACCTCGGCTACCCCGGCGTGCTGCCGGTGCTCAATGCGGGTGCGGTGCGCCTCGCGGTGACCTTCGGGCTTGCCGTCGGTGCCACCATCGCACCCCGCTCGGTGTTCGCGCGCAAGAACTACTTCTATCCGGACCTGCCGAAGGGCTACCAGATCAGCCAGTACGAACTGCCGGTCGTGCAGGGCGGCAGCGTCACGATCGTCCTCGAGGACGGCGCGCAGAAGACCGTGCGCCTGACCCGGGCGCACCTCGAGGAGGACGCCGGCAAGTCGCTGCACGAGAGCTTCCACGGGCTGACCGGCATCGACCTCAATCGCGCCGGCACGCCGCTCCTCGAGATCGTGTCCGAGCCCGACCTGCGCTCGGCGAAGGAAGCTGCTGCCTACATGCGCCGCATCCACCAGCTGGTGCGCTGGATCGGCATCTGCGACGGCAACATGCAGGAAGGCTCCTTCCGCTGCGACGCCAACGTCTCGGTGCGCAAGGCCGGAAGCGAGCGGCTGGGGACGCGCACCGAGATCAAGAACCTCAACAGCTTCCGCTTCCTCGAGCGCGCCATCACCTTCGAGATCGCGCGGCAGATCGATGTGCTCGAGGACGGCGGCAGCATCGTGCAGGAGACACGCCTGTACGATCCGGATCGCGACGAAACGCGCTCGATGCGCAGCAAGGAAGAGGCCAACGACTACCGCTATTTCCCCGACCCGGACCTGCTGCCGGTCGAGATCGCCGCGTCGTACATCGACGAGATCCGCGCTGCGCTGCCCGAGCTGCCGGATGCCAAGGCAGCCCGCTTCGTGCGCGACCACGGCCTGCCGGCGACCGATGCCGTCAGCCTGACGGCCTCGCGCGAGACGGCCGCCTATTTCGAGGCTGTCGTGGCCGCGCTCGGTACCGGTGAAGCGCGTCTCGCTGCCAATTGGGTCAACGGTGAACTCGCTGCGGCGCTCAACCGCGACGGGCTCGACATCGCCGCCAGCCGGGTCGACGCAGCCGCGCTCGCCGCGCTGCTCGGCCGCGTCCTCGATCAGACCATCTCGGGCAAGCTCGCCAAGGAGGTCTTCGAGGCCATGTGGGCGGGCGAGGGCAGTGCCGACGACATCATCACCAGGCGCGGGCTGCGCCAGATCACGGACAGCAGCGCGCTCGGGCAGGTCATCGATCAGGTCCTCGCGGCCCACCCCGCACAGCTCGCCGATTACCGTGCCGGCAAGGACAAGCTGTTTGGCTTCTTTGTCGGGCAGGTGATGAAGGCGACGAGCGGCAAGGGCAACCC
>CAUJIY010000074.1 GCA_963205295.1 Pseudomonadota bacterium
GCGCCGGTGAGGAGCTTGAGCAAGGCCCACCGCTCGGTCGCATCGAGGCGATCGAGCCATTCCTCGAGCCGATCCGCCAGCCGCGACCGGTCCATCGCCTGGTTGCCGCAACCTCAGCGGCGCAGCAGCACGTACACGGCACCCGTTCCGCCGTCGCGCGCCGGCGCCGAAATGAACGCCAGCACGTCGTCCCACTGTCGCAGCCAGCGGTTGACCGAGGCCTTGAGCACCGGGCCGCGGGCGCCGGAACGCAGGCCCTTGCCGTGCACGATGCGCACGCACTGCAGGCCGGCGGCGACGCTCTCGGCGAGAAAGGCGCGCAGTTCGACGCGGGCCTGCTGGCTGGTCAGGCCATGCAGGTCGAGCTCGGCCTTGATGGCGTAGCGGCCGCGGCGCAGGCGCCTGAATACCTCGGCGGATACGCCGGAACGCCGGAACAGCAGTTCCTCGCCGCTCTCGAGTTCGAGCGCCTCCGGGGCCTGTTGCAGCGATTCCTCGAGCACGTTGCGCTCGTCGCGGCGGCGGAACGCGGCGCGCGCCGCGGGCGGCGGCCGGCGCAGGTCGGCCCGGCGCGTCGTCACCGGCCTGGCGCCGGCTGCGGCTTCCCGAAACAGCGCGGCGTCCTCCGAGTTGATATTCTTAGGCGGTTTTTCGGCCATCATCCTGTCGCGTCCCGGTCGCGCCGGGGCGTGCTGTCCTCGCCAGGTCATCCAGCGCTTGAAGATACTGCTCAGCAACGACGACGGCTACCAGTCCGAAGGCCTCGCGACGCTCGCCTTTGCGCTCGCCGATCTCGCCGAACTGACCATCGTCGCCCCGGACCGCAACCAGAGCGGCGCCAGCCATTCGCTGACGCTCGAGGCGCCATTGCGGGTCGGGCGCACCCGCGAGGGAATCTATTACGTCAACGGCACGCCGACCGACTGCGTGCACCTGGCCATCACGGGGCTGCTCGACCACGAGCCCGACATGGTCATCGCCGGCATCAACCACGGCGCCAACCTCGGTGACGACGTGCTGTATTCAGGTACGGTCGCCGCCGCCGTCGAGGGTCGCTTTCTCGGCCTGCCGGCCCTGGCCGTGTCGCTGGCCGGAGCGACGCTGCGGCACTTCGACACCGCCGGGCAGGCGGTACGCCTGCTGCTCGAGCGCCTGCGGACGCAGCCGCTGCCGGCCGACACCATCCTCAACGTCAACGTGCCGGATGTGCCGTTTGGCGATCTCGCCGGTTTTGCCGCCACCCGGCTCGGCTACCGGCATCGTTCCGAGCCGGTGGTCGAGGCGAAGGATCCGAAGGGCCGCCCGGTGTTCTGGGTCGGTGCCGCCGGTTCCGGACAGGATGCCGGGCCGGGCACGGACTTCCACGCGATCGAGCACAACCGTGTGTCGGTGACACCGCTGCAGTTCGATCTCACGCGCCACGCCGCCCTCGAGACGCTGGCGCGCTGGCTGCCGTGACCGTGGGCGAAACCGGCAACAGCCCGCAGGGCATCGGCATGACCTCGGCGCGCACGCGCGAGCGGCTGGTGCAGCGGCTCGCCGCGAGCGGCATCCACAGCGAGACCGTGCTCGAACGCATCCGCGCAGTGCCGCGCCACCTGTTCATCGACGAGGCGCTGGCGAGCCGTGCCTACGAGGACAGTGCGCTGCCGATCGGCCAGGGCCAGACCATTTCGCAACCCTACATCGTGGCCCTGATGACCCAGGCCCTGCTCGGCAACGGCACATTGCGCCGCCCCGACAAGGTGCTGGAGGTCGGCACCGGCTGCGGCTACCAGACCGCCGTGCTCGCGCCCCTGGTCGGGCAGATCTTCACCATCGAGCGCATCGCCGGCCTGCAGCGTGCGGCGCGCCAGCGCCTGCAGGCGCTCGGCTGCGCCAACATCCGCTTCCGCCACGGTGACGGCTTCGAGGGCTGGCCCGGGCAGGCACCGTTCGACGGCATCCTCGTGGCGGCGGCTCCCCTGGAAGTGCCGCCGATCCTGATGGAACAGCTCGCTCCCGACGGCCGCCTGGTCATTCCCGTCGGGCCGGCCGGCAACCAGGATCTGGTGCGCATCACGCGCACGGCGACCGGCTTCGAGCGCGAACACCTGTGCGCGGTCTCGTTCGTACCGCTCGTGGAGGGCAAGGGCTGAGTGCGCCGGTGACCCCGGGCCGCGAGCGACGCTGGTGGCGCAGCGCCGTCGTGCTCGTCCTGGTGGCGGTGGCCGGCTGCGCGACACCGGAACCGGCAACCCGCCCCGCCACCGTGCCCGCGCCGGAGTCCTACGTGGTGCGCGAGGGTGACACGCTCTTCGGCATCGCCCGCCGCTTCGGCCTCGATCACCACGCCATCGCTCGCTGGAACCGCCTCGGCGATGGCACGCTGATCTACCCCGGCCAGCGCCTGCGGCTGCACCCGGCTGGTGCCGCGGTGCCAGCCCCGGTCGGCGTGCCGGCGACGGCGCCACCGGCCTGGCGGTGGCCGACCCAGGGTCGCATCGTCGAGGCCTTCGGTCAGACGCCGCGCACGGCCTCAGGCGTGCTCATCGCCGGGCGCCCGGGGCAGGAGGTCGTCGCTGCGGCCGACGGGGAAGTCGTCTATGCCGGCAGCGGCCTGGCGGGCTACGGGCAGCTCGTCATCATCCGCCACGACGCTGCCTGGCTCAGCGCCTACGGCCACAATCGCGAGTTGCTGGTGCACGAGGGCGAGCGGCTGCGTGCAGGCCAGCGCATCGCCAGCATGGGCGAGGGGGCCGGCCGGGATGCGGTGCTGCATTTCGAGATCCGCCGCGACGGCGCACCCGTCGATCCCGTGCGCCTGCTGCCGGCGGCGGCGCCGTGAGCCCGGCGGCGCCCGTCAGGGCAGGAACAGCGCGGCCACCACGCGCCGCGATTCGGCGGCGAGGATGTTGTAGGTGCGGCAGGCCGCCAGCGTCGTCATGGCTTCCACGCCGATCCCCTGGCGCAGCACGGCGGCGAGGACGCTGGGCGGTGCGAACAGGGCCTGCGCGCCGGTCCCGAGCAGCACCAGCTCCGGTTCGAGCGCGAGCGCCGGTTGCAGGTCGGCGAGGGTGAGCGTGGCGACCGGTGCGGGTGACCAGTCCGCTATGATGCGATCGGGCGCGACGATCACCGGCCTGGAGTACGTGACCTTGCCGACCCGCAGCTGGCCACCGTCGTAGCCACGGATGATGTTGCCTGTGCCTGTTTCACGGTCGAATTGCATGCGCGCTGTCCGTGCCGGTTGCCGCCGCCGGGGCGGCCGGCGGGCGCGAGCATAGTCGTGCCACCGCCGGCTGTCACGCCGCTGCAGCTGCGCCGGCGCGCCGTGCCCGCGGACCGGTACGCGGCACTGCCGGCGCACCTCGATCCGGTCCTGCGCCGCGTCTACGCCGCCCGGGGCGTGGACCCCGCCGCTGTCGAGCCGGCGCTCGGGGCGCTGCACCCGGTGGGTTCCCTCGGCGGCGTCGCCGAGGCGGCAGCGCTGCTCGCCGCGGCCCGGCGCGAGCAGGCCGGCATCGTCATCGTTGGCGACTTCGACGCCGACGGCGCCACGGCCACCGCGCTCGGCGTGACGGTGTTGCGGGCCATGGGTTTCACGCGGGTCTCCTACCTCGTGCCGAACCGCTTCGAACTCGGCTACGGGTTGTCGCCGGCGATCGTCGATCTCGCTGCCCGGCTGCAACCGCGGATCCTCGTCACCGTCGACAACGGCATCAGCAGCATCGAGGGCGTGGCCCGCGCCCAGGCCCTCGGCATCGACGTGGTCATCGCCGACCACCACTTGCCCGGACCGGTGCTGCCGGCGGCGCGCGTCATCATCGATCCCAACCTGCCCGGCGAGACCTTTCCGAGCAAGGCCCTGTGCGGCGTCGGCGTGGCCTTCTACCTGCTCGCGGCCCTGGCCCGCGAGCTGGATCGGCAGGGGCTCGCACCCTACGAAGCCTCGCGCCGTGCGGTGCTCGACGGGCTCGACCTGGTGGCGCTCGGCACCGTGGCCGATCTCGTGCCGCTCGACCACAACAACCGCGTGCTCGTTGCCGAGGGGCTGCGGCGCATCCGGGCCGGGCGCTGCCGGCCCGGGCTGCGCGCGCTGTTCGCCGTGGCGGGTCGCGATCCGGCGATGGCACGCAGCGCCGACCTCGGCTACGCGCTGGCGCCGCGCCTGAACGCCGCCGGCCGGCTCACCGACATGGCGCTCGGCATCGACTGCCTGCTCGCCACCGACGCGGGCACGGCACGCGAGCTGGCCGCACGCCTCGACCAGCTCAACAGCGAGCGCCAGGAACTGCAGGCGCGCATGCAGGCGCAGGCCGAGCAGCACTGGCTCGACCAGGCCGAGTCGCTTGCCGGCGGCCACGAGCCGGCGCTGTGTCTCTACGACCCGCAGTGGCACGAAGGCATCGTCGGGCTGGTCGCTTCGCGCCTGCGCGAGCGTACCGGCCGGCCGGTGGTCGCCTTTGCCCCGGCCGGGGAGGCGGGCTGGCTCAAGGGCTCGGCGCGCTCGATCGACGGCGTCCACATCCGCGATACCCTGGCAAACATCGCCGCGCGCGGCACGGTGCCGGGACTGGGTTTTGGCGGGCACGCCATGGCCGCCGGGTTGCGGCTGCCGGCCGCCGCGCTCGACGTTTTCCGTGTCGCGTTCGTGGCCGAGCTGAGCGGCGCCGTCGGTGCGGGCGACGGCGAGCCCGTCCTGTGGACCGATGGGCCCCTCGACGCCGGCGAACTCGGCCTCGATCTCGCCGAGGTGCTGCACCTCGCCGGGCCCTGGGGCCAGGGCTGCCCGGAGCCGCTGTTCGACAACGAGTTCGAGGTGGTCGAGCAGCGCGTGCTGCGCGAGGCGCACCTGCGGCTCGGCCTGCGCCACGTCGACGGTGGCGCCCCGCTCGAGGCGATCGCGTTTCGCGAGACGCGCCGGCTGCCGGCGCGCGTGCGCCTGGCCTACCGCTTCGGCGTCAACGACTTCGGCGGCCGGCGCCGGCCGCAGTTGGTTGTCGAGCACATCCAATACGACTAGGATTACGCGCCTTGCGCCCCAGCCGCCCGTGAACCATGGAAATCAATCCGGTACGCCAGCTCATCCGCGACCTCGGTGCCCGTTCGACGGCACTCAGGGGGTATCTTTGACTTCGATCGCAAGCGTGAGCGGCTGCTCGAGGTCCAGCAGGGGCTGGAAGATCCCGGCGTCTGGAGCGATCCGCCGCGCGCCGAGGCACTCGGCCGCGAACGCGCGCAGCTCGAGGGCATAGTCCGCCAGCTCGAGCGCATCGAGCGCAGCCTCGCCGATTCGGACGACCTGCTCGATCTTGCGGAGGCGGAGCAGGACCAGGCTGCGTTCGGCGAGATCTCCCGCGATGTCGATGCCACGCGCCGGGAGGTCGAGCAGCTCGAGTTCAAGCGCATGTTCAGCGGGCGGCACGACGCGGCCAGTGCCTTCGTCGACATCCAGGCGGGCTCCGGCGGCACCGAGGCGCAGGACTGGGCCGAGATGCTGCTGCGCATGTACCTGAAGTACTGCGAGTCCAAGGGCTTCGCCACAGAACTCCTCGAAGCCTCGGCCGGCGAGGTGGCTGGCATCAAGAGCGCCACCATCCGCGTGGCCGGCGAGTACGCCTATGGCTGGCTGCGTACCGAGACCGGCGTGCACCGGCTGGTGCGCAAGTCGCCGTTCGATGCCGGCAACCGCCGCCACACCTCGTTCGCGGCGGTGTTCGTCTCGCCCGAGATCGAGGACGACATCGAGATCGACATCAACCCGGCCGACCTGCGCGTCGATGTCTACCGCGCCAGCGGCGCCGGCGGCCAGCACGTGAACCGCACCGAGTCGGCGGTGCGTATAACCCACCTGCCGACCGGCGTGGTGGTGCAGTGCCAGAACGAGCGCTCCCAGCACAAGAACCGCGCCACGGCGATGAAGCAGCTCAAGGCGAAGCTCTACCAGCTCGAAGAGCAGAAGCGGCGTGCCGAGACCCAGGCGCTCGAGGACAGCAAGGCCGACATCGGCTGGGGCAGCCAGATCCGCTCCTACGTGCTCGACCAGTCGCGGATCAAGGATCTGCGCACCCAGGTCGAGACCGGCAATCCCGCCGATGTACTCGACGGTGACCTCGACCGCTTCATCGAGGCGAGCCTGAAGCAGGGCCTGTAGAATCGCGGCGGACAGCATCACCATGAGCAACGATACCGATCAACCGCAGGGCGCGCCCGGGGGCGGCACCGGCCAGCGCCTCGTCGCCGAGCGCCGGCGTAAGCTCGCGGAGCTGCGTGCCGGCGGGTTCACGTTCCCGAACCGGCGGCGCCGCACGGCGCTCGCCGGCCAGATCCACAGTACCTACGAGGCGCACGGCGCCGAAGCGCTCGAGGCCGAGGGCATCGAGGTTGCGGTCGGTGGCCGGATCATGGCCCGGCGCGTGATGGGCAAGACCAGCTTCGTCAAGCTGCAGGACCGCAGCGGCCAGGTCCAGGTGCTGCTGCAGCTCGGGGCACTGGCCGATGCCGCATACCAGGAGACGAAAGGCTGGGACCTCGGTGACATCGCCTGGGCGCGCGGCCAGCTGTTTCGCACCCGCACGGGTGAGCTCACCGTGCGGGCCGCGGAAGTGGCGCTGCTGGTCAAGTCACTGCGTCCGCTGCCGGAAAAGTTCCACGGCCTCACCGACCAGGAGACCCGCTACCGGCAGCGCTACCTCGATCTCATCATGAACGAGGACTCGCGCGAGGTGTTCCGGCGCCGCTCGCGCATCGTGCAGTTCCTGCGCAGCTATCTCGATGCACTCGACTTCCTCGAGGTCGAGACGCCGATGATGCAGGCCATCGCCGGCGGGGCCATGGCCCGGCCCTTCGTCACGCACCACAACGCGCTCGACCGGCAGCTGTACCTGCGCATCGCGCCCGAGCTCTACCTCAAGCGGCTGGTGGTCGGCGGCTTCGAGCGCGTCTACGAGCTCAACCGCAATTTCCGCAACGAGGGGATTTCCACGCAGCACAACCCCGAGTTCACGATGCTCGAGCTGTACATGGCGTACGCCGACTACCACACGCTGATGGACATGCTCGAGCAGCTGCTGCGCAGCCTCGCCGAGGGCGTGCTCGGCAGTGCTACGCTGACCTACCAGGGGCGCAGCTACGACTTCGGGGCGCCGTTCCGCCGCGCCTCGATCGAGGACCTGGTCATCGAGCACAATCCGGCGCTCGAACGCGCGCAGCTGCGCGACCTGGCTGTGCTGCGTGCCCATTGCGCCACGCTCGGGGTGCCGGTGCATGACGCCTGGGGCGCAGGCAAGCTGCTCACCGAGATCTTCGAGAAGACCGCCGAGCACCGGCTGCTCGCACCGACCTTCGTCACCGGCTTCCCGGCGGAAGTGTCCCCGCTGGCACGGCGCAGCGATGCAGATCCCTTCCTCACCGATCGTTTCGAGCTCTACATCCACGGGCGCGAGATTGCCAACGGCTTCTCCGAACTCAACGACGCCGAGGACCAGGCCGAGCGCTTCCAGGCGCAGCTCAGCCAGAAGGCGGCCGGCGACGAGGAAGCGATGGCCTACGATGCCGACTACGTCGCTGCCCTCGAATACGGCCTGCCGCCGACGGCCGGCCTCGGCATTGGCGTGGACCGGCTGGTGATGCTGCTCACCGACAGCGCCTCGATCCGCGACGTGCTGCTGTTCCCGCACCTGCGCGAGGCGGGCGACTGACCCGCGCGGCTGAGCGTCAGCCGGAAGCGGGGATCTCGTAGGGCAGGGAGAGGGCGACGAGTGGCAGGCGCCGCGCCGCGTCAGCCCACAATCCGCCGGCGAGTGCGTCAAGGTGGACTACCGCCAGCAGCTCGCAGCCCTGCGGCGTCGGTGCGGCGGCGACCACGCGACCGGCTTCGCCGCCGGTGCCGTGGACAGCGTCGCCACAGGCGGGTGGTGTGGCGCCGGCGCAGCCGAAGCGCAGCATGCGCCGCTTGATGCGCCCGAGGTGGTGCGTGCGGTTGACGATCTCCTGGCCGCTGTAACAGCCCTTGGCGAAGTGCACGCCGCCGAGCAGGTCGAGATTGACCATCTGCGGGACGAAGGCGGCTTCGAGCGCGGCGCCGAGCAGCGGAATGCCGGCGCGGATGTCGGCGAGCTGCCAGGCCTGCTGGTCCATGCCGGCCGCAGCGAGTACCGCCTCGAGTGCCCCGGTCGCCGTCGGGGCGGCAGCGACCAGGATCCGTGCCGGATCACCGGCGACACGCATGGCGTACCAGTCGCCGCCGTCGAATCCGGCGAGCGGTGCGGCTGCCGGCGCGCCCGCCCAGGGCCAGCCCGCGGTGCGGTCGGCATTCAACCCGAGCAGGGCGAGGTCGGTGAGCTCGACCGTGACGCGTGCCCGCAGCACGAACTGTTGCAGGCGCCGGGCGAGGGCGGCGGCCGTGTCCGCGCCCGCTGTCAGCCAGCAGGCCTCGTTCCAGCTGAATACCTGGCCGACCAGCAGCAGGCGTCCCTGCGCATTGGCCCAGCCGCAGAGCGCGCTGCGCGTCGCCGTGATCGTGCGCAGGTCCTGCGTCAGCTGACCCTGCAGGAACGCGCTGCGATCGACACCGCCGACACGGATCAGGCGCAGTTGCGCCAGCAGCGCATGCTGCCAGTGCGGCGAGCTCGGGGTTGCAGAGGGTTCAGCCACGGATCGGGGTGAAAAATCGGCAACATTCTGGCACACTTTTTTGCATGTCAGCAGCAGCACGCCAGCCGCCGACGGAGACCACCCTGGCGGCGGCGCCCCTGCCACAGGCCGCTGGGTTGCCTGGTGCCGGCGCACCGTCCGCAGACCGCGCCCCGCAACCGCCCCGTGAAGTGGGCGGCCCGCAGGGTCCGGAACCGACGCGTTTTGGTGACTGGGAACGACGCGGCCGCTGCATCGACTTCTGAGCGGAGTCGTGGCTGACGTCACGCATGGTGCCACGTGTCGGGGCATCGGCCCGACCGGCGCGTGCGTGCGGCCGTTGCCGCGCACGGCCGGGCGCAGGGGTTTTGCAGGAGTGAACGGATCATGAGCCAACCGAACCGGCCGCTGTCGCCGCATCTCGGCGTGTACCGCTGGCAGATCAGCAACACGCTGTCGATCGTGCATCGACTGACCGGGGTCATGCTGTCGCTCGGCGCCGTCGTGTTCACGGTCTGGCTCGTCGCCCTCGCCGGTGGACCGGATGCCTATCTCGGCGTGGTCGGCGTGCTGCGCTCGCCACTCGGGGTGCTCGCCCTGGCCGGCTGGACGTTGTGCTTCTTCTACCACCTGTGCAACGGCATCCGGCACCTCTGCTGGGATGCCGGCCTCGGCTTCGAGATTGCCCAGGCCCGGGCGAGCGGCAAGGCAGTGGTGGCCGCAGCCGTGGTGCTCACGACGGCATTCTGGCTGGTCGTGCTGACCGGCAGCGGGAGCTGAAGCATGGAAATGCGATCGCCCATGGGCCGGGCGCTCGGCCTCGGTTCAGCCAGGTCCGGGTTCGGGCACTGGTGGGGACAGCGGCTATCGGCTGCCGCCCTGGTCCTGCTCGGCCTGTGGTTCGCGGTGAGCGTGCTTGGGCTGGTCAGTACCGACTACTGGGCGGTGGCGGCATGGGCCGGTGAACCGCTGCACGCGATACTGCTGGTCCTGTTCCTGGGCACGCTGCTCTATCACTCGAGCCTCGGGATCCAGGTCGTGATCGAGGACTACGTGCATGGTCCGGTTGCGCATGTCGCGGCCCTGGTCGTCAACCGCTTCGTCCACGTGGTCCTCGCCGTGGCCGGGGCCTGGTCCGTGATCGCGCTGTCGGCCGGAGGCCAGGCATGAGCGGCGAGTACGACTTCACGGACCACAGCTTCGACGTCGTCGTGGTCGGCGCCGGCGGAGCAGGCCTGCGTGCAACTTTCGGTCTGGTCGAGGCCGGGCTCACCACGGCCTGTATCACCAAGGTGTTTCCGACCCGCAGCCACACCGTGGCCGCGCAGGGCGGCATCAGCGCAGCGCTCGGCAACATGGGCGAGGACGACTGGCGCTGGCACATGTACGACACCGTCAAGGGCTCCGACTGGCTCGGCGACCAGGACGCCATCGAGTACATGTGCAAGGAGGCCCCCCAGGCGGTCATCGAACTGGAGCACTACGGCGTGCCGTTCTCGCGGACCGAGGACGGGCGCATCTACCAGCGGCCGTTCGGCGGCATGACCACGCACTTCGGCAAGGGTACGGCGCAGCGCACCTGCGCGGCCGCCGACCGCACCGGCCATGCGATGCTGCATACCCTGTACCAGCAGTCGCTGAAGCACAACGCCACCTTCTTCATCGAGTACTTCGCGATCGACCTGATCATGGAGGATGGCGCGTGCCGCGGGGTGGTGGCGCTCGACATGGCCACCGGGCGCCTGCACCGCTTCCGCGCCCATCGCGTGATCCTCGCCACCGGTGGCTACGGACGCGCCTTCTTCTCCTGCACCTCGGCGCACACCTGCACCGGTGACGGCAACGCGATGGTGCTGCGGGCCGGGCTGCCGCTGCAGGACATGGAGTTCGTGCAGTTCCATCCGACCGGCATCTACGGCTCGGGCTGCCTCATCACCGAGGGGGCGCGCGGCGAGGGCGGCTACCTGACCAACTCGCGCGGCGAGCGTTTCATGGAGCGCTACGCGCCCAATGCGAAAGACCTCGCCTCGCGCGACGTGGTGAGCCGTTCGATGACGGTGGAAATCCGCGAGGGTCGCGGTGTCGGCCCCGAGGCCGACCACATCCACCTGCACCTCGAGCACCTCGGTCCCGACGTGATCCACGAGCGCCTGCCGGGCATCGCCGAGACGGCACGCATCTTCGCCGGTGTCGACGTGACCCGCGAGCCGATTCCCGTGCTGCCCACCGTGCACTACAACATGGGCGGCATCCCGACCAACTACCACGGCGAGGTGCTGACGCTCGCCGACGGCAACCCGGACACCGTGGTCCCGGGCCTCATGGCCGTGGGCGAGGCCGGCTGCGTGTCGGTGCACGGCGCCAACCGCCTCGGCTCGAACTCGCTGCTCGATCTCGTGGTGTTCGGTCGCGCCGCGGCCCGTCGCTGTGCCGAGGTCCTGCGCGACGCCGGGCGGCCACGCCCGCTGCGGGCCGGTGCGGGCGAAGCTGCGGTGGCCAGGCTCGACCGGCTGCGCCAGGCCAACGGCAGCCGGCCGACCGCTGAGATCCGGCTGGAGATGCAGAAGGTAATGCAGAACCATGCGGCGGTATTCCGCACCGGGGAGTCGCTGCGTGATGGCGTGCAGAAACTCGCGCGCACCGTGGCGTCGTTCGCCGACGTGCGCATCAGCGATCGCAGCCTGGTGTGGAACACCGACCTCGTCGAGACGCTCGAACTCGACAACCTGCTCTGCCAGGCGCTCGCCACGATCACGGCGGCGGCCAACCGCGAGGAAAGCCGTGGCGCGCACGCCCGCGAGGATTTTCCGCAGCGCGACGACGTGAACTGGATGAAGCACACGCTCGTCTGGGTGGCGGCCGATGGCCAGGTGCGCCTCGACTTCCGCCCGGTGCACCTGCAGACCCTGACGCGCGACGTGGATCCGGTGCCCCCGAAGGCACGCGTGTACTGAGTACGACGACTGTCGAGGACCAGCGATGGCCGAATTCAGGCTGCCAGCAAATTCCCGCATCCAGCCGGGTCGCGAGCACAAGGCTCCCGCCGGGGCGGGCCGGGTGCGCCGCTTCCACATCTACCGCTACGACCCGGACAGCGGCGCCAATCCGCGCATCGACACCTACGAGATCGACCTCGACCGCTGCGGCCCGATGGTTCTCGACGCGCTCATCAAGATCAAGAACGAGATCGACACGACGCTGACCTTCCGCCGCTCCTGCCGCGAGGGCATCTGCGGCTCGTGCGCGATGAACATCGACGGTGGCAACACGCTCGCCTGCACCCAGGCGATCGGCGACATCGGCGGCGACGTGAAGATCTATCCGCTGCCACACATGTCCGTGGTCAAGGACCTGGTGCCGGACCTGACCAACTTCTATGCGCAGTACGCGTCGATCAAGCCCTGGCTGCAGACACGCACGCCGGCGCCTCCCGACCGCGAGCGGCTGCAGTCGAAGGAGGAGCAGGAGAAGATCGATTCCCCCTCGGCATGCATCCTCTGCGCCTGCTGCTCGGCGAGCTGCCCCAGCTACTGGTGGAACAGCGATCGCTACCTCGGGCCGGCCACGCTGCTCGCCGCGTACCGCTGGCTGGTCGACAGCCGCGACGAGGCCACTGGCGAACGCCTCGACGACCTCGAGGACCCGTTCCGGCTGTATCGGTGTCACACCATCATGAACTGCACCATGACCTGCCCGAAGGGCCTGAACCCTGCGCGGGCGATCGCCGGCATCAAGCAGATGATCGCCGAGCGCAAGCTGTGACGACGCCGCTGGCGGGGTGCTGATGCCCGATGCGAGCGCGAGCCCTGAGCTGCGCCGCCTGCGCTGGCGCTGCCGCCGCGGCATGCGCGAACTCGACGTGCTGCTGATGACGTTCCTCGATGCGGAGTACGGCCGGCTCGCGCCCGCCGAGCGCCGTGGTTTCGAAGATTTCCTGCGGCTGCCGGATCCCGAGATTCTCGACTTGCTGATGGGTCGCATGCACAGCCATGATCCGGCCGTGGACGCGATCGTGGGCCGGATCCTTGCGCGCCGTGCTGGCTGAGCCGCTGGAGCTGCGACTGCGCGCGCTGCCCTGGCTGGCGGCATGGGCTGGCCTGCTCGCCGCCGTCACCGCTGGTGCCCTCGTCCTGGCCGGGTTGCCCGCCGTGGTGAAGGTGCTGCTCGCCTGCGCCGTGGCGCTGCGGCTCGCTGCCGGGCTGAGCCGCACCATGTCCGGGGCGGGGCGGGTGTTGCGGGCGACGCTCACGCACGGTGCACGCTGGCAGCTCGAAATCGAGGATGGAACCCGGGTGGCCGCCGAACTCGAACGCTGCTGGGGGCTGCTGCACGGTCCGGTGATCGGGCTCGCGTGGACCTGTGACGACGGCAAGCGTCGCCAGGTCTGGCTCAGCCGGCGCGAGGCAGACCCTGCGGACTGGCGGCGCCTGCGGGCGCGGCTGGCGCTGACGTAGAATGAAGCGGCGGCGCTGCGAAGCATCAGCCCGCGCGGCAGCCGACAGGCAGGTCGTGACGCAGTTCCAGAACTTTCAGGCCCCGGCGCAGTCTACCGGCCACATGCGGCCCGGTGGTTCCGGCAAGCCGGGAAACGCATGACTGAGCAGACCAGCGACCAGGCGCTCGTCGAGCGCGTCCAGCGCGGCCATCGACAGGCGTTCGACCTGCTGGTGCTGCGTTACCAGCAGCGGATCCTGAAATTGATCATGCGATACGTATACGACCCGGTCGAGGCGCAGGATATCGCCCAGGAAGCATTCCTGAAGGCCTACCGGGCGCTGCCGTCGTTTCGCGGCGACAGCGCGTTCTATACCTGGATGTATCGCATCGCGATCAATACGGCGAAGAACCATCTGGCGACGCTGCAACGCCGGCCAGTGAGCCTCGACCAGGACCCCGAGGGGCCGGAGCATTATGACATCAACGGGCGGCTGCGCGACGAGGACACGCCCGAGCGGATCGTGCTGCGCGACGAGCTGGCACAGACGGTGGCCGACGCCATCGGCGCATTGCCAGAAGAACTGCGGGGCGCCATCATGTTGCGCGAGATCGACGGTCTGAGCTACGAGGAAATCGCCCAGGCCATGGACTGCCCGGTCGGCACGGTCCGATCGCGTATTTTTCGCGCCCGTGAAGCCATCGACCAGCGCGTAGCGGCCCTGTCCGGACCCGGGAGCATGACCAAGCCATGAGCCACAGCGTCGACGAACAACTGTCCGCATTCCTCGATGGTGAGCTGCCGGAAGCCGAACTCGAGCTGCTCCTGGCCCGGCTCGACCGTGACCCGGGGCGCCGCGAGCTGCTGGCGCGATACGGCATGATCGGCGAGTGCATCCGCACCGGCACCGCCGAGCCGCTGGCGTTGCCGATCGCCGAACGCGTGCGCGCCGCCCTGGCGGCACCGGATGCAGCGCCACAGGTGGCGGTGGTGGCGCGGCCCGCGACGTTCCACCGCGGCTGGGCTGCCGGTGCCGTGGCTGCCGGCGCGGCGCTGATCGCCATCATGGTCGCCGGTCCCGGCAGCTGGCAGTTGCCGTCGCCGTTGCCGTCGCCGATCCCGCCACCGGCGCCGCTCGCCGCGACCGGTTTGCTGGACGAGGCTGTGGCGCCCATCACGGCGACCGTCCGGCACCGCGTGGATCCCCGTGCCGCGGCGCGCCTGACCAACTACCTCGTCGCCCATGGCGAATTCGCCAACGAGCTGTCGCGCGCCAGCCTCGACTCGCATGTGGTATCGGCGCGTGCCGAACGTGCCGTCTGGCAGCAGACACCGTACGGCACGAATGACCGCTAGCGCGGTACCACGGCCGTACTGCCGTCAGCTGGCCGGCCTGCTGGCTGCCCTGACCTGCTCACTGCCAGTCCATGCCGCCGACAGCCCGCGTGCCTGGCTCGACCGCATGGCGGTGGCGGTCGATGGCCTGAACTACTCGGGCAAGCTGGTCCACGTATACGGCGGGGAGTCGACCGTCCTGTCCGTCGTGCAACGAGTCGAGGCGGGCAAGGCCACGGAACGCCTGACAGCCGGCGACGGCAGCCGCGAGATCATCCGGTCGGCCGACGAGGTGATCTGCATCCTGACCGACCAGCGAACGGTTCTGGTCGAGCAGCACGATCCGCAGGCGCCCGGCGCCAGCCCGATACGCGGCCACCTGCCGGGACCTGCCGGCATCGATGCGACGCTGTACCACGTCGCCCTGGGAGAACGGGACCGAATCGCCGGGCGCGATGCGCTCGGCATCGTCATCCGGCCCAAGGATGGCTTCCGCTACGGTTACCGCCTGTGGCTCGACCGCGCCACCGCCATGCCGCTGAAGACGCAGCTCGTCGACGAGCAGGGGGCCGTACTCGAACAGGTCCTGTTCACCGAGATCAGCCTGCCGCAGCACCTGCCGCGCGAAGCGGTGCAGCCATCGATTGCCGTCAGCACCTTCGCCGTGCGGCGGGCGCCGGCGACGGCATCGGCACCGGCCGGTGAGCCGGTGAACAGCTGGTCAGCCAGCGAACTACCCCCCGGCTTTCGCCTCACGGCGCGTCAGGCCAGATCTGCCGACGGGCCGGGCAGCGGGCTGTGGCACCTGGTGTACTCGGACGGTCTCGCGACCGTGTCGCTGTTCGTCGAGCCAGCGGTGGCGGCGGCCGAACAGGCCGAGGGACTGTCGCAGATCGGCGCTGCCAACGCCTATACCGCCAACTTCGACGGGTACATGGTGACGGCGATCGGCTCGGTGCCGGCCCGCACCGTCGAGGTCCTGGCGCAGTCGGCGCGGCCGACCGGCGCACCCTGAGGCCGGGGTTCACCCCAGCCCGCCTTGCCGTGGCGGAACTCGTCGTGCTGAGCCGTCCCGGCTGCCACCTCTGCGAGCAGGTGGTGGCGGAGGTCGAGCCGCTGTGCCGCGCCGCCGGTGCGACCCTGCGGGTCCTCGACGTCGATTCCCGCGCCGACTGGCGCGCGGCCTACGGGCTGCGCATCCCGGTGCTGCTCGGTGCCGGGCGCGAACTGGCCGCCTGGCCCGTCGACCTCGACCGCGTGGCGCGCTGGCTCGACGGGACCGGCTGAGGGACCATGCGGTGGCGGTACCGGGGATCCGGGTATAATCCACCGCCTTTTTCCAGGACCCCGTCCGGGACATGAGCGAGCGCCTCGCCCACATCCGCAACTTCGCCATCATCGCGCACATCGATCACGGCAAGTCCACGCTGGCGGACCGTTTCATCGAGATGTGCGGCGGCCTCGAGGCCCGCGAGATGGCCACGCAGGTGCTCGACTCCATGGACCTCGAGCGCGAGCGCGGCATCACCATCAAGGCACAGACCGTCTCGCTGCCGTATCAGGCGGCCGACGGCCGCCGCTACCAGCTCAACCTGATCGACACGCCGGGGCACGTGGACTTCTCCTACGAAGTCTCGCGCTCGCTGGCCGCCTGCGAGGGCGCGCTGCTGCTGGTCGATGCGGCGCAGGGCGTCGAAGCGCAGAGCGTGGCCAACTGCTACGCGGCGATTGACGCCGGCCTCGAGGTGCTGCCGGTCATCAACAAGATCGACCTGCCGAGTGCTGATCCGCCGAAGGTGAAGCGCGAGATCGAGGAGATCATCGGCCTCGACACCGAGGGCTGCGCCCTGGTCAGCGCCAAGACCGGGCTCGGCATGAAGGAACTGATGGAGTTGCTGGTGCAGCGCATCCCGCCGCCGCGGGGTGATCCGGACGCGCCGCTGCAGGCGCTGATCATCGACTCCTGGTTCGACAACTACGTCGGCGTGGTCTCGCTGGTGCGGGTCGTCAACGGCAGCCTGCCGAAGGGCGCGAAGATCCGCATCTGGTCGACCGGGCGCACGTATCCCGTGGCCGAGGTCGGCAGCTTCACGCCCAAGGCGCGGGCGCGCGAGGCGCTGCAGGCGGGCGAGGTGGGTTACGTCATCGCCGGGATCAAGGACGTCCACGGCGCACCGGTCGGCGATACCATCACCCTCGAGGCGCGGCTGTGTGCGGCGCCGCTGCCCGGGTTCCAGCAGATCAAGCCGCGGGTGTTCGCGGGTCTCTTTCCGGTGCAGGCCGACGACTTCGAGGCACTGCGGGTGGCGCTCGACAAGCTGCGGCTCAACGACGCGGCCCTGCGCTTCGAGGTGGAATCCTCGGCGGCGCTCGGCTTCGGTTTCCGCTGCGGATTCCTCGGGCTGCTGCACATGGAGATCGTGCAGGAGCGGCTCGAGCGCGAGTACGGACTGAACCTGATCTCGACCGCCCCGACCGTGGTGTTCGAGATCGTCACCACCGACGGCGAGACGCGCATGATCGAGAACCCGGCATCCCTGCCGCCGCCGAACGAGATCGCCGAGGTGCGCGAACCGTACATCACGGCCAGCATCCTGGTGCCGCACGAGTTCGTCGGTCCGGTGATGCAGCTGTGCGTCGGCAAGCGTGGCGTGCAGAAACGCATCGAGTACCTCGCCAACCAGGTGGCGATGGAGTACGACATCCCCATGGCCGAGGTGGTGTTCGACTTCTTCGACCGCCTGAAGTCGATCAGCCGCGGCTACGCCTCCTTCGACTACCAGTTCTCGCGCTTCGTGCCGGGCGACCTGGTCAAGCTCGACATCCTCATCAACAAGGAGCGGGTCGACGCGCTGTCGCTGATCGTGCACCGCGAGTCCTCGCAGCGCCGTGGGCGCGAGATCGTCGAGCGCCTGCAGAAGGTGATTCCGCGGCAGATGTTCGAGGTGGCCCTGCAGGCGGCGATCGGTTCGCACATCATCGCCCGTGCCACGGTCAAGGCCATGCGCAAGAACGTGCTCGCCAAGTGCTACGGCGGCGACATCACCCGCAAGCGCAAGCTGCTCGAGAAGCAGAAGGCCGGCAAGAAGCGCATGAAGCAGTTCGGCTCGGTCGAGATCCCCCAGGAGGCCTTCCTGGCGGTGCTCGGTTCCGGGCAGGGCTCCACGGAAAACTGACCGGTCCCGTGGTAGATTGCCGACCGGTCACAGCCGCCTGACGGATCCTCCGTGGACTTTTCGCTGATCCTCGTGCTCGCCACCACGCTCGCCGGCATCGTCTGGGCTGCCGACGCGCTGCTCCTGCGCCGCAGCCGTGCGGCGGACGCGCCGGAACCGACCGTGGTCGAGTACGCGCGGTCGTTCTTCCCGGTGCTGCTGCTGGTCCTGGTGGTGCGCTCGTTCCTCTACGAGCCGTTCCGGATCCCGTCGAGCTCGATGATGCCGACGCTGCTCACGGGCGACTTCATCTTCGTCAACAAGTACACGTACGGCCTGCGGCTGCCGGTGGTGAACACGAAGATCGTCGAGATCGGTGCACCGCACCGGGGTGATGTCATCGTCTTCCGGCTGCCGTCGGATCCGAGCACGAATTACATCAAGCGGCTCGTCGGTCTGCCCGGTGACACCATCCGCTACGCCAACAAGAAGATCTACGTCAACGACGAGCCCGTGAGCCTGGTCCCGGTCGGTATCTACGACGGCGAGGACCAGCCCGGCTCCCTGTTGTTGCGCGAGCGGCTCGGGACGGTCGAGCACGAGGTCCTGCTACGCGCCGGCGAGCGCAGTCGCGAAGGTACTTTCGTGGTGCCGCCGGGGCATTACTTCATGATGGGCGACAACCGCGACAACAGCCGCGACAGCCGTTACGAGGGCGTCGGCTTCGTGCCCGAGGCCAACGTCGTCGGCCGCGCGGTGCGCATCTGGATGAGCTGGAACTTCTCGAGCCTGCCGAAATGGAGCCGCATCGGCACGGAGGTCCGCTGAACGGTGCCAAACTGGTATCCTGAATGCGGGGCGGCGGCCACGACGTTGCGACAAGGGAGGGTGCGTATGCGAAACGGGCAACGGGGAATGACCCTGATCGGCTTCCTGATCATAGCGGCCATGGTCGGCCTGATCGGCTTTGCCGGCCTGAAGCTCAGTCCAGCCTATCTCGAGAACATGAAAATCAAGCGGGTCCTCAAGGACGTGCAGGAGGAACTCGACGGTGCCAAAGCCACGCCCCAGCAGATCCGCCGCTCCATCGACAAGCGGCTGAACATCGAGATGGTCTATAACCTCAAGGGCCGCGATTTCGAAGTGGAGAAGGCCGCCAACGGCTACATCGTTGCGGCGCGCTACGAATACCCGGTGCCGTTCATGGCCAACATCTCGCTGCTGGTCAACTTCGACGACGAGGTCGAGATCCGGCAGTGAGCGCGGCCCGCGCATGGGCCGAGCAGCGCTTGGGGCACGCCTTTGCCGACCCGCAACTGCTCGAGCTCGCGCTGACCCACCGCAGCGCCGCGGCACGCAACAACGAGCGGCTGGAGTTTCTCGGCGATGCCGTGCTCGGTGCCGTCATCGCCCGGGCGGTATTCGAGCGGCGCCCCGATGCGGGCGAAGGCGTGCTGAGCCGGATCCGTTCCCGCCTCGTGCGTGGCGAAACCCTGGCCGAAGTCGCCACCGAACTCGGGCTGGGCTCCCTGGTCCGCCTCGGCAGCGGCGAGGCTCGTACCGGCGGGCACCAGCGGGCCTCGATCCTCGCCAATGCCCTGGAAGCGTTGTTCGGCGCCGTGTGGCTCGATGGCGGCACGCCGGCTGCGGAACGGGTGATCCTCGCGCTCTTCGCCACGCGCCTCAGCGCGCTCCCGGGCGAGGATGAACTCACCGATCCCAAGACCCGGCTGCAGGAATGGCTGCAGGGACAGGGCCTGGCACCGCCGGCTTATACGGTGACCACGGTCGTCGGCGCCCCGCATGCCCAGACCTTCGAGGTGGTCTGCACGGTGGAGGCGCTCGATCTGACGATCGGCGGCCACGGCACGAGCCGGCGCCTCGCCGAGCAGGACGCGGCGGCCCGCGCCCTGGCCCGGCTGCGCGGCGAGCCGGCATGAGCGACTTTCGCGCGGGTTTCGTCGCGGTCGTCGGCCGGCCGAACGCCGGCAAGTCGACGCTGGTCAACGCACTGGTCGGCGAGAAGATCAGCATCGTCACGGCCCGCCCGCAGACCACCCGGCACCGCGTCGTCGGCATCCGCAGCCGCGCCGACAGCCAGATGGTGTTCATCGATACGCCCGGCCTGCAGGCGCGGCCCGGCAAGCTCATCAACCGCACCATGAACCGGGCCGCAGCCGGTACGCTCGCCGATGCCGACGTCGTGCTCTTCGTCATCGAGGCGACGGGCTGGCGTCCCGGCGACGAGCATGTGCTCGGGCGCCTCGCGGGCTGCAAGGCGCCGGTGGTCCTGGTGGTGAACAAGGCGGACCTGGTGCGACCGAAGTCGAAACTGCTGCCGCTGCTGGCGCGCCTGGAGGGACGGGGCGCTTTTGCCGCGATCGTGCCGGTCTCGGCCCTGGCTGGCGAGAACCTGGCGACGCTCCTCGACGTGGTGCAGAGCCACCTGCCGGCCGGTGAGCGCTTCTACCCGGAGGGCATGACCACCGATCGCGGCCGTGACTTCCGCATCGGCGAACTCATCCGTGAACAACTGATGGCGGCGCTGAAGAGCGAGGTGCCCTACGGCGTGGCGGTGGAGGTGACCGCGGTCGAGGACGCCGGCGGCGGCGTCAACATCGATGCGCTCATCTGGGTCGCCAAGGAGTCGCAGCGCCCGATCGTGATCGGCCGCGGTGGCGCCACCCTCAAGGCCATCGGCACCGGTGCGCGCCTGGAGATCGAGCAGCTGCTCGGGCGTAGGGTTTTCCTGCAGACCCACGTCAAGGTCCGCCGCAACTGGGCCGACGACGAGCGCGCGCTGCGCCAGCTCGGCTACGACATCCGGGACTGACGGCGATGGAGCGGGTGACGCTCGAGCCGGCCTTCGTGCTGCACGCCCGCGCCTATCGGGAGACCAGTGCCATCCTCGACCTGTTCACGCAGGGACACGGCGTGTCGAGCGTGGTGGCGCGCGGCATGCGCCGGGGCAGCGGGGCCTGGCGCGCGCTGCTGCAGCCATTCCAGCCGCTGGTCGTGTCGTGGTACGGCCGGGGCGGGGGGCTGATGACGCTGCAGGCTGCCGAACCGGCGGGCATGCCGGCCGCCTTGCAGGGCACCGCCCTCATGGCCGGTTTCTACGTCAACGAACTGGTGCTGCGCTTCCTGCACCGGGGCGATCCCCACCCGCGGCTGTTCGCCACCTATGCCACCGCGGTTGCGGGCCTCGCCGGGAACGGCGGGCCGGAGCCGGTGCTGCGCGCCTTCGAGGTCGAGCTGCTCGCCGAGAGCGGCTACGGCCTGATCCTCGAACACGACGCGGGCGATGGTGCTCCGCTCGAGCCCGCGGTGCGCTACGAGTACGTGGTGGAACGCGGCCCGCTGCCGGCGGCGGCCGCTGCGCCAGCCAGCGCGGTCTTCAGCGGCGCCGAGCTGCTCGCGATCGGCGCCGGCTGCTTTGATGACCCTGCCTGCCTGGCGGCGGCGCGCCGCCTGCTGCGCGCCGTGCTCGATCACCACCTGGGCGGCCGGCCGCTGCGTACGCGGCAGGTGTTTGCGGCCATGAAGCGCTGAGGCCGTACCGGCCTCACGTTGCGCGTGCGCCGGCGGCAGTGCCATCATGCGCCACCCGGACCCGCCCCGGCGCGGGTCGCTGAGCGGCCCACCCACCCATGTCAGGCACCATTCAACTCGGCGTCAACGTCGACCACGTCGCCACCCTGCGCCAGGCGCGCGGCACGCGCTATCCGGACCCCGTGATGGCGGCGTGGCTCGCCGAGCAGGCCGGTGCCGACAGCATCACCGTGCATCTGCGCGAGGACCGCCGCCACATCCAGGAGCGGGACCTCGAGGTGCTGGCGCGCACCCTGCAGACGCGCATGAACCTCGAGATGGCGCTGGCCGAGCCAGTCATCGCCATCGCCGAGCGCCTGCGGCCGGCCGACGTGTGCCTGGTGCCGGAGCGGCGTGCCGAGCTGACCACCGAGGGCGGCCTCGACGTCGCCGGCGACCTCGCCCGCGTGCGCTCCGCGAGCGAGCGGCTGGCGCAGGCCGGCATCCGCGTGGCGCCCTTCATCGATCCGGACGAGCGCCAGCTCGACGCCTGCCGTGCCGCCGGCGTCGGCGTGGTCGAGCTGCACACCGGCCGCTACGCGGAAGCGGCCGACGGCGCCGGGCGCGGGCGTGAACTCGAGCGTGTGCGGCGCGCGGCGCGCCATGCGAACAGCCTCGGTATCGAAGTCCACGCGGGCCACGGGCTCAACTACCAGAACGTGCAGCCGGTGGCCGCCATCGCCGCAATCAACGAGCTCAACATCGGCCACGCCATCGTCGCTCGCGCCCTGTTCGACGGCTTCGCCGCGGCCGTGGCCGAAATGAAGCGGCTCATGCTCGCCGCGCGCGGCGCATGATCTTCGGTATCGGCACCGACATCCTCGAGGTCGAGCGCGTGGCGCAGGCCTACCAGCGCTTCGGCACACGTTTCGTCGAGCGGCTGCTGATGCCGCAGGAACTCGCACTGTTCGCGAAGGCGCGCCGGCCGGTGCGCTTCCTCGCCATGCGCTTCGCCGCGAAGGAAGCGGTCGTCAAGGCCATGGGCACTGGCTTCGCCCACGGCATGTGGATCCGTGACACCGGCGTCATCCCCGACCCGCGTGGCCGGCCGGAGATCGTGTTCTCGCCCCGCGGGCAGCAGCGCTGCGCCGAACTTGGCATCGGCGGTGGGCACCTGACCCTGTCGGACGAAGCCGGCCTGGTGGTCGCGGTCGTGGTGCTGATGGCGGGCGCACGGGCAGGCACATGACGACGACCCTCGCCTTCGACATCGAGACCGTTCCCGACGTGGCGCTCGGACGCCGGCTGTACGGCCTGGAGGGTATCGACGACGAAGACGTCGCCCGCGCCATGGCCCTCCAGCAGATGCAGGCCACCGGCACCGATTTCCTGCCGCTGTACCAGCACCGCGTGGTGGCAATCGCTGTGGTCATGCGCCGCGCCGACGAGCTGAAGGTGGTGAGCCTCGGTACCGTCGACAGCGACGAGCGCGATCTCGTCAAGCGCTTCTTCGACGGCATCGACCGCTACACACCCGATCTGGTGTCGTGGAACGGTGGCGGCTTCGACCTGCCGGTCCTGCACTACCGCGCGCTCCTGCACAACATCGTGTCGCGCCGCTACTGGGACGTCGGCGACGAG
>CAUJIY010000075.1 GCA_963205295.1 Pseudomonadota bacterium
ATACCGGTGGATGTCTATGTGCCGGGCTGTCCGCCCACGGCCGAGGCGCTCCTGTACGGCCTGATCCAGCTCCAGAACAAGATCCGCCGCACGAGCAGATTCGTCCGCTAGCACGATGACCACCCGCCACGAAGCTCTCGCCTCCCGGATTGCCGCCCGGTTCGGCAGTGCCGTGACCGCTGTGCCGGGCACTGCCGGCGAGGTCACGTTCGAAGTCGCCGGTGAGGTGCTGCGGGACGTCGCGCGCACGCTGCGCGACGATCCGGAGTTCAGCTTCGAGACCCTGATCGATCTTTGTGGGGTCGATTACCTGAGCTATGGCCGTGACGAGTGGGAAACGAACGATGCTTCCCACAGCGGCTTCAGCCGTGCGGCCGAGCGCCCCGTCATCGTGCCCGAGGACGATGCGGTGTTCGATCCGCGGCGATTTGCCGTCGTCTATCACCTGCTATCGATCCGCCACAACCTGCGCCTGCGTCTGCGCACGTTTACCGGACCTGACAACCCGCCGGTGGTGCCGTCGCTGATCGGCATCTGGCAGTCGGCCGACTGGTTCGAACGCGAGGCCTTCGACCTGTTCGGTATCCTCTTCGAGGGGCATCCGGATCTGCGCCGGCTGCTCACGGACTACGGCTTCATCGGGCATCCGTTCCGCAAGGACTTTCCCACGAGCGGCAACGTCGAGGTGTGCTATGACGCCGACCGCGGCCGGGTCGTGTACCAACCGGTGACGATCGAGCCGCGTGTGCTGGTGCCACGTACCATCCGCGATGACCATCGCTACGAGCCGGTGCTGAAAGGCCCGCAGCGCAATGGCTGAGTTCCAGCAGTTCACGATCAATTTTGGCCCGCAGCATCCGGCAGCGCACGGCGTCCTGCGCCTGGTGCTCGAGATGGATGGCGAGGTCATCCAGAAGGCCGATCCGCACATCGGATTGCTGCACCGGGGTACCGAGAAACTGGCTGAGACGAAGCCCTACAACCAGAGCATCGGCTACATGGACCGGCTCGACTACGTGTCCATGATGTGCAACGAGCACGGCTACGTGCTCGCCATCGAGAAGCTGCTCGGGATCAGGCCGCCGGTCAGGGCCCAGTACATTCGCGTCATGTTCGACGAGATCACGCGCATCCTGAACCACCTGCTCTGGCTCGGTTGCCATGGTCTCGACATCGGCGCGATGACGATGTTCCTGTACTGTTTTCGCGAGCGCGAGGACCTGATGGACTGCTACGAGGCGGTCTCCGGTACGCGCATGCACGCCACGTACTACCGGCCGGGCGGCGTCTATCGCGACCTGCCGGACAGCATGCCGAAATATCAGGAGTCGCGCTGGCGCTCCGGGCAGGAACTGAAACGCCAGAACGAGGCGCGGGCGGGCTCGCTGCTCGACTTCATCGAGGCGTTCACCGCGCAGTTCCCGGGTCGCGTCGATGACTACGAGGCGTTGCTGACGGACAACCGGATCTGGAAACAGCGTACCGTCAACATCGGCGTCGTCACGCCGGAACGCGCGATGCAGCTCGGTTTCACGGGCCCGATGCTGCGCGGCTCGGGCGTCGCCTGGGATCTGCGCAAGAAGCAGCCATACGAGGTATACGCCGACCTGGATTTCGACATTCCGGTCGGGGTCAATGGCGATTGCTATGACCGCTACCTCGTGCGCATGGAGGAACTGCGCCAGTCAAACCACATCATCCAGCAGTGCGTGCGCTGGCTGCGCGCCAATCCGGGTCCGGTAATGATCGACGACCACAAGGTCGTACCACCCACGCGGGAGGTGATGAAACGCGACATGGAGTCGCTGATCCATCACTTCAAGTTGTTCACCGAGGGCTACACCGTTCCGCCGGGCGAGGTCTACGCCGCGGTGGAGCACCCGAAAGGGGAGTTCGGCGTCTACCTGGTCGCCGATGGCGCCAACAAGCCCTACCGGCTCAAGGTGCGGGCGCCGGGGTTCGCGCACCTCGCGGCGATGGACGAGATGGTGCGTGGACATATGCTGGCCGATGTCGTCGCGGTGATCGGCACCCAGGACGTCGTCTTCGGCGAGATCGACCGTTAAGGGAAACCCGATGCAGGAAGTCAGCCAGGACGTGCTGTCGGCGCACACGCGCGCCGAGATCGACCGCTGGGTCGCCCGCTTTCCCGTGGGCCAGCAACGCTCGGCCGTCATCGGGGCGCTGCACGCTGCACAGCACCAGAACCATGGGTATCTCACGCAGGAGCTGATGGAAGCCGTGGCGAGCTATCTGGGGCTGCCGCCAGTGCAGGTTTTCGAGGTGGCCGCGTTTTACTCGATGTTCGAGACCCGTGCAGTGGGGCGCCACAGTGTGTCGGTGTGCACCAACATCTGTTGCATGCTCCGTGGCGGCGAAAAGCTCCTGGCCCATGTCGAGAAACGGCTTGGGATCCGTGTCGGCGAGAGCACCTCGGACGGGCGCATCTACCTCAAGAAAGAAGAGGAGTGCCTCGCCGCATGTACCGGGGCACCGATGATGATGGTCGACCACCGGTTTCACGAGAACCTGACGCCTGCCCGGGTCGACGAGATCCTGGACGCACTCGAATGACCACCGCCTACCCACAGAACCTGGTCTGCTTTGCCACGCTCGGTCACGAACGGCCGTGGAGCCTGGAGACCTACCGCCAGCTTGGCGGCTACCAGGCCTGGGAGCAGGTGCTGGCTGGCAAATGGAGCCGCGAGCAGGTGATCGAGACCGTCAAGGCTTCAGGCCTGCGTGGCCGTGGCGGAGCCGGATTCCCGACTGGCGTGAAGTGGAGCTTCATGCCGCGGGACAAACCCATGCAGAAATACGTCGTGTGCAATTCCGACGAAAGCGAACCCGGAACCTGCCACGACCGCGACATCCTGCGTTACAACCCACATGCGGTGATCGAGGGCATGGCCATCGGCGGCTACGCCATGAATGCTACCGTGGGCTACAACTACATTCGCGGCGAGTTCCTCGATGAGCCGATTCCACGCTTCGAGGCCGCGCTGGCCGAGGCGTACCAGGCCGGCCTGCTCGGTCGCAACATCCGTGGTTCCGGCATCGATTTCGATCTCCACGCGTTCGTCGGTGCCGGCGCCTATATCTGCGGCGAAGAGACCGGCCTGCTCGAATCGCTGGAGGGCAAGCCCGGACGCCCGCGGTTCAAGCCGCCATTTCCGGCCAACAAGGGCCTGTTCGGCAAACCCACCACCATCAACAACACGCAGAGCTTCGCCTCCGTGCCGTCGATCCTGCGCAACGGGCCACAGTGGTTCAGCGACCTCGGCCCGAAGGATTCCGGCGGCACGATGATTTTTTCCGTCTCGGGGCACGTCAACCGGCCGGGCAACTACGAACTGCCGCTCGGCATTCCATTCCGCGACCTGCTGGAGATCGCGGGCGGGGTGCGGGATGGGCGGGAACTCAAGGCGGTGATCCCCGGCGGCGTCTCCGTGCCGGTCGTGCCGGGCCGCGTGATGATGGACGTCACGATGGATTACGGATCGGTGAAGGCGGCAGGTTCCGCGCTCGGTACCGGTGCGATGATCGTCATGGACGACACGACCTGCATGGTGTCGACGCTGCGGCGGGTCAGCCGCTTCTATCACGCCGAGTCCTGCGGGCAGTGCACGCCCTGCCGCGAGGGGACGGGCTGGCTGCATCGCGTGCTCACGCGGATCGTCGAGGGGCGCGGCCGGCAGGAGGACCTCGGGCTGCTGCTTGAGGTGGCCAATCGCATCGAGGGTCATACGATCTGTGCCTTCGGCGACGCTGCTGCCTGGCCCGTCCAGAGCTTTCTCCGCCATTACCGCCACGAGTTCGAGTACATGGTGGCCAACGGTGGCCGGTCGATCGTGGAGGCGCAGCCGGAGGCCGCCTGACGGCCCCGTGGCGAGACTCATGAGCCAGGACAAATGCACCATCCAGGTCAACGGCCGCGACGTCGAGGCGCGCCCTGGCCAGATGCTGATCGAAGTGACCGATGCCGTGGGCGTCTACGTCCCGCGATTCTGCTACCACGACAAGCTGTCGATCGCGGCCAACTGCCGCATGTGCCTCGTCGAAGTCGAGAATGCGCCGAAGCCGATGCCGGCCTGCGCCACGCCGGTCACGCCGGGCATGAAGGTCCACACCCGGTCGGAGAAGGCGATCGGGGCCCAGAAGGCGACGATGGAGTTCCTGCTTATCAACCATCCGCTCGACTGTCCCATCTGCGACCAGGGCGGTGAGTGCGAGCTGCAGGACCTGGCGATGGGCTTCGGTCGCGATGTGTCACGCTTCGTCGAGCGCAAGCGCGTCGTCAGCGACAAGAACATTGGCCCGCTGATCGCCACCGAGATGACCCGGTGCATCCACTGCACCCGCTGCGTGCGCTTCACGCAGGAGATTGCCGGGTTCCAGGAGCTTGGCACCATCGGGCGCGGGGATCGTGTCGAGATCTCGCCCTACATCGAGCGGGCGATGGCGCACGAATTGTCCGGCAACATCATCGACCTGTGCCCAGTCGGCGCACTGACGAGCAAGCCATTTCGCTTTGCGGCGCGCGCCTGGGAAATGTCCCAGCACGCCGCCATCGCGCCGCACGACTGCCTGGGCTCGCAGGTCCACGTGCATGTCATGGACGGCCGGGTCAAGCGCGTGGTGCCGCGGGATTGCGCGGCCATCAACGAGAACTGGCTCTCCGATCGGGATCGCTTCGCCTACCAGGGCCTGTACAGCAGCGACCGGCTGCAACAGCCGATGGTGCGCGAGGGAAGCGGCTGGCGTGGCGTCGAATGGGACGAGGCGCTGGCGCTGGTGGCCATGCGCCTGGCCGACTCCGCGCACAGTCACGGCGGGCCGTCGATCGGCGCGTTGGTGTCACCGAATGCGACCGTGGAGGAGGGCTATCTTCTCGCCCGCCTGATGGATCACCTCGGCAGTTCGAGCATCGATTACCGCCTGCGGCGCCGGGATTTTCGCGGCCAGGAGGGCGAACCGCGGATGCCCGGGCTGGGCATGGCGATCGATGACGTCGAGCGTCTCGGGCAGCTGCTGATCGTCGGCTCCAACCTGCGCCACGAGGTGCCGTTGCTTGCCCATCGCGTGCGCAAGGCGGCGCTGCGCGGCGCCGGCGTGCATTTCATCAACCCGGCGCGTTATCCGCTCCTGTTCCCGGCAGGCCAGTACCTGGAGGGCGAACCGGGCGATTTCTGGCGACAGCTTGCGAGCGTCGTGCGCGCTGCCGGCGACCAGGCGCTGGCGGCAAGCGTGGCCGATGTGTGCGCACAGGCTCCGGCACCAACCGAGCACCATCGCGCGCTGGTGCAGCAGCTGCGCGACGCGCCGGGCAAAGCGATCCTGCTCGGCCAGCTCGCACTGCGCCACCCGCAGTTCGCCGTGATCCGGGCTCTGGCCGGCGAGCTCGCCCGTCTGACAGGGGCGTCGGTCGGTGAGATGACCGAAGGCGCCAACGCGGCCGGCCTGTCCCTGGCAGGAGTGCTGCCGCACCGTGGTCCTGGCGGCATGGCGCGTCCGAAGCCGGGCGCCGATGCGGGCCGGATGGGCGTGGCTCCGCCAGCCTGTACGCTCCTGCTCGGCGTCGAACCCGACGAGGACTGCGCCGCGCCGGCACTCGCGTCCGGATGGAGCGCACCAGGAAAGTTCGTGGTTGCGTTCACACCGTACACCTCGGAGTGGCTGCGCCAGCATGTCGACGTGCTGCTGCCGGTCGGCACTGCTTTCGAGACGGCGGGAACCTTCGTCAATGCCGAGGGCCGCTGGCAGGGTTTCGATGCCGCCGCCCGTCCGGTGGGTGCTGCACGACCCGCCTGGAAGGTCCTGCGCGTACTCGCCAATCGGCTGGGCGTGTCCGGTTCGGATTACCCGACAGCCGAAGCCGTGCGACAGGAACTGCAGCAACTGGTCGAAGCAACGGTGCCGGGCACCGCCCCGACGGCGGTGGCGCTGACGATCCGGGATGCGGAGTCTCCCGTCGGCCTGTCTGACCTCGACGTGCCGATCTATCGGGTGGACGGTACGGTACGCCGGGCGTCGGCGCTGCAGCAGGCGGGTGCGGTGCTGGCTGGTCCTGAAGTCGGCAGACCGTTGCGGCAGCAGGTCCGCTGATGTACGAGTTCATCGACAGTCTCCTGGCATTCCTGCCCGAGCCGCCGCGGTCGACCGTGGTGACCCTGGTCACGATCGCGCTGCAGATCGTGCCGCTGGTCGTGGTGCTGATCCTGTGTGTTGCCTTCCTCACCTACATCGAGCGCAAGGTGATCGGGTACATGCAGAACCGCATCGGGCCGAACCGGGTCGGTCCTGGCGGGTGGCTCCAGCCGTTTGCCGACACGATCAAGATGATCGTCAAGGAAGTCGTGGTGCCGGCCAACGCCGACCGCTTCCTGTTCCTGGCGGCACCGCTGCTTTCCATCGTGCCCGCGCTCGCGGCCTGGGCCGTGATTCCGTTGTTTCCCGGGTTCGCCATCGCGGAAATCGACGCCGCGCTGCTGTACGTGCTGGCCCTGACGTCCCTGTCCGTCTATGGCGTGATCCTGGCCGGCTGGGCCTCGAACTCGAAATATGCGTTTCTCGGCGCCATGCGCTCGGCAGCGCAGATGGTGGCCTATGAGATCGCCATGGGTTTTGCGCTGGTCGGCGTGCTGATGGCCGGTGGCAGCCTGAACCTCGGCGAAATCGTCGCGCGCCAGGCCGGCGGGGTGTTGAGCTGGTTCTGGCTGCCGTTGTTCCCGCTGTTCCTGGTCTATTTCATCTCCGGCGTGGCAGAGACCAACCGGGCGCCATTCGACGTTGCGGAAGGTGAGTCGGAGATCGTTGCCGGATTCCACGTCGAGTACTCCGGCGTGACCTTCGCGATCTTCTTCCTCGCCGAGTACGCCAACATGATTCTCATCGCGACGCTCACCGCGGTGATGTTTTTCGGCGGCTGGGAGTCGTTCCTGGCCGGACCTGCATTCGCCGTGCTCGATGGCACGGTGCTCGAGTTCCTGCGTTGGCCGTCGCTCGGCTGGCTCGCCCTGAAGATGGCATTCTTCGTGTTCTGTTTCCTGTGGTTCCGGGCGACCTTTCCCCGCTACCGGTACGACCAGATCATGCGTCTCGGCTGGAAGGTCTTCATTCCCGTCACGCTTGTCTGGATTCTGGTCGAAGGTGCCATGGTCGTGGCCCGGATCGGGCCCTGGAGCGCCTGAACATGAACAGCATTGCCTCGGTGATCAAGACCCTCTCGCTGTGGGACCTTCTGGTCGGCCTGCGGGTCACGCTGCGCAACCTCTTCGTGCGCAAGGTGACGATCCGGTATCCCGAGGAGAAGACCCCGCAGTCGCCCCGATTTCGTGGCCTGCATGCCCTGCGCCGCTACCCGAACGGGGAGGAGCGCTGCATTGCCTGCAAGCTCTGCCAGGCGGTGTGCCCCGCAGCGGCGATCACGATCGAATCGGACGTGGCCGCTGACGGCACGCGGCGCACCACGCGCTACGACATCGACCTGTTCAAGTGCATCTACTGCGGTTTCTGCGAGGAAGCGTGCCCGGTGGATGCGATCGTCGAGACCCGGATCCTGGAGTACCACATGGAGAACCGGGGCGAGAACATCATGACGAAGGACAAGCTGCTGGCCGTGGGCGATCGGTACGAAGCCATGATCGCCGCCGACAAGCTCGCGGACGCACCCTACCGGTAAGCGCCGGACGACGGAATGCCTGCATGATTACGATGATCATCTTCGGGTTCCTGGCCACCGTGCTCGTCGGTGCGGGCATCGGTGTCATCACCGCCAGAAATCCCGTGTACTCGGCCATCTTCCTGGTCCTCGCCTTCGTCACCAGTGCGGTGCTCTGGCTGCTGCTCGAGGCGGAGTTCCTCGCCATCGTGCTGGTGCTGGTGTACGTCGGGGCCGTCATGGTCCTGTTCCTGTTCGTAGTCATGATGCTCGACGTGAACATCGCTGCCGCCCGCGAAGGTTTCACGCGCTATGCGCCAATCGGCGCCATCGTCGCCGGCATCGTGGTCTTCGAGCTGCTCGCGGTGATCTGGGCGAAGCAGTCCGGGCTGCCGGTGACGGCACCGCTGGTCACGAATCCCGCGGGCCACAGCAACACCCGCGAAATCGGCCTCGCCCTCTACGGGGACTATGTGTTCGAGTTCGAGCTCGCGGCGTTCATCCTGCTGCTCGCGATCGTCGTCGCGATCATGCTGACGCTGCGCAGCCGCCCCGGCCTGCGGACGCAGGACGTGGCCGCACAGGTCAAGGTGCGCCGTGAGGACCGCGTACGGCTCGTGAAGGTTCCGGCGGAGACCGAGCCATGATTTCGCTCACGCACTATCTCAGCCTGTCGGCCGTGTTGTTCGGCATCAGCGTGGCCGGCATATTCATCAACCGGAAGAACGTCATTCTCCTGCTGATGTGCGTCGAGTTACTGCTGCTCGCGGTGAATTTCAACTTCATTGCGCTCTCGCGCTTCATGGGCGATACCACCGGGCAGGTCTTCGTGTTTTTCGTGTTGACGGTGGCGGCTGCAGAGTCGGCGATCGGGCTGGCCATTCTCGTGGTGCTGTTCCGGACGCGCCGCAGTATCAACGTGCAGGAACTCGACGTACTGCGGGGCTGATCAGTGAGCAATATCTACCTTGCCATCGTCCTCTGCCCATTGATCGCGGCGCTGATAGCAGGCCTCTGTGGCCGGCTGATCGGACGTGCCGGGGGCCACACCGTCACCATCCTGGCGGTCGGCGCCTCGTTCGCGATGTCGCTGCTGGTGCTGCGCGACACCCTGGCGACTGGCACGGTATTCAATGAACCGGTCTACACCTGGCTGGTGACCGACGGGGTGCGCATGGAGGTCGGGTTCCTCGTCGACCGGCTGACCGCGCTGATGATGGTCGTGGTGACGTTTGTGTCCCTGATGGTGCACGTCTACACCATCGGCTACATGCACGAGGATCCGGGATACCAGCGCTTTTTCAGCTACATCTCGCTGTTCACCTTCGCCATGCTGATGCTGGTGATGTCGAACAACTTCATGCAGCTGTTCTTCGGCTGGGAAGCCGTGGGCCTGGTGTCGTACCTGCTGATCGGATTCTGGTACACGCGTCCGACCGCCATCTTCGCCAACCTGAAGGCGTTTCTCGTCAATCGCATCGGCGATTTCGGCTTCCTGCTCGGGATTGCCACGGTGCTGGCCTATACGGGGAGCCTGGATTTCGCGACGGTCTTCGGGCGCGCACCGGAACTGGGTGCGCAGACCATTGAAGTGTTCGCGGGAAGCCCATGGTCGGTGGCGACGGTCGCCTGCCTGCTGCTGTTCGTCGGGGCGATGGGCAAGTCAGCCCAGATGCCGCTGCACGTCTGGCTGCCGGACTCGATGGAGGGCCCGACGCCGATCTCCGCCCTCATTCACGCGGCCACGATGGTCACGGCAGGCGTGTTCATGGTCGCACGCATGTCGCCGCTGTTCGAGCAGTCCGAGGTCGCGCTGACGACGGTCATGGTGATCGGCGCGACGACTGCGTTGTTCACGGGTTTCATGGGTGTGGTCGTCAACGACATCAAGCGCGTGGTGGCGTATTCGACACTGTCTCAGCTCGGCTACATGACGACGGCGCTCGGTGCATCGGCATACGCCGCCGGCATTTTCCACCTGATGACCCACGCCTTCTTCAAGGCGCTGCTGTTTCTGGCGGCAGGTTCGGTGATCGTTGCGCTGCACCACGAGCAGGACATCCGGCGCATGGGCGGGCTGCGCCGTTACCTGCCGGTGACCTACTGGACGAGCCTGGTCGGGTCGCTGGCACTGATCGGATTCCCCGGGTTCGCCGGCTTTTTCTCGAAAGACGCGCTGATCGAAGCCGTGGAAGCGGCCACGATCCCGGGGTCTGGGTACGCCGCCGGCTGCCTGCTGATAGGGGTCTTCGTAACGGCGCTGTACTCGTTCCGGATGTTCTTCCTGGTGTTTCACGGGAACGAACGCATGGACGAGCATACCCGGCAGCACGCCCACGAGTCGCCGTGGGTCATCACCGTGCCGCTGATCCTGCTTGCGATCCCGTCGTTCGCGATCGGGTGGTTCACGCTAGGCCCGGTCGTGTTCGGGGATTACTTCGGCCCGGCGATTGCCGTGGCCCCCCCGCACGACGTGCTGGCGCAACTCGGCCGCGAGTTCCACGGCCCGGGCGGCTTCCTGCTGCACGGCATGCTGAGCCTGCCTGTTGCGCTGTCGCTCGCGGGGGTCGCCGTGGCGTGGTTCGCCTATCTCTACCGGCCGGGGCTGCCGGAGCGCATCCGCCGCGTGCTCGACCTGCCGTACCGGATCCTGGTCAACAAGTACTACTTCGACGATTTCAACGAAAAGGTCCTGGCGCGAGGTGCGCGTGGCATTGGGCGCGTGCTCTGGAAGGGCGGTGACGTAGCGGTGATCGACGGCGCGTTCGTCAACGGGAGCGCCCGTCTGGTGGGCTGGTGCTCGGGCGTCATGCGGCAGCTGCAGACCGGGTATCTCTACCACTACGCTTTCGCGATGGTCGTTGGCCTGTCCGTGCTGCTGGCCTGGGTTTTGAGCCGGGGCTGAGGCCACCGGGCGGGGAGATCGAGTGGGCATTCTGTCGCTGTTGGTCTGGTTGCCGATTGCCGGGGGTGTCGCGGTGCTGGCCGCTGGCGGTGGTCGCGAAGCGCAGGCGGGAGGGCTGCGGGTATATCGCTGGCTGGCGCTCGCCGTCGCCGTGGCGACGTTCGCCATGAGCCTGCCGCTCTGGACCGGGTTCGAACCGGCCACCGCGCAGATGCAGTTCGTTGAACGGCTGCCCTGGATTCCCCTGTTTCGCGTCGAGTATTTCCTTGGCGTCGATGGCTTCTCGATGCCGCTGATCCTGCTGACGACCTTCCTGACGCCTCTGGTCGTGATCGCCGGCTGGGAGTCCGTCAAGGAACGCCAGGCGCAGTACCTGGCGGCTTTCCTGATCCTCGAAGGGCTCATGATCGGCGTGTTCGCGGCTCTCGATGCGTTGCTGTTCTACGTGTTCTGGGAAGCCATGCTGGTTCCGATGTTCATCATCATCGGGGTCTGGGGCGGTGAGCGTCGGGTCTACGCGACGATCAAGTTTTTCCTATACACCTTCCTTGGCTCGGTGTTCATGCTGGTGGCGCTGATCTACCTCTACCTGCAGGCGGGCAGCTACAGCATTCTCGATTTCCACGCGCTGCCGCTCTCGATGAACGAGCAGATCTGGATCTTCCTGGCGTTCCTCGTGGCGTTTGCGGTCAAGGTGCCGATGTGGCCGGTGCACACCTGGCTGCCCGACGCCCACGTCGAAGCGCCCACCGGCGGCTCGGTCATCCTGGCGGCGGTGCTCCTGAAAATGGGCGGCTACGGCTTTGTCCGGTTCAGCCTGCCGATAACGCCCGATGCATCCGGATCGCTGGCGTTCGTCGTGATCGGCCTGTCGCTGGTGGCGATCGTCTATATCAGCCTGGTGGCGCTGGTCCAGCAGGACATGAAGAAGCTCATCGCTTACTCCTCGATTGCACACATGGGTTTCGTCACGCTCGGCTTCTTCCTGGCCTGGAGCATCGTCGGGCGCACGGGCGCGGTGCCCGGCATCGCCATGGGGATAACCGGCGGCATGGTGCAGATGATCTCCCACGGATTCGTTTCCGGAGCGCTGTTCCTGTGCGTCGGTGTCCTCTACGACCGGCTGCACAGCCGCCAGATCAGCGATTACGGTGGTGTCGTCAACACGATGCCGCGGTTCGCAACCTTCCTGGTGCTTTTCGCGATGGCCAATGCCGGGTTGCCGGGCACATCGGGCTTCGTCGGTGAGTTTCTCGTCGTGCTCGCCAGCTTCCAGGCCGATTTCTGGTATGCGTTCCTTGCGGCGACCACCCTGGTGACCGGTGCGGCCTACACGCTGTGGCTGGTGAAACGGGTGGTATTCGGGCCGGTGGCGAACGAAGGTGTGGCCGGAATGCAGGATCTCGACGCACGTGAGTTCCTCGTGCTGGCACTGATCGCAGCCGGTGTGCTGACGCTGGGGCTCTGGCCGGGCCCGCTCGTCGACGTCATGACGGCCTCGGTCGATAACCTGGCCAACCACATCATCCAGTCGAAGCTATGAGCAACCCTATGCTGGCGTTCGCCTCGATAGCACTGCCCGAGATCGTGGTCGGTCTGGGGCTGTGCCTGGTCCTTCTCGGTGGCCTGTTCGGCGGCGGCCGGTCCCGGGACGTGACCTACCTGCTCGCCATGACCACCCTGGTGATTGCCGCCTGGACGACGGCCACCGTGGATCCGGCGGCCACGGCCATCGGTCCGGGCGGCGCCTTCGTGCTCGATCCACTGGCACGCCTGCTCAAGCTGGTCGTGTTCGCCTTCGCTGCGGCGGCCTTCGTCTACAGTCGCGCATACCTGCAGGATCGCCGGCTCGAAGCCGGAGATTTCTACACCCTCGGCCTGTTTGCCGTGCTGGGCGTGATCGTGATGGTGTCCTCGGGCAGTTTCCTGATGGTGTATCTCGGCCTTGAGACGCTGTCGCTGGCCCTCTACGGCATGGTGGCATTCGAGCGTGACTCGACCCGCGGCGCCGAGGCTGCCATGAAATATTTCGTCCTCAGCGCCATAGCCTCGGCCTGCCTGCTCTACGGCATCTCGATCGTCTATGGCGTGACGGGCCACATCGATTTTGCCGGGGTGGCCAGCGCGCTTGCGGGCAGCGAAGGGCGGACCGCTGCGCTGGTCGGGCTGTGCTTCATCCTGATCGGTGTCGCGTTCAAATTCGGCTCGGTCCCGTTCCACATGTGGGTGCCCGATGTCTACGAAGGCGCGCCTGCCTGTGTCACGCTGTTCGTCGCCACCGTACCGAAGATCGCAGCGTTTGCGCTCGCCTTGCGCGTGCTGCTCGACGCCCTTGATCCGATGCAGGCCGACTGGCAACTCATTCTCGCCGCGCTGGCAGTGTTGTCGCTCGGCATCGGCAATGTCGTCGCCATCGCCCAGGCCAACATCCGGCGCATGCTGGCTTACTCCGCGATCGCGCACGTGGGCTTCATACTCCTCGGTTTCGTCGCTGGCGACGCCGATGGTGTGCAGGCCGCATTGTTCTATACGGTGGTTTACGTCGTCATGGCCGCGGCGGCCTTCGGCATCGTGCTCCTGCTTTGCGGTCCCGGAGGTGACGCGGACAGTCTCGATGACTTCCGCGGCCTCAACAGGCGCCACCCGTGGTTCGCGCTGCTGATGTTGCTGGTCATGATGAGCATGATCGGCGTCCCGCCGCTGGTCGGTTTCTACGCCAAGTGGTGGGTGCTCGCGGCCCTGCTGGACGCCGGACAGCTCTGGCTGGCGCTCGTCGGCATCCTGTTCTCGGTGATTGGCGCGTTCTACTACCTGCGGGTCATCCGCCTGATGTACTTTGAACCGGCTGCGGCGAACGTGCCGTTGCAGCCGGCGCTCGACCTGAGGCTGCTCGTGAGCGCCAACGTCGCCGTCGTCGTCGGGCTCGGCCTGTTCCCGGGCGGCCTGCTCGAATTGTGTGGGCGTGTCCTGTCCTGAGGCCCAGGCGCCGGCGGGAGGGCCATTGCCAACGACCCCGCCGGCCCGTTAACATGCCTCGCTTCCGGTGCGGGGTGGAGCAGTCTGGCAGCTCGTCGGGCTCATAACCCGAAGGTCGCAGGTTCAAATCCTGCCCCCGCTACCAACGCCGTCTTGGTCGTTCGTGCAAGGTTGTCATTGACAGCTTGCTGAGTACGGCCGGACA
>CAUJIY010000076.1 GCA_963205295.1 Pseudomonadota bacterium
CCCTGTAGGAGCGACGCCAGTCGCGACTCCCCATGTGTGGACGCCACCCGCGCCGGTGCGCATCATGGGCGCCCGCCAGCCGGCCGAGGAAGCGTCCCGATGCCGCCCCGCAAGATCCAGCAGCGCGTGGAACCCACGCTCGCACCGCTCGCACCCGCTGCTACGCCCGCCGCAGCCGACGCGGGCGATGCAACCCGCGTCGAGGTGATCGCCGTTATCCATGCCACAGCCGAGGCGTGGAACTCGCAGGAATTCTCCCGCGTACTCGAGCTCTGGGATCCGGCGGAGCCTGTGCCGTTCTACCTCGCCGAGGAACAGGACGACTGGCTCATCGGCTGGGAACGCCTGCGTGCCTACCTCGCCCCCGCGCAACCGAGCCCCGCGGTGCAGGGCATCCGCGAGGAGATGCGCGACATCCACGTGAAGTTCCCGGCGCCCGGCCTCGCGCTCGCAGCCTGGTGGATGCATTTCGAGATGAAGATCATCGGCCGGCGCCCGATCGGCGAAGACGTGCGCGTGAGTGCGCTGCTGCGCCGAACCAGCGCCGGCTGGCGCTACATCCACTGGGCCGAATCGCCGCTGACCGCACCGGTGTACCTGGCGAAACTCATGGAGCGCAACGTCGACCAGGCGAAATTCCAGCCCTGCCACGAACGCTCGATGCAGCGCTGGCGCAAGCGCTGAGCCACCCGCACCCCCCGGCCCTGTGGGAGCGACGCCAGTCGCGACTCTTCAACCGTCGTCGGGGCTTGCGCCCCTCCCACAGAAGAGCCCATCCCACAGCAGAACCCTCCCTCAACCTGTGGGAGCAGAGGCCACCCCTCCCACAGCAGAATGATGTATACCTTTTTTATAGGTCACATAACCTATTTAGTAGGTTATACTGCCAGCCATGCTCGAAGCCGTCCTGGGCAGCCTGGCCGCCGAACGAGTGCTCCTGTTCCTGCACCGCTACGGGCAGGCGTACGGGCGCCAGATCGCCGGCGCGTTCGACATGCCCGTCAGCGAAGTCCAGAAGCAGCTGCGCAAGCTGGAGCTGGGTGGCCTGCTGGTGAGCCAGATGCTCGGTCGCACGCGGGTCTATGGCTGGAACCCGCGCCATGTCTGCGTCGCGCCGCTCCGGGAGCTGTTGCAGGTGGTCCTGGAACATCTGCCCCCGGAGCAGACTGCGCCCTACACCGGCGCACGCCGCCGCCCCCGCCGCAGCGGCAAGCCACGCTGATGGCGATCACGGCCCGCTCGACGGTGCGCAACGTGGCCGCACAGGTCTCCCAGGCCCTGTCGGATGCCGGCATCACGGCGGTACTGACCGGCGGCAGCGCCGTGTCCATCCACGCCGCCAACCGCTACCGTTCCTACGACCTCGACTTCGTCACCGCCGCGTCGCGCCGCGACCTGACGGCGGTCATGGCGACGCTCGGCTTCGTGCCGGGCTCCGGCCGCCATTTCACTCATCCGGCGACGCGGCTGGTCGTCGAGTTCGTCGCGTGGCCGGTCACGGTCGGCGACGAGGTCGTGCGCACGTGGTCGCGCCTGCCGACCCCGGCGGGGACCCTGCAGATCCTCACGCCACTGCAGTGTGTGCAGGACCGTCTCGCCGCGTTCTATCACTGGCGCGACACGCAGGGCCTCGAGCAGGCGCTGCTGGTCGCCCAGGCGCACCGCATCCCCATGGCGAAGCTCGAAAGCTGGTCGCAGGCCGAAGGCCATGCCGCGGACTTCGCCGAGTTCCGGCGGCGCCTGCGCCGATCCCGTCGGGTTTCGGCTCCAGCCACCACCGGGCGTCCACGCCCGTCCTCGCCCCGGCGCCCGCGTTGATCCCGGGCCGGGATTTCCGGGCGGCCTGACCGACTGGCGCCGCGGCTGGTCGGGGCTTGCGCCCCTCCTACAGAAGAGGCTACCCCGAATCCCTGTGGGAGCGACGCGAGTCGCGACTCCCCGGTCGGGGCTTGCGCCCCTCCCACAGGGGTGCGGGGGCAGGAGAACCGGTGCCCTGCGGCGCGATGACGCAGGGTGGGGGCGGCACCGGGGCGGCCTGGCGTGGCAGACTTGGCGGCTACGCTACATAACGATCTGCCGAGGCTCACCATGTTTCTTCCCCGCTCCCTGGCCGGGCATGCCCGTGCCGCGACCGTCGACGTCGTCCTCGTGCTGCTCGGACTGGCTGCGGCCGGCACGGCAGGCGCAGCGGACTGGCCGGACTACCAGCTGCGCGCAGTGATCGAGCCGGCCAGCCACCGGCTGCAGGTCGACGCCGGGGTGACGCTGCCACCGGCGCTCGCGGGGCAGGAAATCGAATTCGTGCTGGGCGGGAACTTCACCCTCACCGCGAGCAGCCCGGCGGCGACGAAGCTGCCGGCCCAGGCCGGCGACGAGGCGTTCTCCGGCATCAACGGCACCAGCGCGGCCATGGCACGCCGGCGCGGCGTGGCCCGTTACCGCCTGGCGCTGCCGGCCGGCACGGCGCAGTTCCGGCTCGCGTACGCGGGCCTCGTCGACATGCAGCCCGAGGTCAGTCCGGAGGAATACGCGCGCAGCTTCTCCGAGACCCCGGGCATCGTCGATCCGCAGGGCGTGTATCTCGCCGGCTCGACGCTCTGGTATCCGCAGCTCACCGGCAAGCAGGCAACGGAGCTGGTCACCTACACGCTCACCGTCAACACGCCGGCGGGCTGGCACCTCATCGCCCCGGGCGACGGCGATTCCGGCGGACCCGACGGCGAGGCGCGCTGGCACTCGCCCGCGCCGGTCGACGAGATCTCGCTCGCCGGCGGCCCGCTCACGCCCTACACCGCGCCGGCCGGGCGCATCGAGGCCCAGGTCTACCTGCGCCAGCCCGACCCCGCGCTCGCCGGCAAGTACCTCGACGCCACCAGCCGCTACCTGCGCATGTACGAGGCGCTGCTCGGGCCGTACCCGTACCAGAAGTTCGCGCTGGTCGAGAACTTCTGGGAAACCGGCTACGGCATGCCCTCCTACACGCTGCTCGGGCCGCAGATCATCCGCTTTCCGTTCATCCTCAACTCGTCGTACCCGCACGAGATCCTGCACAACTGGTGGGGCAACTCGGTGTACGTCGACTACGGCACCGGCAACTGGTGCGAAGGCCTGACCGCCTACCTCGCCGACCACCTGCTGAAGGAAGTCGAGGGCAGCGGCGCCGAGTACCGGCGCGACGTGCTGAAGAAGTACCGCGACTACGCCGCCACCAGCGGCGACTTCCCGTTGCGCGAGTTCCGCTCGCGCCACAGCGCCGCCACCGAAGCGGTGGGCTACGGCAAGACGCTGATGGGCTTCCACATGCTGCGCCTGCAGCTCGGCGACGACGCCTTCCGCAAGGCGCTGGCGCGCTTCTACCGCGAGTTCCGCGGCCGGCGCGCGGGCTTCACCGACCTGCGCGGCGTGTTCGAGGCCGTCGGCGGACGCGACCTCGGCCGCTTCTTCACCGAGTGGGTGGACCGCCCCGGCGCCGCCGACCTCGTCGTCGCCGGCGTCACCGTGAACAAGGCGGACAAGGGCTACACGGTCACCGGCGAACTGCGCCAGCGCCAGAGCGGGGTGTTCGCGCTCGAGGTGCCGGTGGTCGTCGCCACCGCGGCCGGCCCGGTCGCCGCGACCGTGACGAGCGCCGCCGCGACGACGCGCTTCAGCATCGCCACCACCGCGCAGCCGCTCAGCGTCGCCGTGGACCCGGCCTTCGACGTCTTCCGCATCCTCGATCCGCGCGAGACCGCACCGAGCATCGGCCAGATCCTCGGCGCCCCGCGCGTGACCGCAGTGCTGCCGTCGGCCCCCGCCGGCGAAGCCGAAGCCTGGCGGCGCATGCTCGCCGGCTGGCAGGGCCCGGTGAGCGAGCTGACGATCGTCACCGACACCGAACTGAAGGCGCTGCCGGCCGACCGCAGCGTGTGGCTGCTCGGCCGCGGCAACCGGTTTGCGGCGAAGCTCTTCGCGGGCGATCCATCCCTCGGCCTGGCGGTCAGCACCACGGGCATCGCGGTCGGCGGCAAAGAGCTGCCGTTCGCCGGCCACTCGCACGTGCTGACGCGCCGCCACCCGGCGGACGCGAAACTCGCCGTCGGCTGGATCACCGCCGATCCGCCCGCGGCGATCGCCGGCCTCGGCCGCAAGCTGCCCCACTACGGCAAGTATTCCTGGCTCGCCTTCGCCGGCGAGGAGCCGGCCAACGTCGCCAAGGGCGAGTGGCGCGCCGCCGATTCGCCGCTGCTGGTGAACCTGCAGCCGGCCGGCACCCCGGTGGTACTGCCCGAACTCGCGCGCCGGCGCGCGCTCGCCGAACCGCCGCCGGTATTCTCCGCCGACGCCCTGCGCCGCCATGTCGACTGGCTCGCCGCACCCGAACGCGACGGCCGCGGCTTCGGCACGCCCGGCCTCGACGCTGCGGCCGAATACATCCGCGAGCAGTTCGCCGCCGCCGGGCTCGCTCCCGGCGCCGAGGCGGGCGGCTGGTTCCAGACGTTCAGCGCGGTCGGCGGCCCGGACAAGAAGGAGACGCAGCTGCGCAACGTCATCGGCGTCGTGCGCGGCACCGATCCGCGCTTCGCCGGCGAAGCCGCCCTCGTCACCGCGCACTACGACCACCTCGGCTACGGCTGGCCCGACGCGCGCGCCGACTCGATCGGCAAGATCCACCCCGGCGCCGACGACAACGCGAGCGGCGTGGCGGTGCTGATCGAGGTGGCGAAGCAGGTGGCCGCGCGCCCGCCGCCGCGCACCGTGGTGTTCGTCGCCTTCACCGGCGAAGAGTCGGGCCTGCTCGGCTCGCGCCACTACGTCAAGCACCCGACACCGGTGCCGCTCGCCGGCATCCTCGGCGACCTCAACCTCGACACCGTCGGCAACCTCGGCGACGCCCCGCTGTCGATCCTCGCCACCGAGAGCGCGCGCGAGTGGCCGTTCGTGTTCAGCGGCATCACCGCCGTCACCGGCGTGCCCACGAAGAGCGTCGTCGGCGCCAGCGTCTCCTCCGACCAGCAGGCCTTCATCGACGCCGGCATCCCCGGCGTGCAGCTCTTCGCCCGCGCCACGCTCGACTACCACCGCCCCAGCGACACGCCGGACCGGATCGACGCCGACGGCATGGTCAAGGTCGCCACCGTCGTCGCCGAGGCCGTCGGCTACCTCGCCTCCACCGACAAGCGCCTCACCGTCACCGGCAGCGGCGTCGGCAGCGGCGTGCCACCGCCCGCCGCCTCGGGCGACCGGCGCAAGGTCTCCCTCGGCGCGATCCCCGACTTCGCCTTCCAGGGCCCCGGCCTGCGCCTCGACGGCGTCGTCCCCGGCTCCCCCGCCGCCAAAGCCGGCATGAAACCCGGCGACATCCTGCTGCGCCTCGGCGGCGATCCGGTCACCGGCCTCTCCGGCTTCAACGAAGTGCTGCGCAAGCACCAGCCCGGCGACCGCGTGAAACTCGAATGGACCCGCGACGGCGCCCCCGCCTCCGCCGAAGCCGAGCTGACCACGCGGTGAGTTGGCCCATGACCGCCAGCAGCAGACGCAGCCGAACACCGCCCGGAGGCCGGGGCCCCCAAACCAAGCGAGTATCGGGGGCTTTCCATCGCAGCGACACCAGTCGTACCGGCTGCGCTTCGTCAGGAGACGACTTTGGGGGCCCCGGCCGCAAGGGCGGTCGCTGACGCTCATGTCCCCCCATTCGCAAGCCACCGCTGCGCCGCTCGCCCGCGCCGAGCGCATCCCCGCCCTCGACATCGCCCGCGGCATCGCCGTCCTCGGCGTGCTCATCCTCAACATCTGGGCCTTCGCCGGCCCCCAGGCCTTCTTCGACTACCCGCGCGCCATCGCCGAGCGGCCCGGCGCGCCGGTGGCCACATGGGCCGTGGTGCACACGCTCTTCGAAGGCAGCCAGCGCACGCTGCTCTCGCTGCTCTTCGGCGCCGGGGCGCTGCTCATCCTGCAGCGGCTCACCGCGCGCACGGACGCGGCGACAGCGCGGCGCGTGTACCTGCGCCGCACCGGGCTCCTCGCCGTGCTCGGCCTGGTCAACGCCTATGTCTTCCTGTGGCCGGCGGACATCCTGTTCGCCTACGGGCTGGCGGGCCTCGCGCTCTACCCGCTGCACCGGCTGCGCACGCCGGTGCTCGTCGCCGTGATCGCGGTCGCGCTCGCCGTGCCGTTCGGGCTGCGCCTCGTGGAGGTCGCGAAGCTGCGCACGCTCGAGGCCGAGGCCGCCGCCGTCACCGCACGCAGCGCCGCCGGGCAGCCCGCCGATGCCGCCGATGAACAGGCGCTCGCCGCCTGGCAGGCGAAGCTCGACAAGGCCCGGCCGCGCGCCGACGACCCGAAGCTCGCCGAAGAGATCCGCATCATGCAGTCCGGCACGCTGCCCGAAGTGGCGCGCCGGCAGGCGGTGTCGAGCCTGATCCTGCAGACCATCGTCATGGTGAAGTGGTGGTTCCTCGACGCGCTGGCGATGATGCTGGCCGGCCTGCTGGTCTGCCGCCACGGCCTGCTGACGCGGCCGCAGCCGCCGCGCGTGCACCGCCTGCTGGTGCTCGGCGGCTTCGGCCTCGGCCTGCCGCTCGCGCTCTGGCAGACCGGCACGCTGCTCGCCACGGACTTCCACCCGGTCGCGGGCGTGACCACCATGTTCAGCTACGACCTGCGCCGGCTGGCGATGATGGCGGGCTACCTCGGCCTGATCCTCGCCTTCTGCCACTCGGCGGCCGGGCAGGCCGCGAAGCGCGCGCTCGCCGCCACCGGGCGCATGGCGCTCACCAACTACCTGGCGCAGTCGATCGTCTGCGGTCTGCTGTTCTACGGCTTCGGACTCGGTCTCTACGGGCGGGTCACCGGCTACCCGCTCTACGGCATCGTCGCCCTCGTGTGGGCGCTCGAGATCGCCTGGAGCGTCGCCTGGCTCGCCCGCTTCCAGATCGGCCCGTTCGAGTGGCTGTGGCGCTCGGCGACCTACGGGGAGCGCCAGCCGTGGCATGATCGACAGCCGGCGCCCGCCGCCCCGATTCCGCATGGAGAAGCAACGCATGAACGCACGTCCTGAGTCCCTGCTGCCGGCCCTGGCCGCCTGCCTCGCCCTCGTCCCCGCCGCTGCCGGCGCCGTCGGCCAGGCAGTGCTGCACATGGAGCTCGGCGATCCGGCGCGGCGCGGCCGCGAAGTCGACGTGGTGCTCGACGGCATCACCGACACCGCCACCGGCGAACTGGTCACGCCGGCGCAGATGGCAGAGAGGCTCGCCGACGTCGGCGTGCTCTTCATCGGCGAGAACCACACCAACCAGGACTTCCACGACGTGCAGCTGCGCACCATCCGCGCCCTGCACGACGCCGGCCGCGAAGTGCTGATCGGGCTGGAGATGTTCCCCTACACCGAGCAGACCGTGCTCGACAACTGGATCGCGGGGCGCTACACCGAGCCCGGCTTCGTCGACCTCGGCCGCTGGTACGACAACTGGGGCTATCACTGGCGCTACTACCGCGAGATCTTCCTCTACGCCCGCGACCAGGGCCTCGCCATGTACGCGATCAACAGCCCGCGCGAGCTGGTGAAAGCCGTGCGCAGCAAGGGCTTCGACAGCCTGACGCCGGAAGAGGCCGCGCACCTGCCGCCCACGCTCGCCCCGGAGAGCGACGAGCACCAGCGCATGTTCCGCGCCTTCTTCGACAAGGACGACGCGCTGCACATGAACGCGCAGATGCTCGACGGCCTGTACCGCGGCCAGACCATGTGGGACGCCACCATGGGCTGGAACGCGTTGCAGGCGCTGAAGCAGCACGGCGGCACGAACGCCATCATGGTGGTGCTGATCGGCGCCGGGCACGTCACCTTCGGCCTCGGTTCCGAACGGCAGATCGATCCGCACTACGACGGGCGCATCGCCTCGGTCGTGCCCCTGACCGTGGTCGACGACGAAGGCGCGCCCGTGAAGAAGGTGCGCGCCTCCTACGCCAACTTCGTCTGGGGCCTGCCCGAGGAGCGCGACACGCTCTACCCGTCGATCGGCGTCTCGCTCATGGGCGCGCTCGGCAAGGAGCCGCGCCAGGTGATCCAGGTGAGCAAGGACTCGATCGCCGCGCGCGCCGGCGTGAA
>CAUJIY010000077.1 GCA_963205295.1 Pseudomonadota bacterium
GTGTGTCGACGTCCGGCCCGGGAGCCGCGTTCGCTACGCCGACCCGGATCTCCATGCCGAGCCACAGCGCGCGCAGCTGCTCGAGCTTCTCCACCGTCTCCAGGTGGCAGGGAGCGGCACGCGCGAGCTGCTGCAGCCCGCCAGTGCGATAAGCGTACAGGCCCAGGTGGCGCCAGGCATCGGGCGCACCCTCGCCGCCGTGGGCTACGAAAGGAATCGGCGCACGGCTGAAATAGAGCGCCCGGCCGTCGCGGTCCATCACCACCTTGACCACGTTCGGGTTGCGGTAGTCGGCCGGACTCGCCAGCCGCGTGCACAACGTGGCGATGGCGGCACCCGAATGGGTGGCGAGCAGTGCGGCGACCTGGCGCAGGCCCGCCGCCGGCATCAGCGGCGAATCACCCTGCAGGTTGACGACGATAGCATCGTCGGCCCAGCGTCGGGCAGCGGCGACCTCGGCGACCCGCTCGGTCCCGGAAACGTGATCGGCGCGCGTCATGGCCACGTCGGCGCCGAAGCCACGGGCAGCCGCGGCGATGCGCTCGTCGTCGGTGGCGACGACCACGCTCGCCGCCCCGCTCGTGCAGCCGTTCTCCCAGACGTGGCGGATCATCGGCTTGCCGGCGAGCAACGCGAGCGGTTTGCCGGGAAAACGCGTCGAGGCGTGGCGCGCCGGGATCACGACGTGGAACGGCGTCACCGGCTACCACCGGCGACGGCCAGCACACGCGTCAGGCTCAGGGACTCGTCTTCGGCATCCATCTCCACGTCCACCGGTACGTACCAGGCGCCCGGCCCCCTGCAGGACCGGTATCTTACTGTGTCCCTGCCGGTCATGAGTACCGGCTGGGCGGCACGCCTGCGCAGGTCTCGGGCACGCCTGTCGTCCAACGCACTGGCCGATCAGTTTCCCGCCACGGCGAGCGCGACCTTGCGGGCGAACGGCTGGATGCTCATCGCCTGGTACACATCCTCCGGAAGAATGACATCACCGTCCTTCATGACGAGACGGGCCTGGCGCAACGCGCCGAGATCCTGCGTCGGATCCCCATCGACGAGCATCAGATCTGCCCGACGGCCCGGCCGGATCGAACCAAGTTCGTGCTCGCGCCCGAGATATCTCGCACTCTCGAGCGTCGCGATCTGCAGCACGCGCGCGTTCGGGATACCCGCCCTTCCGTACACCTCGAGTTCGCTGTGCAGCATGAATCCCGGCACGTCGTCCGTTCCAGGGATGATGCGAATACCTTCATCGTGGAGCATCCTGAGGGCAACCAGCAGCTTCTCCCAGGCAGCGCGATACAGCGGCAGTTGGCCCGGCTTCATATCGAGCACGGCTGTACGTCGCGCGCGCTGCACAGGTCCCGGCATGTGCCCCAGCCACGCTTCGATAGCCGGCGGAGATTTTCCAGGCTGGCTGAGCAGCAGCCACTCCAGGCCGGCCATCGTCACATCCGCCGCAATGCCTCGTTCACGCATGAGCGCGAACATGTCGCGAACCGGCTGGCTGTGCAGATCCAGCCTGCCCATCCGCTCGCCGACGGCGGTGAACCGCAGCGGCGTGCGCGTGTCCTCGTGCTCGTCGAGCACGAAGCTCAGCAACAGCTGGTTCATGTGGTTGATTTCGTCGTAACCCGATCTCACAGCTCTCTCCGAACTCATGAATGCCGGGACGTGCCCGCTCACCCGCAACCCCAGGCGATGCGCTTCGGCGGCAATGGGGGCAACCCACTCCGGCGTCATCGAGCTGTAGATCTTGATACCCCAGTAACCGTGGTCCGCGTACCAGCCCACGCGAGCGAGTGCCTCCGGCAGCTCATCGACGACGAACCCGGCCCGCGCCGAGAACGGACTGCGTCCTTCCAGGAATCCGGAAAGGATCATGCGCGGCCCCATCACCGTGCGCGCCCGCGTCCGTCGTGCCAGTTCGAGCAGTACCTCGTTGTCTCCGCCCAGGTCCCGCACCGTGGTTACGCCGCCCGCCAGGTACAGGGGCAGCTCCCAGCTCGTAACATGCGAGTGCATGTCCGTGAGACCCGGCAGCACCGTGCCACCTTCGCCGTCGACCACGATCGCGCCCGGTGCAGGCACCACATCGGCGCGCACAGCCGTGATGCGCTCGCCGAACACGACGACCGTGGTCGGCTCCGTCAGCACCCCGGCTTCGCTGTCGAACACGCGTACGTTGCGCAGGTAGATCGGTTGCTCGAACCGTCGCAGCAGCCGCTCCGTAAGCTGCTCCAGATAGGCGTCGTGGATCTGCGCGGCGAGCTGCGACAGCGCGGCGGATTCCGCTTCATAACCTTCCGGCACCAGCACGGAACTGGCATCGATCGTGCCAAAGAACTCCCCTTCGGCCTCGGTAAGCACGAGTTGTGGCGCCATGTCGACGCCCCACAGCGCATACACTGCAGCCTTCCGGGCCTGCGCGCCTGACCCGACGACGACGTCCCGCACCTTCTCCGCACGCAGCGTGCCGCCGGGCAGGCCCTCCAGCGTGCGGGCGGGCTGCGCCAGCAATGCACGGAGGTACAGTCCGCGGCTCCAGGGACTCGCATCACTGGCAACGTAGAGCGGTGCCGTGTCGGCGCGGATACTGCCGCGGTCATTGAGGCTTTCCCAGGTAGCGCGCCCGTCCCGGAAAGTGTAGTTCTCGCGCAGCGGCGCCCCGATGCTCCGCGAGCCTTCGATGTGCCATTCCACGGGCCTCCCGGCCGCGTCCAGCCGTATCGACTCGCGAATCTTCGGGCCGCGTCCGTTGTCGTCTATGCGGAAGTCGATGGCGATGCGCCCACTGTCGCGCGAGACCTCGAGCGAGCCGGTTCGCTCGCCGTTGGCAATCACGCTGTAGCGACGCTGCTGGCGCTCCCCGGCCTGGATCGCGAGTGACACGAGAAGGCCGAGCAGCAGGGCAATGGACTGGCGCATACAAGGCTCTCCCGCGGCAGGGCTGCAAGCGCGCTCATGGAGCATGTGGTTTGTATGAGAATACAACCATTCGGCCAGAATTGCCGGGATTATCGACCCATGGCGCACCGGCCCTGGGCCACGCGCGTTGGAGGGTGGATGCCGGGCAGCAGTCTGATTCCCTCAGCGCGCCAGCAGTGTCAGCGCCCCTACGACCATGGCCTCCGCACCCGTCTTGATCGCCGGCTCCTGTCGAATCCTGAAAAACGGCGAATGGTGCGAGGGGGCCTTCGCCAGCTCTTCGGGTGCCGTGCCGCCGACGGCGAAATACACACCCTTGACATCGAGCCCGGGTGCGATGAGCCGGGCGAAATCTTCCGCCCCCATGCCCTCGCGCTGCTGATCGACCACCTGCGCGGCCCCCAGCTTCTCGACGAATGCCGCGCGGATGCGCCGCGCCGTGGCCTCATCGTTGATCGTCGGTGGCGTGGTCTCGGTCTTCGAACGGATGACTTCCGGCATCCTGTCCGCGGGCACGCCAAGGGAAGTCGCCACGCCGGCCGCGACGCGATCGATGCTCTCCAGCAACTGTTCGCGCACCGCGAAGCTGTCGGCGCGCACCGTCAGCTGGAGGTCGACACGGTCGCCGATGACATTGCTCTTGGTGCCGCCGTGGATCGTGCCCACGGTGATGACGCCGGGCGCCAGCGGATCGATGGTGCGGCTCACCACGCTCTGCAACGTCACGACGATCTGCGAGGCAACCAGGACAGGATCGACGCCGAGATGCGGCGCAGCGCCGTGCGCGCCGACGCCGTGCACGACGATAGCGACGCTGTCGGCGCTGGAATAGGCGATGCCCATCGGGACCTGCACCTTGCCGGCCGGGTGGCGCGCACTGACGTGAAACGCGAGTGCGTAGTCCGGCTTCGGAAAGCGCTGGTACAGGCCATCCTCGAGCATCGCGCGTGCGCCGGCCAAGGTCTCCTCGGCGGGCTGCCCGATGAGCACCAGCGTGCCCGACCATTCGCCCTTGCGCTGCATGAGCTGTTTTGCCGCGCCGATCAGCGCGGTCACGTGAACATCGTGACCGCAGGCATGCATCACCGGCATGTCCTTGCCGGCGAGATCGGTCTGCCGGGCTTTCGAGGCATAGGGCAACCCAGTGTTCTCTTCGACCGGCAGGCCGTCCATGTCGGCGCGCAACAACACGGTCGGGCCACCGCCGTTCTTCATCACGGCGACGACGCCGGTACCGCCGACGCCTGCCGTCACCTCGTAGCCGAAACCGCGCAGCGTCTTCGCCAGGAACTTCGCCGTCTCGACCTCGCGACCCGACAGCTCCGGATGGCTGTGCAGTTGCGTGAAGATGCCGCCGAGCGAGATCTGGTAGTCGGCGGCGATGGCGTCACGCAGCGTTTCGGCGCCCACGATCACGGGGACGAGCAAGCCGGCGCAGAGGCCGACGACAAGAGGAGCGATGCGCATGGAACAGGCCCTTTCTGGTTCAGGTGCGACGCGCCTGGCGTCGTCGGACTGGCCGTAGCACGGCGTCACCGGCCGCCGCCGGCGACGGCCAGCACCCGCGCCAGGATCAGCGACTCGTCTGCGGCATCCATCTCCACGTCCACCGGCACGTACCAGGCGTCCGGCTCGCTGCAGGGCCGGTATTTCACGGCGTCCTTCCCGGTCATCAGTATCGGCCGGGCCGCGCTCTTCGACAGGCCCGCGAGATCGGCCCTGCCGTGGTCGCCGACCGGTACTTCATCGACCTCGATGCCGTGGCGCTGCAGTTCGGCCCGAAAGCGCCCCGGGTTGCCGATGCCGGCGACCATCCAGACACGGCTGCCGGCAAAGGCCTCGAGCGCACGCTCGGCCTCGTCGGCAAGCCGCACCGCCACGCGCGCCTGCAGGCGAAAACCACAGGCACCCGGCAGCGGCGTGCCGCCGTTGACCAGCACGAGGCCCGCCTCGGCGATGCGTTCCACGGGCTCGCGCAGTGGACCGGCGGGCAGCAGCCGTTCGTTGCCGAAGCGCCGTTCGCCGTCGACGACGACGATCTCGAGGTCGCGCGCGAGTGCGTAGTGCTGCAGGCCGTCGTCGGCGATGATCACCCGCACGCCATCGGCAACCAGCGCCCGTGCCGCGGCGTACCGGTCGGTGCAGACGGCCACCGGCACGCCGGCGCACTGCGCAAGCAGCAGCGGCTCGTCGCCCGCCTCCTCGGCGGTGGTTTCCGCCGTCACGCGCAGCGGCTGCCCGTGCCCGCGCCGGCCGTAGCCGCGGCTGACGATGCCAGGCGCAAGCCCACGCGAGTGCAGTCGTGCGGCCAGCCAGGCGACGACCGGTGTCTTGCCGGTACCGCCGACGGTGACGTTGCCGACCACGATCACCGGTACGCCTGGATGGCGGGCCCGCAGCCAGCCGCGCCGGTAGAGCGCGCGGCGCGCACGCACCACGCCGCCGTAGAGCCAGGCGAAGGGCAGCAACAGCCAGGCAAGCGGCGAGCCGCCGTACCAGAGTCGCGCGGCGAGCGCCTGGCTGCGCGCGCTACTCATCCCGGAACTGCAGCCGGTAGAGCGTCGCGTACTGTCCCCCCGCGGCGAGCAGTTCGGCGTGCGTGCCGTTCTCGATGATGCGTCCGCCGGCCATGACGATGATGCGATCGGCGTTCTCTACCGTGGAGAGCCGGTGCGCGATGACGAAGGTGGTGCGTCCGGTCATGAGCTCGTCGAGCGCCGCCTGGATGTGGCGCTCGGACTCGGTATCGAGCGCCGAGGTCGCCTCGTCGAGGATCAGGATCGGGGCGTCCTTGAGCAGCGCACGCGCGATGGCGATCCGCTGGCGCTGCCCGCCCGACAGCAGCAGGCCGCGATCGCCGACCACGGTGTCGAGCCCCTGCGGCAGCTGGGCGAGCAGTTCGTCGAGGTGTGCAGCGCGCGCGGCGCGCTCGATGGCCTCGCGGGGTGCGCCGGCGAGCGCCCCGTAGGCGATGTTGTTCGCCACGGTGTCGTTGAACAGCGTGATCTCCTGGCTGACCAGGCTGATCTGGCTGCGCAGCGCCGCGAGCGGGTACTCGCCGAGCGCTCGCCCGTCGAGCAGGATCGTGCCGGCCTGCGGTTCGTAGAACCGCGGCAGCAGGTTGACCAGCGTGGTCTTGCCGCTGCCGGAACGCCCGACGATGGCCAGCGTCTGGCCAGGTGGCACCGCGAGGTCGATGTCGCTCAGCACCGGTCCCTTGGCGGCATCGTAGGCAAAACCCACGCCGCGGAACTCGACCGCGCCGCGCACGCGACCCTCGAAGGCGGTGCCGTCGTCGACTTCCTCGGGCTCGTCGAGCAGCCCGAACACGCTCTCCCCCGCAGCCAGCCCGCGCTGAATCACGGCGTTGATGCCGGCGATCTGACGCATCGGGCGCATCAGCAGCAGCAGCGCCGTGATGAAGCCGCCGAAGTCGCCGAGGTCCATCGCCTGGCGCACCGTCGGCGAGGTGGCCACCGCGGCGACGGCGGCGAGGCCGCCGGCGGCGACGAGCGCGGTGAGGCCGTCACCGATCGACTTGGTCACGACCAGGCGCATGTGCAGGCGGCGGTTCTTCTCGTTGACCACCGCGAAACGCTGGTGCTCGTAGTCGTGGGCGTTGAAGATGCGGATAACCCGCTGGCTCTGCAGTGCCTCCTGCGCGACGCGCGTGACGTCACCCATCGATTGCTGGATGCGCGCGCTGTAACGGCGGAAGTACTTGCCGAGCGTGCGCGTCAACACGAACACCAGCGGCACGGCAATGAAGATGAATGCCGCGAGCGGCGGGCTGAGGTAGACCATGTAGCCGATCAGCCCGATACCGGTCAGCACCTCGCGCACCATCACCGTCACCACGGAGGACGTCGACTCGGCGATCTGCTCGATGTTGAATGTCAGGCGCGAGAGCAGCGCGCCGCTGGAGGACTGGTCGAAAAAGCGCGACGGCAGGCGCATGAACTTGTCGAACACCAGCTGGCGCACGTGGGCGACGACGCGCCGGCCGACCCAGCCGAGCCCGTAGGTCGAGGCGAACTCACCGATGCCGCGCACCACGAACAGCGCGACGATGGCGAGCGGCAACCAGCGGCGCAGCGCCTCGCCGCCCGTTGCGGCCTTGTCCGGGGCGACCGCCTCGAGCAGCTTGTTCACCAGCCACGCGAAGGTGGTATCCGTGGCCGCGTAGAGCACCATGCCGAGCGCGGCGAGCAGGAACATGCGCCAGTGCGGCGCCGACAGGGCGAGCATCCGGCGGTACAGCGCCAGCGAGCCCGTCGTGACCGGCGTGGCGGCGGACACCGGCTAGCGATCCTTCGCGCGGATGGTGGCGATACGGATCTCGGTGATGCCGAGCCGGCCGGCGACATCCATGGCCGTCACCACGTCCTGGTGGGCGGCGCGCGCATCCGCACTGATGGTGACCTCACGCAGTTCGCCGTCCGGATGCACACGGCGGATGGCGGCCGTCAGGGTTTCGGCGCGGTTGTCGACCAGCGCACGGCCATTGACGAAGAAGCCGCCGCGCGACGTGACCATGATCTCGAGCGCCGGGGCGCCCGTCTCGGCCGCAGCCGGCGCGTCGGCCGCCTCGGGCAGGTGCACGGCGAGTTGCGACTGGCGCACGAAGCTCGTGGTGAGCACGAAGAAGATCACCAGCAGCAGCACCACGTCGACCAGCGAGATCAGGTTGACGTTCGGCTCCTCGGGGAGCCTACGAGGCTGCAGCTTCATGGCGTCGGCCGATGCGGTCGAGGGATTGTCGCCGGTGCAGGGCTTCCACCAGCCCGATCGCTTCCTTCTCCATGGCCACGACCAGGCCGTCGACACGGTCGCGCAGGTAGCGGTAGGCTACCAGGCAGGGAATCGCCACCCACAGGCCGCCGACGGTGGTGATCAGCGCCTGGGAGATGCCGCCGGCGAGTGCCGAGGCGTCGCCCACGGCGCCGGTCGAGCCGATGGCTGCGAATACCTTGACCATGCCGGTGACGGTGCCGAGCAGGCCGAGCAGCGGCGAGACGGCGGCGATGGTGCTGAGCAGGCTCAGGTAGCGCTCGAGCTCGTGGACCACGTGCCGTCCGGTGTCCTCGATGCTCTCTTTCATGACCTCGCGGTCGCGGTGCCGGTTGAGCAGCCCGGCAGCGAGGATCTGGCCGAGCGGCGAACCGGCCTGCAGCTCCTGGATGTGCTTGTGGTCGAGCTGGTTGTGGCTGACCCACTCCCAGACCTGGCGGGTCAGTTCCGCCGGCAGCACGCGCCGACGCTGCAGGGTCCACAGCCGCTCGATGACGATGGCGAGCGCCACCACCGAACAGCCGATGATCGGCACCATCAGCCAGCCGCCTGCCTTGATGATTTCCAGCATGGGATCCGCAGCCCGACAGTCCCGGCGCCGACCCCCATGGCCCGCGCGGGCGCCGACAGTGTAACCCAGCCGCGGATGCCGGTTACGGCGGACAGGGCGCGGCCCGCGGCACTTCGGCGGTCCACAGGTGCGCGGCATCGGCGCGCTCGCGATGCACGAGCGCAAGACCGCCACCGGCACCGCTCACGAAGCGCAGCGCGCCGCCCGCGCTGGTCTCGAGCAGGCAGGCTCCCGCGGCACGCCAGCGGGCGGCGACCTCGTCTGCCGGAAAGCCCCAGCGATTGCGGTGACCCGCGGCGAACACCACGAAACGCGGGTGCGTCGCCGCGACCAGCTCGGGGCCCGAGGAACTGCGGCTGCCGTGATGGGGTGCGAGCACGAGGTCGACCGGTGCGAGCGCACCCGCACCGGCCAGGGCACGCTCGCGCGCCTGGCCGATGTCACCGGTGAGCAGCACGCGGCCGCCGCCCGCTACCACCGCCAGCACGCAGGAGCCGTCGTTGTCGTCGGTGCTGCCGCCTGCGGGTGGCGCGAGGATGTGAAACTGCACGCCGTCCCAGGTCCAGCCGACCCCGGCCGCGCAGCGTTCCGCCGGTGCCGGCAACCCCGCGACGGGCCCGGGCGCGACCAGCCGGGCGTGCGGAAACGCGGCGAGCACGCTCGCCGCACCACCCGAGTGATCGCGATCGTCGTGGGACACGACCAGGCGGTCGAGCCGCGCCACACCGAGCCGGCGCAGGGCCGGCACCAGCACCGACTCGCCCGCATCGCGCTGGCGGAAGGCCGGGCCAGTGTCGTAGAGCAGCGCGTGCTCGGCGGTCTCGACGAGGACCGCCAGGCCCTGGCCGACGTCGAACACGGTGACGGCGAGTGGCGGGCGCTCACGCGCCACCCCGAAGATGACCGGCAGGAAGAACACCAGCGCACAACTGCGCCAGGGCAGCGGTCGCGGCCAGCAGAGCACGGCGGCGCCAGCCGCGGCGCAGGCGAGTTCGGGCCAGCCGGTCGAGGGGGGGCGCCACGTCGCCAGCGACCACCCGCCCGCCTCGCGCAGGCCGGCGAGGAGCAGCGTGGCGATGTCGGCCGATGCCCCGAGCAGCAGCGCGCCCGCCGGCGGCAGGATTGCCAGGCACACGCTGCCAAGCAGGGCCAGCGGCATGATGGCGAGCGTGAACACTGGCACCGCGACCAGGTTGGCGAGCGGGGCGATCAGCGAGAGCTGCTGGAACCAGCCGAGCGTGAGCGGCGCCAGCACCAGGCCGAGCAGCCACTGCGCCGCGAGCAGTTCGCCGGCGGCAACGCGGATGCCGGTACCCCGTCCTGCCGGGCATGCATGTCCGGCAGGACGGCGCATCGCCAGCAGCAGCAGCCCGGCAACGGCGCCGAAGGACAGCCAGAAGCTCACCGTGACCAGCGCGGCCGGATCGAGCACCACCATCAGCAGCGCGGCCGCGGCAAGAACATCGCCACCCGTACTGCGCCGCCGGCGCAGCGCGAGCACGGTGACCAGCGCGAGCATCGCCAGTGCCCGCACGGTGGCGAGCGCGAAGCCGGCGAGTGCGCTGTAGGCTGCCCCGGCGAACAGCCCGAGGACCAGTCCGGCGCTGGGCCGTGCCGCCAGCGCCGGCAGCAGGCGGGCCAGCAGCGGACCGGCCGCCACGAATGGCGCAGCGACCATGGCGATGTTGAGCCCGGAGATGGCCAGCAGGTGCGTGGTGCCGGTCCGGCGCAGCAGCTCCCAGTCCTCCTCCTGCAGCCCCTGCGTGGCGCCGACGACCACGCCGAGCACGAACGGGGTCGCCGGATGTCCATCGAGCGCCTGCCCGATGCGCCGGGCGAGCGCGCCGCGCAGGCGCCCCACCGTGCAGGTCGCCGCGCCCGCCGGCAGCGGGCGGTTCAGCGCCGAGTGGCGCACGTAGCCGCTGGCGCCGATGCGGCGCGTGTAGAGCCACTGCTCGAAATCGAAGGCCCCGGGATTGCGCAGCCCGCGCGGTGGGCGCAGCCGCACCAGCAACTGCCAGCGCTCGCCGGGCACGATGGCCGGCGCCGGTGCGTACCAGTTCAGGTGCAACCGTGCTGCCTGCCCGGTGGCCGGGGCCTCGACCTCGAGCACGAAGCGGGTGGCTTCGGCGTCGCGGCGCGCAAAGTCGCAGATCCGCCCGGTGACGACGACATCCTGGCCGGCGAGTGCGGCCGGATGCCGCGCCTCGACCATCCAGCCGGCGCGGCCGAGCGTCCAGCCGGCAGCGAGCACGAGCAGCCCGGCGCGACCACCGCCCACGCTCCAGGCGGCGAGCGCCGCGGCGGCCCAGGCGCCGGCGGGCACCACCAGCCACGCCTGCGTGTCGGCGTACTGCACGGCCCACACCGCACCGACCACCGTCCATGCGAACCAGGCCATGTGCCGCGCACCCCCGGATCGGGGATAATCGGCACCCGCCCGGGCGTATCCCGGTCCCGTCCCACGACCCCTGCTCGAGTCCCCGGCAGTCTAGGCCATGCCGCGAAAATACCTGCGCCGCATTTCCCGGCAATATCGCCGGAATCACGCCACCGCCTGGTACCTGCGCCCTTTCGCTGCGGTGCTGCGCCACCCGATGTACTTCGCCCTGAACCGGCGCAGCGTCACCGGCGCGCTGGCGATCGGGCTGTTCATCTCGCTGCTGCCGGTGCCCGGACACACACCGCTCGCCGTGCTGGTGGCGCTGCTCGTCGGCGTGAACCTCGGCGTGGCCGTCCTCGCGGCGTGGATCAACACGCCGTTCACGCTGTTGCCGGTGTTCTACGCCGAGTATCGCCTGGGGGCGCTGCTGCTCGGCCAGCCGCCGCAGCCGTGGCCGCAGGCCGTGACCTTCGAGTGGCTGCAGGCCCAGCTCACGCTGCTGTGGCGCCCGCTGTTCCTCGGCGCACTGGTGCTCGCCACCGTGACAACGGCGCTGGTCTACCTCATCGCCAATGCGGGATGGCGCTGGTCGGCGGCGCGGCGGCTACGGCGGCGGCGCGAACGCACCACACCCTGACTCAGGCCGGCGGCGCGGACCCGGTCACGTCGTGCAGCTTGCCGTCCTTCATCTGCAGCACGCGGTCCATGCTGCGCGCCCGGGCGAGGTCGTGGGTGACGACGACCAGGCTCGTGCCCGTTTCGGCGTTGAGTTCGAGCATCAGTTCGAAGACACGGTCGCCGGTGCGGTGGTCGAGGTTGCCGGTGGGTTCATCGGCGAGCACCACCGCCGGCGCGGTCACCAGTGCCCGCGCCACGGCCACGCGCTGGCGCTCGCCACCGGACAGCTCGCCGGGCCGGTGCTCCACCCGCTCGCCGAGACCGACGCGTTCGAGCAGGCGCCGGGCCCGCACCGCCACTTCGTCGAGCGGCAGGCGGCGCAGCAGCAACGGCATCGCCACGTTCTCGAGCGCCGAGAATTCCGGCAGCAGGTGGTGGAACTGGTAGACGAAGCCGAGGTGCTCGTTGCGCACGCGGCCGCGCTCGGCCTGACCGAGTTCGGCGAGATTGCGGCCACGCACGAACACCGCCCCGCGCGTCGGCACGTCGAGTCCGCCGAGGAGCTGCAGCAGCGTGGTCTTGCCGGCCCCGGAGGCGCCCACGATGGCGATGCGCTCACCCGCGGCCACCGTGAGGTCCACGCCGCCGAGGACCCGCACCACCGCCGGCCCCTCGGTGAACTCCTTTTCCAGCGCCACGCACGCGAGCGGTACGTTCGCGGGTGGTGTGAAAGCAGTGGAGTCGGCCATCGTGGCTCCTTCTTCTAATAGTGGCGCAGCGACTCGGCCGGCGGCAGTGCCGCGCCGCGCCAGGCCGGATACAGCGTGGAGCCGAAGGCCAGCGCGAGCGCAATGCCCGAGATCGCCGCGACATCCGGCCATTCCAGGCGCGTCGGAAAGTCGCTGATGAAGTAGATGTCCGGCGCGAGGAACTTCGTGCCCAGCGCCTGCTCGACCAGCCCGACCAGCACGTCGAGGTTGGCGGCCACGGCGACGCCGAGCACCGTGCCGAGCAGCGTCCCGGCCACGCCGATCAGCGTGCCCTGCAGCATGAAGATGCCGACCACGGCCGCTGGCGTCGCCCCGAGCGTGCGCAGGATGGCGATCTCGCCGCGCTTCTCGCGCACCACCATCACCAGTGTCGAGACGATGTTGAACGCGGCTACCGCCACCACCAGCAGGAGGATCACGAACATGATCGTCTTGGTGAGCTGGATCGAGCGGAAGAAGTTGACGTGCTCACGGGTCCAGTCGCTGACGTAGAAGCCGCCGCCGGCAGCACGGGCCACGCCGACCACCCCGGCTGGTGCCTCCTGCGCGCTCTCGAAGCGCAGACGCACGCCACTCACCGCCTTGCCCATGCGGAACAGGCGCGCGGCATCGTCGAGGTGCACGAACACCAGGCCACGGTCGTACTCGTACATCCCGGCGCTGAAGATGCCTTCAATGCGGAAGCGGCGCATGCGCGGCACCACGCCAGCCGGCGTGGCGATGCCCTCCGGCACGAGCAGCACCACGTTGTCGCCGGGGCCGACTTCGAGCAGTTCGGCGAGCGCCGCGCCGATGACGATGCCGTAGCCGCCGGCGCGCAGGCCGGCGAAGCTGCCGGTGCGCACCAGCCGGTCGAGCGCCACGGTGGCGAGTTCCGGCCCGGGCTCGATGCCGCGCACCTCCACACCGCGCACCGCCCCGGCTCCCACCACCATCGCCTCGCCCCGGATGAACGGCGCGCTCGCCGCCACGCCGGGGTACCCTGCGGCCGCGCGCTGCAGGGCCTGCCAGTCGTCGATGCGGCCATCGACCCCGCTGATCGTGGCATGACCGAGCACGCCGAGGATGCGCTCGCGCACCTCGTACTCGAAGCCGTTCATGGCTGAGAGCACGCTGATCAGCACCGCCACGGCCACTGCGATCCCGGCCACCGACATCAGCGAGATGAACGACAGGAAGCGGTTCTTGTTGCGCGAGCGCAGGTAGCGCAGGGCGATGGCGAGCTCGAGCGGCTGCAGCATCGGTGCTACTCGTACCGCAGCACTTCGGCGGGCGCGACCGCGGCGGCGCGCCGCGCCGGGTAGATGGTGGCAAGCGCCGTCATCGCCAGGGCCACGGCACCGACGGCGAGCACATCGGCCCACTGCAGGCGCGCCGGCAGCGCGGTCAGGTAATAGACGTCGGCCGGCATGAACTGGAAACCGAACAGCTGCTCGAGGCGCGGCGCGAGCGTGCCGACGTTGAGCGCCAGCGCCACACCGGCCGCCACGCCACCGGCCACGCCGAGCCAGCCGATGACGATGCCCTGCACCGCGAAGATGCGCACGATGTCACCCTGCGAGTAGCCGAGCGTACGCAGGATCGCGATGCTGCCGCGCTTGTCGGTGACTACCATCACCAGTGTCGCGACGATGTTGAACGCGGCCACACCGACGATGAGCGACAGCAGCACCATCATCATGGCGCGCTCCAGGCGCACCGCGCGGAAATACGTAGCGTGGTCCTGCGTCCAGTCGCGCAGCTCGAGCCCGGGCGGCTGCCCGGCGGCCCAGCGACGCAGCAGCTCCGGCGCGGCGAAGATGTCCTGCGTCGTCACGCGCAGGCCCGCGACGGTATCGCCGCGACCGCCGAGTGCGGCCGCATCGGCGAGGCTCACCAGGGCGCGCGAGCCGTCGTGATCCTTGACGCCGAGTTCGAAGATGCCGGCCACTTCGAACTGCCACAACCGTGACTGCAGGCCGCGCACGGGATCGCGCGTCGGCACCAGCACCGTGAGCGCATCCCCGGGGCGCACCCCGACGCGCGCCGCGAGGGCATCACCGAGGATCACCGCGCGCGAGCCCGGCACCAGCAGGTCGAGCGTGCCCTGGCGCATGCCCCGGCGCAGGGGCGAGTCGGCCGGCTCGAGCGCCGGATCGACCCCGGTCAGCATGGCCCCGGCGAGCGCCGCCCCGCGCCCGACGACGCCTTCCAGTTCGATCACGGGAACCGCCGCGGTCACCCCGGGGTAGCGGGCGAGGTCGGCGCGCAGTTCGCGCCAGTCGGCGAGCCCGCCACGGGCCGACACCCAGCCATGCCCGGTGATGCTGGTCAGCCGGTCGCGCAGCTCGTCCTCGAAGCCGTTCATGACCGACAGCACCACGATCAGCGCCGCCACGCCGAGGGCCACACCGACAGCCGAGGCCAGCGTGACGAACGAGGCGAACTGGTTGGAACGCTGGGTACGGAGATAACGCAGGCCGATGAAGCCGGCGGCCGGCCGCCTCATGCTGCGCTCCCGATCACTTCGGCCCGTCCCCTGGTGGCTGCCGCAGGGCGCACAGTATGCACGGGTTGGCGGCGCAGGCACCAGCGCAGCGGTTGCCGTCCAGGCTGTGACGCCGGTCCACAAACGGCGCGCGGGTGTTGCCTTCCGGCGCACCGCTGGTGTCAACTGGCAGCTCAGCCATCGAGGGATCGATCATGCGTCTGGTCATCGGCATCGCGCTCCTCACCCTGCTCGCTGCTACGGCAGCGCGCGCCGACACGCTGCTCGTCGAGGGTCTGGACCAGGCCCGGGCGACGGCCGCCGAACGGCCTTCCCGCGGCATGACCATGGCATCCGTGGCCACCCGCTGGGGCGAGCCGGACACCAAGGCCGCCGCAGTCGGCGCCCCGCCGATCACGCGCTGGGACTATCCCGGCTTCAGCGTGTTCTTCGAGTACGAGCACGTCGTGCACGCCGTCGTCACGCACTGACGCGATCCGCCCATTTCTGACCCGCGGCAGGTCATGAGCCGCGGCGCGTAGCAGCCCGCTGCCCTCCGGCGCCTTGGCACCGGCATGCCGGGCGCCACTGCAGTGCTGTGGGATAATGCGCGGCCCCGCGCCACCGCTCCCGTTGCTCCATGCCGACGCCGCTGCTCGCCCGCCCCGACCGCCTGCCCGGCCCTGGCCAGGCCGTCACCTGGCACGGGCTGGCCGGCTGCGGCCCCGCACTCGCCCTGGCCGAGATTGCCGGCGCCAGCCGGCGGCCGCTGCTGGTGCTTGCCGGGACCGTGATCCAGGCCGAGGCACTCGAGGGCGAGCTGCGTTTCTTCCTCGGTGCGGCCCACGACGGGCTGGCGCTGTTTCCCGACCTCGAGGTGCTACCCTACGACAGCTTCAGCCCGCACCAGGACCTGGTGTCGGCGCGGCTGCGCATCCTGCGTGACCTGCAGCTCGGCCGCATCCACATCCTGATCGCCGCCGTGCCGACGGTGCTGCCCCGGCTGGCACCCGTCGACCACCTGCAGCACCACGCCGTGCGCGTGGCCCGCGGCGAGGCGCTCGCACTCGGCGCCTTCGCCACCACCCTCGAGCAGGCTGGCTACACCCGCGTCACCCAGGTCAGTGCCCACGGCGAGTACGCGGTGCGCGGCTCGCTGGTCGACTTCTTCCCGATGGGCTACGAGCAGCCGGCGCGCGTCGACTTCTTCGACGACAGCGTCGAGTCGATCCGCAGCTTCGACCCGGACAGCCAGGTGTCGAGCAGTACACTCGAGCTGGTCGACACCCTGCCGGCGCGCGAGCTGCCGGTCGACGACGCCTCGATCCGCGCCTTCCGCCAGCGCTACCGGCGCCGCTTCGACGGCAATCCGGCCGCCTCGGTGATCTACCGCGAAGTCTCGGCGCGACGCCTGCCGGGCGGCGTCGAGAGTTACCTCCCGTTGTTCTTCGATACCACGGCGACACTCTGGGACTACCTGCCCGAGGCCACGCTGGTGGCCTGCCCCGGCGAGGTCGAGGCGCTGCTCGCCCAGGCCTGGCACCAGGCCGAAGAGCGCTACGAGCAGCTCGGCGCCGATCCCGAGCGCCCGCTGCTGCGTCCCGAGGAGGTCTATTGCCCGCCGGCGGAGCACGCCGTGCGCCTCGCCGCCTGCGCGCGGCTGCAGCTCGAGGCCGGCGCGGAGCCGGCCAGCGATCCCGCGGCGACGACGCCAGCCGCAGCCCCGCCACCGTCGCTGCTGCTGCGTGCCCGCGACGAGGAGCCAGCCACGCGGCTGCGCGAATTCCTCGCCGCCCGCAGCGAGCGCGTCTTCTTCGCCGTGGAATCGGCTGGCCGGCGCGAGTGGCTGCACGAGCTGCTCGCCGTCGCCGGCGCCCCCGCCCCGTTCGCCACCGACTGGGCTGCGTTTCGCGACGGGGAGCGGCGCATCGGTCTTGCGCTCGCACCGCTCGAACGCGGCCTCTCCCTGCCGCAGGCCGGCCTGCTGCTGCTGACCGAGTCGCAGCTGCTCGGCCAGCCGGCGCGCTCGCGTGCGCGCCGGCGCCGCGGCCGCGACCCGGATGCGATCGTCAACGACCTCACCGACCTGCGCCCGGGCGCGCCGGTGGTGCACCTCGACCACGGCGTCGGCCGCTACGTCGGCCTGACCCGCATGGCGATCGACGGAGCCCAGGCCGAGTTCGTCACGCTCGAGTACGCCGGCGGCGACCGCCTGCACGTGCCCGTCGGCTCGCTGCACCTGATCTCACGCTACACGGGCGCGACCGCGGAAGCCGCGCCGCTGCACCGGCTCGGCACCGACCAGTGGGCGCGCGCACGCCGCCGCGCCGCCGAACGCATCCGCGACGTCGCCGCCGAGCTGCTCGACCTGTACTCGCGCCGCGCGGCGCGCCCGGGCCGGGCCGCCAGCGCCGACCCGCAGGGCTACGAGACCTTCGCCGCCGGCTTCCCCTTCGCGCTCACCGAGGACCAGGCGGCCGCTATCGAGGCCGTGCTCGGCGACCTCGCCGCCGCGCGGCCGATGGACCGGCTGGTGTGTGGCGATGTCGGCTTCGGCAAGACCGAGGTCGCCCTGCGCGCCGCCTTCGTCGTCGCCACCAGCGGCCGGCAGGTTGCCGTGCTGGTGCCGACCACCCTCCTCGCCCAGCAGCACTACCAGACCTTCGCCGACCGCTTCGCCGACTGGCCGGTGACCGTGGAAGTGCTGTCGCGGTTCAGGAGCGCGCAGGAGCACCGCCAGGTGCTCGAGCGGCTGGCGGCCGGCGGCGTCGACATCGTCATCGGCACGCACCGGCTGCTGCAGAAGGACGTGCGCTTCCGCGACCTCGGGCTGGTGATCGTCGACGAGGAGCACCGCTTCGGCGTGCGCCACAAGGAGCAGCTGAAGAACCTGCGCGCCGAGGTCGACATCCTCACGCTCACCGCCACCCCGATCCCGCGCACGCTCAACATGGCGCTCGGCAGCCTGCGCGAGCTGTCGCTGATCACCACGCCGCCGGAGTCGCGCCTGGCAATCAAGACCTTCGTCAGCCCCTGGAGCGCGCAACTGATCCGCGAAGCCTGCCTGCGCGAGCTCAAGCGTGGCGGCCAGGTCTATTTCGTCCACAACCGCATCCAGGACATCGCGGCCGTGGCCGCCGAAGTGGCGAAGCTGGTGCCCGAGGCCCGCATCGAGGTGGCCCACGGGCAGATGGCCGAACGCGACCTCGAGCGCGTCATGCTCGACTTCTACCACCGCCGCTTCGAGATCCTGGTGTGCACCGCGATCATCGAGAGCGGGCTCGACGTGCCGACCGCGAACACCATCATCATCGACCATGCCGAACAGTTCGGACTGGCGCAGCTGCACCAGTTGCGCGGCCGCGTCGGGCGCTCGCACCACCAGGCCTTCGCCTACCTGATCGCCCCGCCACAGGAAGCCCTGCAGGGCGACGCGCGCCAGCGCCTCGAAGCGCTCGAAGCGCTCGAGGACCTCGGCGCCGGCTTCGTCCTCGCCACGCACGACCTCGAGATCCGCGGTGCCGGCGAACTGCTCGGCGAGGACCAGAGCGGACAGATCCAGGAAATCGGCTTCACCCTCTACCACGAGATGCTGGCCCGCGCGGTGCGCGCCCTGCAGGAGGGCCGCGAGATCGCCACCGACGAACCCGGCGAGCGCACCGCCGACATCGACCTGCACGTGCCGGCACTGCTGCCCGAGGAATACCTGCCCGACATCCACCTGCGCCTGGTGCTCTACAAGCGCATCGCCAGCGCCGCCGACGACACCGCCCTGCAGGCGCTGGCCGCCGAACTCACCGACCGCTTCGGCCACCTGCCCGAACCGACCGCCAGCCTGCTGCGCATCGCCAGCCTGCGCCTGCGCTGTGCCGAGGCCGGCATCGCCGCCCTGAAGGCCGGGCCGGGCGGTGGCAGCGTCGAGTTCAGCGCCGGCACACGCATCGACCCGGCACAGCTCGTCGCCCTGATCAGCGCCGAGCCGCGCCGCTTCCGTCTCGACCCGCGCCAGCGGCTGGTGTTCCGCGAGGACCTGCCGGAAGCGGCCGCGCGGCTCGACCATGCCGAGCAGCTGGTGGCGCGTCTCGAGGCGATGGGCCGCGACACGGAGGCGCCGCGCCGACGCCGCGGCAGCGCGTGAGCAACCGCCAGGCCGGGCCGGCGGCACATTCCGGATCCTGCCACCCGGCACCGGCCGACGGTGCCATGGCATGATGCGGGCCATGCGACAGCGCCCCTGCCCGACCGTCACGCGACGCCGAGTGCTGGCACTCGCCATGGCGCTGCTGCCGGGTGGCCTTCCCGCCCAGGTTCCGGTACCCGCCGCTGTCGCCGAAGTCGAGATCATCGTGTTCCGCCAGCGCGATCCGCGCGGCAGCACCCCGGAGGTGCCGCCACCCGCGGCCACCACACCGGTGCCGGATCCATCCGCGACCGTCGCAGCGCCGGCGTTCGCGGGCATCGCGCCCGCAGCGCTGCCGGCCACGGCCCTGCGCCTCGGCGCTCTCGCGGCCCGCCTGCGCAGCGCCGGCGCCTGGGAACTCCTCTACCACGGTGGCTGGACCCAGACGATCACCACGCAGGAGGCGGCACTGGCCACACCGCTGCCGGCCGAAGGACGGGAACCCGGGCTGGAGGGGACCGTGACGCTCTACCAGGAACGCTTCCTGCACGTGCTGGTCGACATGCAGCTCGCAACCGCCGGGAGTGGGCTGCCGCCGGCGAAGATCCACGAGGAGCGACGCCTGCGCGACCAGCGCCTGCATTACTTCGATCACCCGCAGTTCGGCGTGATCCTCGAAGTCCGCACCGCTGCCGCGAACCCGCCCGCCACGCCCTGACCCGCCAGCCGGTGGGCCGCGGCTGCCGGACGTGGTTGCACAGGGTGCGGCCGGCCGGTCCTATTCGACGGCCTGGCGGCGCCCTTCGAGCAGGCGCACCTCGCGCTGGGGCGGCGGAATGACGATGCCCTTCGCACGCAGTGCCTCGAGAATCCCGCGGTTGATCTCGCTACCCGCAATACCGTAGTCGGCGACCGGCACCCACGGCCCGACCGCGATCCCGACCGACGAGTCGGCGAGCGCCGCCACCCGCACCAGTGGCGCCGGTTCGCGCAGCACGTGCGGGTTGCGCGCGCAGCGCCATGATCGCGAAGAGCAGCAGGACCAGCAGCCGCGTGATCCGCACGAGGAGCGTGCGCACGGTGACGTCGAGTTCCAGCCGCCGCAACAGCTGCTCGAGCGCGCGCCCGACCCAGCTGCCGACCACGAAGCCGGCGGCGATGATGAGCGTGGCGGCGAGCACGTGGGGACCGTAGCCGATGGCGAGATCGAGCAGCGGCCGGCCTGTTGTCGCGCCGGCGTCCGGCTGTGCCTAACCGACTTCGCGCGTGCCCGCGCTGCCGCTGCCGGCCGGGCGCTCGAGTTCGGCCTCCGCCTGCTGCAGCAGGGTATTGGCCGTCTCGCCCCAGGGCGGCACCTCGCTGGCGAGGCCGACGGACACCGTGAGGTAGCGGCCGGTGGTCGAGCGCGGGTGGTGGATGGCGAGCTCGCGCACCTTGCGCGCGATCTGGTGTGCGAACTCGCGCGCATGCGCTTCCTCGCCGCTGCCGACGAGCGCGGCGAAGCGGTTGTCGGCGACGCGCGCCGCCACGTCGCCGGCACGGCGCAGCGAGCCGGAGATGGCGTGCCCCAGCTTGCGCAGGCAGGAGTCGGCGGCATGCTTGCCGTAGAGTTCGCGGTAGCGGTCGAGGGCATCGACCTGGAACACCAGCACGGTGAGGCGGCGCTGCTCGCGCCCGGCGATGGCCCAGTCGCGCTGCACCACTTCGAGGAAGGCCTGGCGGTTGGTGAGCCCGGTGATCGCATCGCTGCGGTCGAGCTGGCGCAGGCGCAGCTGCGCGTCGCGCAGCGCCGAGCGCAGCGTCTCGTCACCGCTGCCCTCGCCGCCCTGGTCGGCATCGACCGTGATCAGCCAGTAGGCCGGCGCACCGGGCCGCGCGAACAGCGGCGAGACCTGCAGGGCCATGTCGACCGGTTCGCCGGAACGCGACTGCCAGCGCTGGCGCAGGTGGCGTACGACCAGCGCCGGGCTGGCGAGCAGGCGCTCGCGTTGCGGCGCGAGTTCCTCGGGATCGACCAGCAGCCCGCGCCATGGACAGCCGAGCAGCGTGTGGACATCGAGTCCGGTGAGCTGCCCGATGATGCTGTTCATGTAGACGACCGGCCAGTGCTCCTGGCGGGCATCGACGATCAGGGTACCGACAGGGAGCTGATCCAGTGCCTGGACGAGGATGTTTTTCTCTATGTCTTTCATGGACTGAGAGAGACTTTCCAGA
>CAUJIY010000078.1 GCA_963205295.1 Pseudomonadota bacterium
CTCCAGAGTTGGTATCTGGAGCCTGTGGGAGCGACGCCAGTCGCGACATTGCTGCCACCGCTTCCGGGCTGGCCTCCGGACCCTGCAGGAGCGGCGCCAGCCGCGACTCCCGCAGGTCCGCCTCAGTGCCCGACGCCGCCCTTGAGCGCGCTCACGCGCCGGGCCACCGGGATGAACAGCACCAGCGCCAGCGCGATGCATGCGGCGCTCACCCGGTTGACGGCACCGAGGTCGCCATCGCTCATGAACACGCCGACGAGGGTGGGGCCGAGGAAGAACCCGCCGATCTGTGCCGTCGGTATCAGCAGGCTGATCCGCCCGGTGGTGTCGTTGAGCGCAACCGTGCCCATCATGTAGGGGCCGGTCAGGTTCCAGAACGCCTGGAAGGTCGCCGCCGTTGCGGCGAACTGCCACCAGGGCATCTCGCCCTGCAGCAGCAGCACCATGACGACCTGGACGCCGAGTGCGATCGTCACCGGCAGGATGCGGCCGAAGCGGTCGGCGAGCGCCGCTGCAGCGAGCGCCCCGACCACGGCGACCAGTGTCGACAGCCCGAGCGCCTGCCCGACCCTGACCTTGGCCGCGGCGGCAGCCACTTCGTCGCAGCCCGGGCAGGTGACCGAGAGTCCGACCAGCTTGACGAAAGCCCACAGCGCGCCGAGGCCGGTGCACCAGACCGCCAGGACGCCGAGCGCCGCAAGCGCCGGGGCGATCGGACCCGCGTGGCCTGCCGCCGCGCCGTGACCGCCCGCAGCCGCTGGTTGCGGGATCCAGCCGACCGTGAGCAGCGCCAGCAGGGCGAGGCCCGCGAGCGGCAGCAGCACGCCGGCCACACCGGCATCGCGCGGCAGCGGCAGGGTGAGGAAGAAGCCGACACCGAGCAGCACCTGCGCGGCGATGAGCAAGGCGAAGTTGCGGTCCTTCTGCGCCGAGCCGCTGACGATCGCCATGGCGAGTGCGAACGCGGTGCCTTCGCCGAGCAGGCCGACCAGGAAGCGCAGCGCGGCGAGCAGCGTGGCGTCGGTCTCGAACGCGCAGAGCAGGTTGCCGCCGATGACCACGGCGAGTGCGGCCGCGCCCATCACGCGCCAGGGCACGCGCGTCATCCAGTACAGCGCCAGCACCGGCCCGAGTGCGGTGCCGAGCGCCTCGACCGCGGTGATGCGGCCCGCAGCCGCCCCGTCCATGCCGAGTTTCGCGACCATCACCTCCACCAGGATCGGCTGGGCCATGATCGCGAAGACGCCCGTGCAACCCATCAGGATCGCGGCGACGATGCTCGTCGGCTTGTCCGCCATGTGCGCTGTTTCCCCGGTGAGATGCGCCCGTCCCCGCGGCCGCCGGGGCGTACTGTACCCGGTTTGCCGGTCGCCCACGACCAAAGGAGCGTCTACGGGGCGGGGGTCTGCTCGCGCGCGTAGTGCTCCAGGCTCGAGTGGCTCGGGCCGTAGTCGTCGGTCGGGGCCTCGAGCATGTCGGGTCGGTGCCGGCGCGCATACGCGAGCACATGCTGCGGCAACTTCTCCACCGAGTCGGAACCGACCATGGTCGAGGCGTACAGGCAGTGGCCGGGCGTGGTGCCCATGAGCATCCACGGCAGCCATGGCGAGACGCGGTGCCAGGTGCCGTGGTAGGGCACGGCCGTCAGGCCCGGGTTCTCGAGATCCCGACGCCGGACGAAGTAGCGCATCATCTCGGTGACCTGCGCCATCGGGCCCGAGGACTCGCGCGGCCAGCGCTCCGGCTGCAGCGGGTTGGGGTAGTTCAGGTGCATGTCGGTCGACAGTACCAGCGTGTCGGCGTCGAGTTCCTGCCACGGGAACAGCAGCGGGATCTTCGGCAGCTTGCTGCGGTCGCCGGAGAAATCCTCGGGGGCGAGGATCAGCGTGTCGCTGATGGTGTAATTGAAGGGATCGTTCCAGACGTGGACCACGCGGTTGGTCTCACCCGTGAACGGGTTGGCGAATTCCTCGATGATCCCGCCCGGCTGGCCCGTGCGGGTGAGGCTCGTGTAGAAGATCACTTCCTTGTTGAGGCGGCGGATGTTGCCGTCGGGCAGCGGCAGCAGGCGCGTCACGAGGAACGTCTGGAAGCCCAGGAACGGCTTCAGCGCCTCGCCGGGACGCACCGCGATGATCGTGCCGCTGCAATGGCTGATGCGCTGCTTCTGCGGATCCATGTCGGCATGGATGCGAGCCCAGGCGTCGCGATTCCAGCGCGGGCTGGTGAAATCGATGCGGGTCTCGAAGGGGATGGGTGCCATCGTCGTGTCTCCTCCGTGGAGCTGCTGGCCATGGTCCCGCGGCTGCGGCGGATCGATTATCCTGCCGTGCCGGTGGCGATGAGCGGCAGTGTAGTGGAGCAAACCGCCGCCGCCGGCCGGAGAATTCGCCGATGTCCGACCCGCAGACAGTCCTCCCGCCTGTGACCGCATCCGGCCCGTGCGCCGCGGGCGGCTGACGCCATGGCCATCGGTGTCTTCGATTCCGGCGTCGGCGGCCTCACCGTGCTGCGCGCCCTGCGCGCGGCGCTACCAGATCGCGACTTCGTCTACCTGGGCGACACGGCACGCCTGCCCTACGGCACCAAGAGCGCGGCTTCCGTGGTGCGCTACGCCGGGCAGGCAGCCGATGCGCTGGTTGCGCGCGGCCTGAGCTGCCTGGTGATCGCCTGCAACACCGCCTCAGCCGTCGCCCTGCCGGCACTGCGCGCCCGCTACGCGCCGCTGCCCGTGCTCGGTGTGCTCGAGCCAGGCGCTGCCGCGGCCTGTGCCGTCACGCGCAGCGGGCGCATCGCGGTGCTCGCCACCGAAGGCACGGTGCGTGCCGGCGCCTACGAGCGTGCCATCCGCGCATTGCGTGCGGATGCCACGGTGACCGCCGCGGCTTGCCCGCTGTTCGTGGCGCTGGCCGAGGAGGGCTGGACCGGCGGCCAGGTCGTCGAACTCGTCGCGCAGCGCTATCTGGAACCGTTGCTCACGGCCAGGCCTGCACCCGACGTGCTGCTGCTCGGCTGCACGCATTTCCCGGTGCTCGCCGGCGCCATCGCGCAGGTGGCCGGTGCCGGCCTGACGATCGTCGATTCCGCGGCGACAACCGCGCGCGCGGTGTGCGGCATCCTCGGGGTGGCGGACGGCCGCGCGCACGGGCGCGGGACGCTGCGCCTGCTGGCGACGGACGATGTCGGGCGCTTCGCGCGCGTCGGAGCCACTTTCCTGCGCGAGCCGATCGATCCGGCTGCTGTCGAACTCATCGATCTCGCTGGCTGAGGCGGGATGTCCCGTCGCGGCTGGC
>CAUJIY010000079.1 GCA_963205295.1 Pseudomonadota bacterium
GGGGGGGCCCCCGCCCCGGCCCCCCCCAGCCGGCGCTCGGCGCTCGGGGGCGCGGGTGGGCGGCCCGCCCGCCCCCACGACCAGAAAGCAGCTGCCGCGGCGATTCCGGTAAGCTGCCCCCGGCATGGCTACCCGCCTGAAACTGGCGCTTGCGCAGCTCAACCTGCTGGTCGGTGATGTGCCCGGCAACGTCGCCCGCCTGCGTGCGGCGCTCGACGAGGCCCGCGCTGCCGGTGCCGGTCTCGTCGTCTTCCCTGAGCTCGCCGTCTGCGGCTATCCGCCCGAAGACCTGTTGTTCCACGCGGGGCTGCGCCGCCAGGTCGCCGGGGCCCTCGAGGAGTTGCGGGCGGCCACGACCGGCGTGGCCGCGCTGGTCGGCTACCCGGAGTATGCGGGCGATTCCATCCACAACAGCGCGGTACTCCTCGCCGACGGCGCCGTCGTCGCCAACTACCGCAAGCAGCGGCTGCCGAACTACAGCGTGTTCGACGAGGACCGCTACTTCCGGCCCGGCACCGGACCGGTGGTGGCCACGGTGGGCGGGGTACGCGTCGGCATCGGCATCTGCGAGGACATGTGGTCGCCCGGGCCCTGCGCGGCCGCACGCGCCGCCGGGGCCGAGCTCATCGTGGTGCCGAACGGCTCGCCGTTCGAGGTGGGCAAGCAGCGCCGGCGCGAACAGGTGCTCGCCGCGCGCTGTCGCGAGACCGGCCTGCCGATCGCCTACGTGAATCTCGTCGGCGGTCAGGACGAACTCGTCTTCGACGGCGGCTCCTGCCTGGTCGACGGTGCAGGTGGGCTGCAGCTGCGCGCCCCGGCGTTCCACGAGGGCCTGCACTTCGCCGAGATCGAACCGGGCTCCCCGGGGGTGCGGGTCCTGCCGGGGCCGGTTGCGCCGCTTGCCGGTGACGAGGCGAACATCTACGAGGCCCTGGTCACCGGCGTGCGCGACTACGTGCGCAAGAACGGCTTTCGCGGCGTGGTGCTCGGCCTGTCGGGCGGGATCGACTCGGCGCTGACGCTCGCCATCGCGGTGGATGCGCTCGGCGCCGCGGCGGTGCAGGCGGTGATGATGCCCTACCGCTACACCTCGACGATGAGCCTCGAGGATGCGCAGTCCCAGGCGGCCGCGCTCGGGGTCGCCTACGAGGTGCTGCCGATCGAGCCGATGATGGCGGCGACACGCGGCACGCTCGCGGCCCTGTTCGCCGGCCTGCCCGAGGACGCCACCGAGGAAAACCTGCAGGCGCGCTGCCGCGGCATCCTGCTGATGGCGATCTCCAACAAGACCGGGCGCATGGTGCTCACCACCGGCAACAAGAGCGAGCTGGCCGTGGGTTACGCCACGCTCTACGGTGACATGGCCGGCGGCTTCGCACCGATCAAGGACTGCACCAAGACCTGTGTGCGGGCACTGGCACGCTGGCGCAACACCCGCGGGGCGGTGATTCCGGAGCGCGTCATCACGCGTCCGCCTACGGCCGAGCTGCGCGCGAACCAGCAGGATTCCGATTCACTGCCGCCCTACGAGGTGCTCGACCCGATACTCGATGCGCTGCTGCTCGAGAACCGCTCGGTGGAGGACATCGCTGCGGCCGGCTTCGACCGTGCCGTCGTGGCGCGGGTGCTGGAGATGGTGCGCCGCGCCGAGTACAAGCGCCGCCAGGCAGCTCCCGGCGTGCGCATCAGCAGCCGGGCCTTCGGGCGCGACTGGCGGTATCCGATCGTGTCGGGGTACCGGCACCGGGGTTGAGGCAGGGTTGAGCCAGGGTTGAGCCAGGGTTGAGGAAGGGTCGCGGCTGGCGCCGCTCCTACAGGCTCCAGACAGGAGATCCCGGGCTGCTGCAGGGGTGTTGCGGTGGACTCCGCTGTGGGAGGGGCGCAAGCCCCGACGGGAAGAGTCGCGGCGTCAGTGGGTGCCCTTGCGGTTCTCCCCATCCGCTGCATCGGGTGCGACCAGCGGGATCGGGTCGAGGACCCAGCCCTTGTGCTCGCGCCGCGCCGGGCTCGGGATGGCATAGGCGACCTTGTTGCGGGTGCGGGCGATCTCCTCGACATCGATGCGCCAGCCACGGCTCGCCCATTCCTTCTGCGATTCGCGATAGAGCAGGATGCACCGGTCGGACGGCACCATGAACTCCCGGTTGTTCCGCTGCGGCGTCACCATCGGGTGCAGCGCCTCGACGATCTGCACGTCCTGGTTGGCCACGTACTGGTTGCGTTCGCGCACGTAGGCGTCGCTCTTCTCCTCGAGCGCGAAGTTGCGCAGGCAGACGAGGTACAGATGAGTGTTCTCCGCGTCGATCGGCCGCTCGTAGAGGTACTGGTGGATGAGGTAGTTCGGCGCCGGGTGGATGTAGGTCCAGACATGGTTGGTGCCGAAGTAACCGGTACCGGCCTCGAGCGTGCCCTCGCCGGGACGGTACTGCTTGAGCTGGCCCGGCAGTGGCGGTGCCTTGAAGGTGTGCCAGAAGCCGCGGCCCCAGGGCGCAGCCTCCTCCATGCGCATGTCGCCGACCCGGTACTCGCCCTCGCGTTCACCGCTGAAGCCATGGGTGTCGTGCACATACTCGTTGTGCGCCGGATCGATGCCGTTCTCGACCGAGCGTTCGTAGTAGGCCTTGATGGCGAAGTCCTGCAGCGTGGCCCGCCACCCCTCCTCGCCCCATTCCCGTGCGGCGAGGATCGGCGGACGCTGCGCCTCGGGCAGGTCGCCGAGAAAGGCGAAGACGATGCCGTAGCGCTCGTCGACCGGATAGGAATCCACGCGCGCACGGCCCGGGATGCTGGCGTCGATGCCGAGCGACGGGATGCGCCGGCAGCGCCCGTCACCGGAGAACTGCCAGCCGTGGTAGGGGCACTGCACGTTGCCGTCGACGAGCTTGCCGCCGGC
>CAUJIY010000080.1 GCA_963205295.1 Pseudomonadota bacterium
CCGCCCACCACGGCGGCTTTCAGCACCCGCAGGACCATCGCTGCGGTACCGGCCCCACCGAACCTCCCCGGATTGAACCCGCCGGCGGCACTGCCGAAGAACCCGGCGGCGAACCCGGCCCGCCACCGCCCGCCCTGTGCCGCCGCCAGTGTACCCTGCACCAGCCCGTGCAGCGCCGCCTGCACGAACCAGGCGCCGGCGAAACTGCCCAGCTCCTGCATGAGCGCACCGACCCCACCGGCGAACCCGGCACTGAGCGCACTGAACAGCGCCCCCCGCAGCGTGCCGGTCTCCAGGTACCCGGCCACCGCGGCCAGCATGATGTTGATCGCCAGGAACTGCAGCGAGGCGTGCGTTGCGGCATAGACGGCTGCCGCCAGGAAAAACACCAGGTGCCCGCTCGGGTCGGTGTACGACAGCGGGTTGTTGTGGACGTAGCTGTAGCGATCGAGCCCCTGGGTGCTGTGCGGGAACTGCACCAGCGGGTCGGCCGACAGGAACCGCCCGAGCTCCGGGTCGTATACCCGCCCGTTCATGTGCACCAGCCCGTGCACGTCGAGCATCTCGTGAGCGGTGAAGCCCCGGTTGAGCACCGCCAACGACGCCGGCTGCAGATGGCTGCCCGGACCGGCGGCGGTGCACAACGCCCCGCTGCGTCATGTCGGCGGCTCGCGCTCCTCCAGGCCCGGCAGGGCGGTGGCGTCCGGCTCGCAGAGCCGGCGGCCGTGGATCACGCTGAGGATCACCAGGACGCCGTCCTGTGCTCCGCATGCTTTGTTCTGCGTGTGGCTCGAGTGGCGACTATCAAGGCCATCTATCGCAGGTGCTCCCAGAGCTGCCGTTCCTCTTCCAGCCGGTCCTGTTCCAGGCCGCTGAAATCGCCGCGTGATACGACACCCATGATCTTGCCGGCCTTGACCACCGGCAGGTGCCGGTACCCTCCGGTCCACATCATGCGCAATGCCTCGATGGCGGTCTGGTCGGGCGACATGGTCTTCGGGTCGCGGGTCATGACTTCGGCGAGCGTCGTGTCGCGGGCGCTCTTCCCAGCCGCCAGCACGCGACCGACGGCATCCCGGCCGGTGAAGATCCCGACGAGCAATCCGCCGTCGGTCACGAGCACGGACCCGATGCGCCGGTCACGCATCTCGCAGCAGGCGGCCACCACGGTGCTCGACGCGGCCATGGTCAATGGGTTCTGGTTGAAAACGATGTCCGACAACTGGCGCATGGCGAAACTCCGGTGATGTCCTGATTCGACTTCGAGTCAGAGGTGGGGGTGCATCCGGCGATTCGATCGTGTGGGACCGCCCGGATCGGGCAGCCGCAGGAACGCATCCGCCGGGCAAGAGAGTACCCGCCTTGGCGATGACACGGAAGCCGCGACGTCTGTCGGCATGGAGCTGACTCGCCGGTCGTCGCGCCTGCACCCACGCTGTACCCTCCGGGCGCGCCGCTGGCGGTGGTGGTGGCGGCGTGCGAGCATGCATCGACCGCGGTCGATACCGCGTCTGGGCTGCGGGGCCGGTCAGTCGGTGGTCGTGTCGGTCACCGACTGCGATATCGACCCCTTCGCCGCGCGGCTGAGCAGCCAGGAAGCGGTGCGATCCCGCACCTTCAGCGTTACGCGACGCCCGGCTGAGGACAGCGAGAGAGGCCTGACATGACGACTCCGAAGTTCGACGATCTGTTCTCGGTGCGCGGCAAGGTCGCGCTGGTTACCGGCGGTTCACGTGGCATCGGCGAGATGATCGCCGCCGGCTTCGCCGCCAACGGCGCGAAGGTCTACATCTCGTCGCGCAAGGTCAAAGCCTGCGACGCGACCGCCAGACGCATCGCCGACACCTACGGCGCGAGTTGCACGTCGCTGCCGGCCGATCTGTCGGACCTGGCCGGTGTGAAGTCCCTGGCCGTACGCCTGGCTGAACGCGAGCCGATGCTCGACGTGCTGGTCAACAACGCCGGCGCCGCCTGGGGCGAGCCGATAGAGACTTTCCCCGAGGCCGGCTGGGACAAGGTGATGGACACCAACGTCAAGGCGGTATTCTTTCTGACCCAGGCGCTGTTGCCGCAGCTGCGCGCAGCCGCGCAGGGGCCGAGTCCGGCGCGGGTGATCAACATCGGCTCGATCGACGGCATCAAGACTGGCACCTTCGAGGCCTGCTCGTACGGTGCGTCGAAGGCGGCGGTCCACCACCTGACCCGTTTCATGGCCGCGCGACTGACCAGGGAACGCATCCTGTTCAATGCGATCGCGCCGGGGCCGTTCCCCACCTGGATGCTGTCGACCGGTGTCGGGTACGGTGGCAAGACCGAAGGCGTGGACTGGGACGCTGTCGGTGAGCGCAGTCCGAGCGGGCGCGTCGGCACACCCGAGGATATCGCCGGGTTGACGATCTTCCTGTGCTCGCGCGCCGGCGAATACGTTGTCGGCCAGACGATCGCGGTCGATGGCGGCATCGTCGCCTCTGCCTGAAGCAGGTGCGCTGTCCCCCGCCGGGACGATGCCGGGCCACGCCACGCTCGTGCACCTCCGCACCAGACTCGAAGGCGAGCAGCGGGTCGGTGCCCGCAGCCCCGAATCCGCGCTTCAGAACCGCGACGAGGTGAGCTTTACATCAGCCGCGGTCCAGGCGGTGGCAAACTGCTCCTGCGCATGCACCGCCAGCGCCTGCTTGTCCTGGGCCGCGAGCGCGCGCTGCAGGCCGAACAGGGCGTAGCCGTTCGCGGGATTGCGCGCGAGATCCTGCCAGTACACGGTCTCCGCCTCGCCCGCGCGCCCGGCCTCGAGCAGTGCGGCGCCGAGGTAGTGGCGCACCGGGAAGTACCAGTCGGGCGGCTCGTTGTAGACGAATCCGTCCTGGATGCGCACCGCGGCGTCGAGCAGGGCGATCGCCTGTTCACGCTTGCCATCGGCAATGGCGATTTCCGCCGCCAGTACCCGTGCGGCGACGCCGAGCACGGCCGGCGCCGGTGCAAAGCCGACCAGCTTGTCCTTCATCTGCGCGCTGGCAGCGATCTTCTCGAGCGCGCGCAGTTCCCGGCGTGCCTCGCCGGGCTTTCCGGTGTTGCGGTAGGCCATGCCGCGGGCGTAGTGCCACACGGCGGTCACGAAGCCGTAGGCGTCGTCGGGGCGGGGCTCCCGCAGCGCTTCGTCCCAGCGACCGAAACGCACCATCACGTACAGTGGCTGGCTCACCAGGTGCTGGAGCGTTTCCGCCATCGGCCCCTCGATCATCGCGGGCTCGAGGCCCTGCGCGATGAGCCGGCTGGCAGCCATCGCCGCCTGGCTGCGGCCCTGGAACATGGCCGCCCAGGTGAGGAAATGCTGGTTGTGGCGGTGGTAGAAGAGGGGATAGATGCCCTGTGCCTGGCACTGGGCGACGTAGCGATTGTCCGCGGCATTGGCGAGCACGTTGGCGTCATAGGCATCGGCGTAACGGCCGACACGCATATAAATGTGCGAGGGCATATGCACCAGGTGTCCGGCGGCCGGGGCGCGCTTCAGCAGTCGGTCCGCACTGACCTCGGCACGCTTGCCGTCCATGGCTTCCAGCGCGTGGATGTGCAGGTGCAGGGCACCGATGTGGTCAGGATGGCGGCGCAGCACGCCCTCGAGCGTGTCCACGATGATACCGGCCTGTTCATTGCCCGTGCCGTCGGCGTACCAGTAGTTCCACGGTGAGAGATCCATCAGCGCCTCGACGTAGATCGTCGTCGCGTCAGGGTCGAGCGGATACTTCGCGGCCACGTCGCGCATGGCAGCGGCGAAGGCGCGGTCGAGCGCCGTCCGGTCGTCGGGCGTCGGATCGGCATAACGTTGCGCCAGCGCCTCAATGTAGGCGCGCTCGGCAGGCGACACTCGTTCGCGCAGCCCCATCGCTTTCTGCACGGCCGCGTAGGCCTGCCCGGCCACCTCGGGCACCATCGGCAGATTCAGGTTCGGGCCGAGCACGTAGGCCCAGCCCCAGTACGCCATCGCGTTCTCCGGGTCGAGACGCACGGCCTCCTTGAAGGCGCGCAGGGCCTCGGAGTGATTGAAGGCGTAGGCGAGCCGCAGCCCCTGGTCGAAGAATGCCTGCGAGCGCGGCACGCCCGTGCTGACGGGATGATGCAGATCGCCGAGCCCCTCAAGCAGGGGTGCGACCGGCTCGGTGGCGGTCGCCGGGTCGATCGCCAGCGCGCGCGGGTCCCAGGCCCCTGAGGCGGTTTCCAGGCCTGCCAGCGACAGCAGGATGGCGGTGCAGACGAATCGTGCCTTCATATCGTACCTCCCGGCCGGTTCACTCCCGGCTCTGATCGAAGTTGCCGATACGCACAGCCGCACTGAAGCGCGGCGTGTCGTTCAACGCTGATGTTTCAGCTTCCACTCCGGGTAGGGCATGCCGTAGACGCGCTCGCGGGCGTCGTCGTCGTTCATCTCGATGCCGCGCTCGGCTGCCGCTTCGCGGTACCAGCGCGCCAGACAGTTGCGACAGAAGCCGGCGAGGTTCATGAGCTCGATGTTCTGCACGTCTTTGCGTGCGTCGAGATGCTCCAGCAGCCGCCGGAAAGCGGCGGCTTCGAGTTCGACCTCGATGTTCGTGTCCATCAGCTCTGCTCACCCCGAGGCCGAACTATCTGCCGATCGTCACGCGGCCGCAACTGCGCGTGCACCGACGCTGCCGTCCTGCTCTGCTTGCGGCGCAGCAGCCGCTGTGCCGCATCAGATCAGTGCGCCGAACTGCTCGCGCAGTGCGCTGACGACAGCCGGGGGCGCTTTCTCCGGACTGCCGGCGTCGTATGGCGGTTGCGGGTCGTATTCGATGACGAGCTGCACGCTCTGCGCGGCCACGACGCCGAACTCCTCGGCAACGAGCGTTAGCGCCATGTCGATCCCGGACGACACGCCAGCGGCGGTGATGACCTTGCCCCGGCGCACCACGCGTGCCTTCACCGGCCTGGCGCCGTACTGCGGAAGTGCCTCGAGCGCCAGCCAGTGCGTGGTCGCGTCGAGTCCGCGCAGTACACCGGCGGCCGCGAGCCCGAGTGCGCCGGTGCACACCGACGTCGTCCACTTCGACGTCTGGTGCACGTGCGCGATCCAGTCGAGCACCTGCCGATCGCCGAGGAGCGCCTCGGGTCTCGGCGTACCGGGCACGAGCAGGATGTCGGGTCGCGGCGTCTCGTCGAGCGTGAAGTCCGCCATCAGGGCGAGTCGGCCGAAGTCGGTCCGCTTCAGGCCCTTCTCGCGCGCAACGAAACGCACCTCCGTGCCGAGCGGCGGTGCTTGCAGTACCTCGTAGGGGCCGATGGCATCGAGGGCGGTGACGCCGTCGTACAGCAGAATGGCGACTTGCATGGCTCTCGTCTCCGCGTTCGTGTCGAGGACCGGTAGTACATCACCGGCACGGCCTGCTGCGCTACCTCCGCCTATCGCCCCTTCTTCAGCTCCGCCGCGATGCGCTGGTAAGCCTCGCGGAAGCTGATGCCTTCCTCGAGCACCAGGCGGTTGGCGCGGCCGGCGGCGTAGATGCCGGGGTCGAGCTCGATGTTCTCGGGACGGAAGCGGATGTCGCCGACGAGGTGTGTCATGACGGCGCAGCTCTCCGCGGTGACGTCGATGGCGCGGAACAGCGGGCCCTTCATGCGCTGCAGGTCGCGCTGGTAGCCGGACGGCAGCTTGGCCGGCAGGGCCAGGATCTCGGTGAGGGCGCCGTGGAGCGTGGCGGTGGCGCCGCGCACCAGTTCGAGGACGTCGGGGTTGCGTTTCTGCGGCATGATCGACGAGCCGGTGGTCATGCCGGCGGGCAGGTGCACGAAGGCGAACTCCTGCGTATAGAAAAGGAGCAGGTCGGCGGCGAGCCGGCCGAGGTCCTGCATCAGCAGGCAGAGTTCGAACACCAGCGTGGCTTCCGCTTTGCCGCGCGAGATCTGCACGGCGGTCACCGGCTCGTGTACGGCGTCGAAGCCGAGCAGGCGGCGGGTGGATTCGCGGTCGATCGGCAGCCCCGGCACGCCGTAGCCGGCGGCGCTGCCGAGCGGGTTGCGGCTGATGCGCCGGCGCGCGGCGGCGATGCCGGTGGCGTCGTCGCGCAACTCGGCGGCGAAGCCTTCGGCCCAGAGCGGCACCGAACTCGGCATGGCCTGCTGCATGTGGGTGTAGCCGGGCAGTGCGGTATCGGTCTCGCGGGTCGCGAGCGCGGCGAGGGTGTCGGCCACGCCGAGCGCGGCGCGATGCAGGTCGGTGGCTGCATCGAGCAGGTACAGGCGCAGCGCGGTGAGGAGCTGGTCGTTGCGCGAGCGGCCGAGGTGCACGCGCCGGCCGGCCTCGCCGATGCGTTCGGTGAGGCGCCGCTCGAGCGCCGTGTGGGCGTCCTCGTCCTCCAGGCCGATGCGCCACTCGCCGGCGGCGTGGCTGATGGCGAGCGCTTCCAGGCCGGTGCAGATCGCACCGAAGTCGGTGTCGGTCAGCAGCTTCTGCTGGTGCAGCATGGTGGCATGCGCGATCGAGCCGCGCACGTCGTAGGGGACGAGCCGCTCGTCGAGCGCGTGGTCCTCACCTGCCGTATAGCGCAGCACCCGCGCATCGAGCGCCTCGCCCTTGTCCCAGAGTCTGCTCATGGCGTTACCTCGATGTCCCCGGCTGCCCGGATCGGCTGCACATCAGGGCTTCTCCTGTGGGAGCGGCGGCGCGCCCCCCGCCCCCCCGGTGGGGGCCCCCCACACCCGGGGGG
>CAUJIY010000081.1 GCA_963205295.1 Pseudomonadota bacterium
CCTCCACTTCGCAGGGAGCAACGTCACATGAGATTCCGGACCCGTCAGTTCACCGCCCTCGCTGCGCTCCTGTTCGCCGCAGCCACCGCCCACGCCCAGCAGAAGCCGAACATTCTCGTCATCTGGGGCGACGACATCGGCGGCTTCAACATCAGCGCGTACAACCGCGGGATGATGGGCTACCGCACGCCCAACATCGACAGCATCGCTGCCGAGGGCGCACTGTTCACGGACTGGTATGGCCAGCAGAGCTGCACGGCCGGCCGCGCTGCCTTCATCACCGGGCAGTCGCCGATCCGCACCGGCCTCACCAAGGTCGGCCTGCCCGGCGCGCCCGAGGGCATGAAGAAGGAAGACCCGACGATCGCCACGCTGCTGAAAGCCCAGGGCTATGTCACCGGGCAGTTCGGCAAGAACCATCTCGGCGACCGCGACGAGATGCTGCCGACGGCGCACGGCTTCGACGAGTTCTTCGGCAACCTCTACCACCTCAACGCCGAGGAGGAACCGGAGAACCCGGATTACCCGAAGGATCCGGAATTCCGGAAGAATTTTGGTCCGAGAGGTGTGATCCACAGCTTCGCCGACGGGCGGATGACCGACACGGGGCCGCTGACCCGCAAGCGGATGGAGACCATCGACGAGGAAGTCACCGCGAAGGCGCTCGATTTCATGGAGCGTGCAGCGAAAGACGGCAAGCCGTTCTTCCTGTGGTGGAACTCCACGCGCATGCACGTCTTCACGCACCTGAAGGCGGCGTCCGAGGGCAAGACCGGCCTCGGCATCTACGCCGACGGCATGGTCGAGCACGACGGCCAGGTCGGGCAGGTGCTCGCGAAGCTGAAGGCGCTCGGACTCGACCAGAACACCATCGTCATGTACTCGACGGACAACGGCGCCGAGACCTTCACCTGGCCCGACGGCGGGACGACCATGTTCCGCGGCGAGAAGAACACCAACTGGGAAGGCGGCTACCGCGTGCCGACGGTGATCCGCTGGCCGGGCACCATCAAGCCGGGCACGGTGGTGAACGACATCGCGGCGCACGAAGACATGATGACGACGCTGCTCGCGGCAGCGGGTGACCGTACCGCCGTGGCAGACCTGAAGAAGGGCCGCAAGATCGGCAAGACCACCTACAAGGTGCACCTCGACGGCTACGACCTCGGCCCGGCGCTGCGTGGCGAAGCGGCCTGGCCCCGCAAGGAATTCATCTACTGGACCGACGACGGCAGCGTCGCCGCCCTGCGCTACGGGGACTGGAAGGTCACCTTCCTCGAGCAGAAGGGCGAAGGTCTGCGCGTCTGGCAGGAGCCCTTCACGCCGCTGCGTGCCCCGCTGGTCACGAACCTGCGCATGGACCCCTTCGAGCGCGCCGAGGAAGAGCACGCCATGGGGTACCAGCGCTGGTACATGGAGCACATGTTCGCGATCGCACCCGCGGGCGCCTACATCGGGAAATGGCTGCAGAGCTTCCGCGAGTTCCCGCCACGGCAGAAACCGGGCAGCTTCAATCTAGATCGTGCCATGGAGGCAGTCACCAGCAACGCCGGCAACTAGGCAGGCATCGGGTGGTGCGCGTGACTGCGCCGCGCGCCTGGGCGGTACTCGCGGCTGGCCTCGGGCTGGCAGCGGCGGCCCAGGCTGCCGATCCGCTGCCGTCGTGGCGCGACGGCGCGCCGCGCCGGGCGCTGGTGGAGTTCGTCGCGGCCACGACCACCCCGACGGATCTGCGCTTCGTCCGGCCTGCCGAGCGCATCGCCGTGTTCGACAACGACGGCACGCTGTGGGCCGAGCAGCCGCTGTATTTCCAGCTTGCCTTCGCGCTCGATCGCGTGAAGGCGCTGGCGCCCATGCATCCCGAGTGGAAGACGCAGGAGCCGTTCGCCTCGCTGCTCAGGGGCAACCTGAAGGCCGCGCTCGCCGGCGGCGAGCACGCCATCGTCGAGATCGTGATGGCTACCCATGCCGGGATGACCGCGGATGACTTCGCAGCGGTGGCAAAGAGCTGGCTCGCGACCGCGCGGCACCCGCAGACGAAGCGGCGTTACGTGGACATGGTGTACCAGCCGATGCTGGAACTGCTCGGCTATCTCCGGGCGAATGGCTACAAGACCTTCATCGTCTCGGGCGGCGGCGTCGACTTCCTGCGCGTATTCGCCGAAGAGGCCTACGGCATACCGCCCGAGCAGGTCGTGGGTTCCGGCATCGAGGTGAAATACGCCGTACAGGACAGCCGGCCCGTCATCGAGCGGCTGCCGCAGATCGACTTCATCGACGACAAGGCCGGCAAGCCGGTCGGCATCCACAGGTTCATCGGCCGCCGCCCGGTGCTGGCATTCGGCAATTCCGACGGCGATTTCGAGATGCTCGAATGGACCACGGCAGGCCCCGGCACGCGGCTCGGGCTCATCCTCCACCACGACGACGCAGCGCGGGAGTGGGCCTACGACCGCGAGTCGGCCGTCGGGCGGCTGGTGCGCGGCCTGGACGAGGCCGAGGAGCACGGCTGGGTCATCGTCAGCATGAAGGACGACTGGATCCGCGTATTCGCCGACCCGGCGCGGACGCGCCGCTAGCCCTGCGCTCAGCCCGCGCGCTCCGCCCGCCCGAGGTAGAACCAGGCGGCGACCTTCGGCATCGCCTTCATCTCCGGGTGCTCGAGGGGATCGAGCACGAGGCCCGCGTCCGCGATCAGCTGGGCAATGTCGCGATTGATGTGGCAGCCGTCGAACACCACCTTCCACAGCGGGTCGAGGCGGTTCTGCCACTTGCGCATCCCCGGATCGGCGTGCAGGCCGTGCTCGCAGAACAGGAACTGCCCGCCCGGCCTGAGCACGCGGTACACCTCGGCGAGCGAGGCGGCGACATCGGGGATGCTGCACAGGGTCAGCGTGCAGACCACCGAGTCGAAGCTCGCCGCGTCGAACGGCAGCTGCTCGGCGGTCGTCTGGTGGTGCTCGACCTCGATGCCGGCACTCGCCATGCGCTCGCGCGCGAGCGCGGCCATGCCGGGGTTCGGGTCGACGGCGACGAGGCGCTTCACGCCGGGCGGATAATGCGGCAGGTTCAGCCCGGTGCCGAAACCGAGTTCCAGCACACGCCCGGTCGCACCCGCCAGCGTGCGGGTACGCAGCACCTTGACCTGCTCGTCGTCGCCCATCATCAGGTCGAGCAACCGTGGGCAGACCCATTCGCCCCAGAACCGCATGAGCAGCCTCCGCTTCCCGTCCCAGTCGTCACGTACTGTAGCGGACGCAGGGCGGAAACCGAAGCGCCCGGCACGCTGCACCGCCCGGGGCGCGGTGTCTGGCGCAGGAACGGGCGCAGCACCGGGCAGGCCTGGATCAAAACGTCAATGTCCTTGACAAATATTTCCGGGACTGGGATGCTGTGCCCCGTCGCCTGCACCCTGATCCCCCCCGGGGTGCTGCACCACGGAACAACCCAAGGAGCAAGCAAAGATGAGCAACACAGCCCAGCAGTCCCAGCCCAGCAAACTGGCCCCGCTCGCCAGCGTCCACCACGCGGCCTTCCGCTGCCGTGATGCCGAACAGACGCGGTGGTTCTATGAGGACGTCCTCGGCCTGCCGCTGGCTGCGGCCATCATCAATGAAAAGGTCGCGGGCCTGGAGCGCGACATCCCCTACCTGCACCTGTTCTTCGGACTTGGCGACGGCAACACGATCGCGTTCTTCGACTCACCCGATGGCGCAACCCCCGAGCAGTTCGAGCGTGCGGCCGGCTTCGAGCGCCATGTCGCCTTCCTGGTGAATACGGAAGAAGAGCTGCTGCAATGGCAGAAGCGGATCCAGGCCGCGGGCGTCAACTGCCATGGGCCGACCGACCACGGCATCTGCAAGTCGATCTACATGTACGATCCGAACGGGCTGCAGACCGAGATCCTGGTGCGGGCCCCGAACTATGACCGGCTGATGGCCGCTGAGCAGAAAGTCGCGCTGGAGAACGTCCGCAAGTGGAATGCACGGACCCGCGCGGCGAAGGAAGCGAAGTTCGGTGCCGCCGCCATCGATCGGCGCAGCTCGCAACCGTCGCCGAAGAAGAAGTAAGTAATGACTGCGGTGACCGGCGGCAGACTCCGTGCCGCCGGTCCCGTCTCCCTCCGGTTTTTCCGCACCGTGAAGACCAGCCGGCGGCGGCTGGCTGTCATGGCGCATGTTCCCTGGGGCCGACGCTCGCCCGAGGCGGGCGGCTGATCGTCATCCCGGGTACTGTCCCGTAAAATCCTGCAGCCGATGAAGCTCGTGCTGCTGACCTACGGTACGGAGGGGGACGCACGCCCGCTGGCCGCATTGGGTCGTGCCCTGTGCGAGGCGGGGCATGTCGTTTGCCTGTTGGGGGATGTGCGCACGCTCGGCGTGGCGCACGCACTCGGGGTTCCTGCGGTACCTCTGAGCGGCGATATCCGGGAACTCTTTGCCGAATGGGGAAAGAATGGGCCGCGAGGTACGGCCAGGGCACTGGTCGCCCTGACCAAGGGAAATACGGCCGCATGGATGCGCGAGACCCTGGCTGCGGCCGCGGGTTGCGACGCCATCGTCACCTCGGGCCTGGCCGGATTTGTCGGGCTCTCGGTGGCCGAGCGGCTCGGGGTTCCCGCCATCGGGGCTGGCACGATTCCGTTGACGCCATCGCGGGAGTTCCCGTCGCCATTCCTGCCCCCAGCCTGCATTCCGGCGTGGCTCAACCGGCCCAGCCTCGATGTCACGAACAGGCTTTTCTGGCTGGCATTCAAACAGACGCTCAATGACGCCAGAGCCGAAGTCCTTGGGCTGCCGCCCAGGAAATCCCTGTGGACCGACCACCCCATGCTCTACGGCATTTCGCCATCGTTGCTGCCACCGCCGGCAGACTGGCCGGCCAATGCCCGGCTGTGTGGCCAGTGGGTGCCGCCCGGCGGGGAACGCCACGCCCCCTCCGCTGATCTGCTGCGTTTCCTCGCCGCCGGCGCGGCGCCCATCTATGTGGGTTTCGGGAGCATGACCGGCATCGACATGCCATGCATGCTCGAGGCCGTCACCCGCGCGCTGGACGGTCGCCGCGCGGTGTTCTGGCCGGGCTGGAATGGCATGGGCAACGCGGAACTCCCGGAAAATGTCCTGCGTATCGACGCGACACCTCATGACTGGCTGTTTCCGCGGATGGCCGCCGTGCTCCATCACGGTGGCTCGGGAACGACCCACTCGGCGGCACGGTCGGGCAAACCGTCGATCGTCATGCCGTTTGCCGGTGATCAGCCGTTCTGGGCCGGGCGCCTCTGCCGGCTGGGAGTGGCCCCACCGGCGCTGTCCACGGCCCGCCCGGATCCCGGGGCGCTGGCGGCCGCATTCGATTTTGTCGCCAGGGAACCGGTCGTCGCGCGTGCCGCCGAACTGGGGCGGCGGATCGCTGGTGAAGATGGCCTCGCCACCGCGGTCCAGGCGATCGAGGAGCTGCTCGCGAAATGAGGGGATGCTACGCGCGCTGTGCCTCGTCCCTCGCTGCTACCGGCTGGCGCAGTGCCGCCGTCTCGGCCAGGAACCGCTCGCGTTCCACACCACAGCGTGCCGCGTCCCAGCCGAGGTGCCGGGCGCCGGCGGCGAGCGCGGGTTCGAGCGCAGCGGCGCCGAGGTCGGCGTCGAGGCCGAGCATCGTGCGGCGCATGAGCACGTCGGCGAGCGTGGTGGCGTGTTCGGACTCGAAGGCGTGGACGATCTCGGCGGCGACGCTCGCCCGCGTCAGCGCCGTACCGAGCGCCGGCTCGCGTCCGACCAGCTCGCCGATCGCGAGTGCCCGCTGGCCGTAGACCCGCAGCAACCGGGACGCTGCCGCCGGCGCGAGACCCGCACGCTGCACCAGTTCGGCCGCGAGCGGTACGGGATCCGCGACGGCACCGGGCAGGATCTGCTGCGCCGTCTCGCAGGGCCGCAGGTTACGCGCGACCTTGCGGGCGAGGCGGTCGACGACCAGCTCGGCGAGATTCCGGTAGGTGGTGAGCTTGCCGCCGATGACCGAGTACAGCCCGCGCGCCACCAGCCGGTGGTGGCGCACATGGTGGCGGCGCGTGATCGCGGCCTGTTCCTTGCCGGCCGCTGCCGGCAGCGGTCGCACGCCGACATAGACGTAGCGGACCGCCGCCCGTGTGAGTCCGGCGGCGGGAAACAGACGGGCGGCCTCGGCGAGCAGGTAGTCGATTTCCGCGCTGTCCGCGGTGACACGCGCCGGATCGCCACCGTAGGCGACGTCGGTGGTACCGATCAGCGTCAGGCCGTTCCAGGGGATCACGAAGAACGGGCGCCCGTCGGCCCCCGCTTCCGCGTAACAGGCCGTCGCCGCGCTGCCCGCAAGGCGGTCGACCACGAGGTGTGTGCCCTTCGCGCCGCCGATGAGCGGCCGCGGCCGGCGCCCCGGCAAGGTGTCGAGCAGGCGATCGACCCAGGGTCCGCTGGCATTGACCACGAGCGGTGCGAGGACGGTGTCCTCCCTGCCGCTGCCGGGATCGCGCGCGACGACTCCCCTCACGCAGCCCGCCTCCACCAGCAGCCTCTCGACGCGCGTGTACGGGCGCAGCTCGGCACCGGCGGCGCGCGCGGCCAGGACGTTCTCCAGCACCAGCCGCTCGGGAAACTCGACCTGGGCATCGTGGTACAGCGCAGCCGCCACGAGCCCGGACGAAGCGAGGCCGGGCATCCGCGCGCGCGCCGCGGCGGCATCGAGCATGCGGTGGGCCGGCAGCGACTTGCCGGCTGACAGCAGGTCGTAGAGCCACATGCCGGCGCGCACCGTGAGTGGGCCGCGGCGTGCGCCGCGGTAGACCGGCACGAGCAGCGGCAACGGGTGCACCAGGTGCGGGGCGATGGCGAGCAGCGTCTCGCGCTCGCGCAGCGATTCACGCACCAGCGCGAGTTCGGCGTGCTCGAGGTAGCGCAGGCCGCCGTGGATCAGCCGGCTCGACCAGCGCGAGGTCGCCGTGCAGAAGTCGGCCTGCTCGAGGAGCACGACCCGCAGGCCGCGCAGCGCCGCGTCGCGCGCGATGCCGGTGCCGTTGATACCACCGCCGACGATAATGACGTCGAATGCCACACGCCCCGCCCTTCGATCCCGGGGACAGTGTACCGAAGCGCCGGGGCCGCTACTGGTTGACGACGCTGACGCCAGACTGCAGCACGTCGAGCTCGGTCTGCAGGTCGCGCACGTCGCGTTGCGAACGCGCGAGCTGCTCGGCACGCTCGGCAAGCTGCTCACGCAACGCCTCCTGCCGCCCGGTCGCGGCCTGCAGTTGCGCCTCCAGTTCGCCGATGCGCCCGTCACGTGCGGCGAGATCCTGGCGCAGCGTGGCGTTCTCCTCCACCGCGCGCCTGGCCTGCTCCGCGTCGCCCTGCTGCCCGGAACGGGCCTGCTCGAGCAGCCGGTTGGCAAGGCGCAGTTCCTCCTGCAGCGAGCGTACGCGCGGATCGACGTCCTGCCGGCGCTCGCCGGTCACGCCCGGCACGTAGCGACGGCGGCCGGTCACCCGGTCGCACAACTCGCGCGCTGTTGCCTCGAGGTTCGCGCGGAAACTCCCGTCCAGGCCAAGCACGTAGAAGAGCCCGACGGTCACGGCGAGCGCCAGCCCGAAGAACACCCCGATGAGAATGAAACCCGCGTACATCGGGGCCGAGCCTAGCCCGCTGCGCCAGCCGCTTCTGCGCAGCAGGTCCCACGCTGCAGCCGGCGCGTCGTCCGGGAGCACAGACATTGATGTGCGTCACAGTCCGGCTGTCACCCCGGACGCTTCGCGCCCTTGCCCCGGAGTCCCGCCGGGGCTAGGCTGCCCGTCGATTTCCCAGGGAGCGGGATTCCATGCGCAGCATCTTCGGGCCCGCCGGCGCGCGGGCATCTGGTCCGGCGTGTCTGCTCGGCGCGCTGCTGTCAGCCGGCGCCACCGGCGTCGGTGCCGCCACGTTGCACCTCAATCCGGGCGACAACTTCGAGCAGGCCGTCGAGAATCTCGCCCCCGGCGACACGCTCATCGTCCACGCCGGCACCTACCAGGGCAGCGGGCGCATCGGCATCACGGTGCGCGGCACCGTCGCCCAGCCGGTCGTGATCGAAGCAGCCGCAGGCGAGGCGCGCCCACGGATCGTGCGCCCGGCAGGCGCTTCGGCACAGAACACCATCAATATCGAGGGCGCCACGCACCTCACCATCCGCGGCCTCGAGATCACCAGCAACGGCGGCGATGGCGTCAATCTCAGCGGTGCCGTCTCCTGGGTGACACTCGAGAACCTCGTGATCCACGACGTCGACGTCGGCGTGAACCTGCGCAGCAGCATGCACCACATCACGGTGCGCGACAGCGAGATCTACGACACCGGCGGACCTGGCTACACCGGCGAAGGCATGTACATCGGCTGCAACGATGCCACCTGCGTCGTCAGCGACTCGGTGTTCGAGGGCAACTACATCCACCACACGCTGACCAGCGACCAGGGCGACGGCATCGAGATCAAGCACGGCTCGCACTCCAACGTGGTGCGCGACAACGTCATCCACGACACCCACTACCCGTGCATCCTCGTCTACGGCACCGCGGGCAACCCGCGCAATACGGTCGAGCGCAACGTCATGTGGAACTGCGGCGACTCGGGCATCCAGGCCGCCGCCGATGCGGTGATCCGCAACAACATCATCCTCGCCGGCAACGCCACCGGCTTCAATTCCCAGGACCACCAGGGCGCGACACCACAGAACCTCAGTTTCGTCAACAACACGGTGGTGGGTGGCGATCCCTGCCTGCGGCTCAGCAACTGGAACGGCAAGACCGGCCTCGTATTCGCCAACAACGCGATCTATTGCCCTGGCGGCAGCTACGTGCTGAGCGGTCTCGCCGGAGTGCAGGCCGCCGGCAATGTGTTCGCACCGGCACCGCCGACCTTCCCCGCCGGCAGCTACACGGCGGGACGCTCGGCCGCACTCGACCTGCAGGATGCCGCCGGCCGCGACGTCTACCCGACCAGCGACTCGCCGCTGCGCGGGGCCGGATCTGCCGCCCTCAATCCTGCCGATGACTTCAACAGTACCGCCCGCGCCGGTACGCACGACGCTGGCGCCTACGTCTACACGGCGGCAAACAATCCCGGCTGGCCGGTCGGCCCAGGCTTCAAGGGCATCGCGCCGACGCCCTCCGTGACGCTCGACGCGACACCGAATCCCGCGGCAAGCGGCGCGACGACGACGTTGACCTGGACTTCGGCGAACGCCGCGACCTGCACGGCGTCGGGTGGCTGGGCTGGCGCCAAGGCGCTCACCGGCAGCCAGGCGAGCCCGGCGCTCACCCAGGCGACCACTTTTGCGCTCGAATGCGCGGCGGCGGGTGGCGCCGTCGCCAGAGATGCCGTCACCGTCGGTGTGACCGCACCCGCACCATCGGTGACGCTCGATGCGGCGCCGAATCCGGTGGCGAGCGGCGCGACGACGACATTGAGCTGGTCCTCGGCGAACGCCGCGACCTGCACGGCCTCGGGCGGCTGGTCCGGAGCCAGGGCACTCGCCGGCAGCCAGGCGAGCACCGCGCTCACCCAGACCACGACCTTCTCGCTCGCCTGCACCGCGGCCGGCGGTGCCGTCGCCAGCGACGCGGTGACGGTCACCGTGACTGCGCCGCCGCAACCTCCGCCGGACGATCCGGATCCGCCTGTCACCGAGAGCGGTGGCGGCGGTGCCATCGGCCTGCCGGCACTGGCGATGCTCGCCCTGGGGCTGCTCGGACGCCGTCCGCCCGCCTGAGGCGCCGCGCGCTGCCCGTCAGGGTCGCGTCTGGCCGCTGCCGCGCACGAGGTACTTGAAGCTCGTCAGCTGCTCGGCGCCGACCGGCCCGCGCGCGTGGATGCGCCCGGTGGCGATGCCGATCTCCGCGCCCATGCCGAACTCGCCGCCGTCGGCGAACTGCGTGGACGCGTTGTGCAGCAGGATGGCGCTGTCGAGGTCGCGGAAGAAGCGTGCGACCGCTGCCGCGTCCTGCGCCACGATCGCCTCGGTGTGCCCGGAACCGTAGCGCGTGATGTGATCGATCGCCTCCTCCACGCCTGCCACCGCACGGATGGAGATGACGGCATCAAGATACTCGGTGCGCCAGTCCTGCTCGGTCGCCGGCCGTGCACGCGGGTCGCGGGCACAGATCTCCGCATCGCCGCGCAGCTCGCAGCCCGCGGCGACCAGGGCATCGGCGATCGGCGCGTAGTGCGTGCCGAGGCAGTCGCGGTCGATCAGCAGCGTTTCGGTTGCCCCGCAGATGCCGGTACGGCGCATCTTGGCATTGAGCGTCACGCGCCGCGCCATGTCGGGATCGGCGGAGTGGTGCACGTAGGTGTGGCAGATGCCTTCGAGGTGGCCGATCACCGGCACGCGTGCGTCGCGCAGCACGCGCTCGATCAGGCTGCGCCCGCCCCGCGGCACGACGACGTCGACGAACTCCTGCATCTCGCCGAGCAGGTAGCCGACCGCCTCACGGTCCGTGGTCGGCACGATCTGGATGGCGTCGACCGGCAGGCGCGCCATGGCGAGCCCGTGCTGCAGGCAACTGTGGATGGCAGTGCTCGAGTGGAAGCTCTCCGAGCCACCGCGCAGGATCACCGCATTGCCGGACTTCAGGCACAGCGCCCCGGCGTCGGCGGTCACGTTCGGCCGGCTCTCGTAGATGATGCCGATCACGCCGAGCGGCACGCGCACGCGCTGGATAACCAGACCGTTCGGCCGGGTCCACTCCGCCATCACCTGGCCGACCGGGTCGGGCAACGCGACGATCTCCTCGATGCTCTTCGCCATGCCCTCGACGCGCGCGGCATCGAGCAGCAGCCGGTCGAGCAGCGCCTTCGACAGGCCGCGTTCACGTGCCGCCTGCATGTCACGCGCATTGGCAGCGATGATCGCCTCGCTGGCGGTGCGGATCGCGGCGGCAGCCGCGCGCAACGCGGCGTCCTTGCCGGCGCTGTCCACGCGGGCGAGCGTGCGGGCCGCGGCGCGTGCCCGCATGCCGATGGCGCGCATGGTGCCGGCCAGGGCATCGGCACTGGTCTGTTTCGTCGGGTTCGTCGCGTTCATGGCGCACCTCCGCTGATCAGGACGAGGTTGTCGCGGTGGATCAGTTCGTCGCGGCCACGATAGCCGAGCAACGCTTCGATGTCCTCGCTGCGCCGCCCCCTGATGCGGCGCGCTTCGTCGCTGTCGTAGGCCACCAGCCCGCGCGCGAGATCGCGCCCGTCGCGATTGCGGATGGTGACCGCATCGCCGCGCCCGAACTGCCCGCTCACGGCGACCACGCCGACCGGCAGCAGGCTGCCGCCGGCAGCGAGCGCGCGCTCGGCGCCGCTGTCGATAGTCAGCTCACCACGCGGCTTCAGCGTACCGGCAATCCACTGCTTGCGCGCCGCGAGCGGTGAGCCGCTGCTCACAAACCAGGTGCAGGGCTTGCCGGCCTCGATGGCAGCGAGCGGCCGCAGCCGCCGGCCGCTCGCGATCACCGTGGCACAGCCGGCGGAGAGCGCGATGCGGGCGGCGACGAGCTTGGTCACCATGCCGCCGGAACCGAACTCGGTGGCCGAGGCGCCGGCGAGCGCTTCGATGTCCGGCGTGATCTCGCGCACCTCGGGAATGAGCCGGGCCTGCGGATCGCGGCCAGGATCGGCGCTGTACAGCCCCTCGACGTCGGAGAGCAGCACCAGGCAGTCGGCGCCGAGCATCTCGGCCACACGCGCCCCGAGCCGGTCGTTGTCGCCGTAACGGATCTCGGCAGTGGCCACCGTGTCGTTCTCGTTGATCACCGGGACTGCGCCGAGTTCGAGCAGCGTCTCCAGCGTGTTGCGCGCGTTCAGGTAGCGGCGCCGGTTCTCGGTGTCCTCGAGCGTGAGCAGCACCTGGGCGACCTTGATGTCGTGCCGGTTGAGGAGTTCCTGGTAGGCATGCGCGAGGATGATCTGCCCGGCCGCAGCGGCGGCCTGCTGCTCCTCGAGCTTGCGCTGGTCGCGGCCCAGGCCGAGGTAGCGCCGCCCGAGCGCGATCGCGCCCGAGGACACCAGGACCACCTGCTGGCCGCGACGGTGCAGGCGTGCGATCTCGCGTGCCAGCGATTGCAGCCACTTGCGGTGCAGCCGGCCGGTGGAACTCTCCACCAGCAGCGATGAACCGATCTTGATGACGACCCGCCCGGCATCGAGCAGCCGGCTGCGGTCTGTCCGACGGCGCCCACGCGTGCTCATGGTCCGCCCGCCGCTCAGGCCGTCGGCGCCGCCAGCGTCTGGGCGCCCCGGCCGATGGCCATCGGCCCGCTGCGCACCACGGTGAGGATGGTGCCGAGACCCGACATCTTTTCGACGAACTCGCCGATGCGTCCGCAGGTGCTGGTGACTTCCACCGTGAAGGTGGCCCGGTTGTCATCCAGCACGCGGGCGCCCTCGCGCGCAACCAGCTCGGCGACGCGCTCCCAGGCTGCATCGGGCACGCGCGCCTTGAGCAGCAGCAGCTCGCGCTCGATGTGATCGCCACGGGTAAGGTCGGCCATGCTCACCACATCGACGAGCTTCAGCAGCTGCTTGTTGATCTGGTCGACAACCTGGTCGGAGCCATGGGTGACCAGGGTCAGGCGCGAGAATGCAGGGTCCTCGGTGGGGGCGACGCTCAGCGACTCGATGTTGTAGCCGCGCGTGGAGAACAGCGAGGCGACCCGGGTGAGTGCCCCGGCCTCGTTCTGCAGCAGGACCGAGATGATGTGCCGCATGATGCCCACGGTTCCGACAAGCGCCGGCGCCGGACCCGCACGTCGACGCCGCAGCGCATGGCATGTTGACGGAGAACGGTTCCTATTGCAATGCAAATACAATTGGCGGAGACTCCGGGGAATTCTGTCCGGCGGGAATTCCGCCGCCTGCCTGCGACCCGAGCCAGCACCGCACACTTTATGACAACCTCGCCCCAGGCCCTGGCGGCCGCGCCGCATCCGCTCGCCGGCAAGCGCATGACCGGCGCGGAGATGATCGTGCAGGTGCTGGCCGACGAGGGCGTCGAAGTCATCTTCGGCTACAGCGGCGGGGCCATCCTGCCGACCTACGACGCGGTCTTCCGCTACAACGACGAACAGCGCAACGGCGGTCGCGGCGAGCCGCTGCCGCTCATCGTTCCCGCCAACGAACAGGGCGCCGGCTTCATGGCCGCCGGCTACGCGCGCGCCAGCGGGCGCGTCGGCGTGGTGCTGGTCACCTCGGGACCCGGCGCCACCAACACCGTCACCCCGGTGCGCGACTCCATGGCCGATTCCACGCCGATCGTGGTGCTCTGCGGCCAGGTGCCGACCGCGATGATCGGCAGCGATGCTTTCCAGGAAGCGCCAGTCTCCGCGATCATGGGTTCGGTCGCCAAGCACGTCTTCCTGGTCACCGATCCGTACAAGCTCGAAGCCACGATCCGCACCGCCTTCGAGATCGCCCGCACCGGGCGACCGGGCCCGGTGGTCGTCGATCTGCCGAAGGACGTGCAGAACTGGACCGGCGAGTTCCAGGGCACCGGCCTGCTGCCCGTGCCCGGCTACCGCCAGCGCATCGAGGCCGTGCGCGAGAACGTGCTCACCGCCGCCGATTGCAAGGCGTTCTTCGCGCTGCTGCGTGCCGCCGAGCGGCCGCTGATCTACGCCGGTGGCGGGGTCATCAACGCCAACGCCGCGGCAGCGCTGCGCCGTTTCGCGCAGCGCTTCCGCCTGCCGGTGACGACCACGCTGATGGGCATCGGTGCGATCGACACCACCGATCCGCTGTCGCTGCGCATGCTCGGCATGCACGGCTCCGCCTACGCGAACTACGCGGTCGAGGACTGCGATTTCCTCATCAGCGTCGGCGCACGCTTCGACGACCGCGTCGCCGGCGTGCCGGAGAAGTTCGCCCCTCACGCGCGGCGCATCGCCCACTTCGACATCGACCCGGCCGAGATCGGCAAGGTCAAGCGCGCCGACTGGCACCACGTCGGCGTGCTCGACCGCGACCTCGAGGCCCTGCTCGCCTGGGGCGAGCGCCACCACCAGGCGCCGGATCTCGCGACCTGGCACGAGGAAATCGCCGGACTCAGGCGCCGGCATGCGGACAACTACGACCGTGCGAGCGAGCTGATCCAGCCGCACTACGTGATCGAGGAGCTCAACCGGCACACGCGCGGCGAGGCCATCATCACCACCGGTGTCGGCCAGCACCAGATGTGGGCGGCGCAGGGCTTCGACTTCCGCCACCCGCGGCTGTGGCTGACCTCCGGCAGCATGGGCACGATGGGCTTCGGACTGCCGGCGGCGATCGGCGCGCAGTTCGCGCACCGCGACCGGCTGGTGATCGACATCGACGGCGACGCCAGCCTGCGCATGAACATCGGTGAGCTCGAAACCGTCACCACCTACGACCTGCCGATCAAGGTCGTCGTGCTCAACAACTTCGGCGACGGCATGGTCAAGCAGTGGCAGAAGCTGTTCTACAAAGGACGGCTGTCGGGCAGCGACAAGTCGCTGCACCGCAAGGACTTCGTGCGCGCCGCGCAGGCCGACGGCTTCGGCTACGCCGCGCGCCTCGACCGCAAGGCCGACGTACCGCGCGTCGTGCAGGAGTTCATCGCCTGGCGCGGACCGGCCTTCCTCGAAGTCATCATCGACCCGGACGCCGGTGTCTACCCGATGATCGGACCGGGAATGGCCTACGACCAGATGATCACCGGTGACTTCATCGCCAGCCGCAAGCCCCCGGCCGAGCCGGGACCGGCGGGCGGGACCTCGATGTTCTGAAGCGGGCCGGTCGCGGCTGGCATTTGTCGGGGCTTGCGCCCCTCCCACAGGCGAGGTCGCCCCAAGATTCTGTGGGAGCGACGCCAGTCGCGACTGCTCCGATCGGGGCTTGCGCCCCTCCTACAGGAGAGGTCACCCCGAGGCCCCGTGGGAGCGACGCCAGTCGCGACTCTTCCCGGTCAGCCGCGGTTCCTTCCCCGCCGCCTCCACGCCGCCAGCAGCGCCATCAGCTCCACCACCCCGACTGCCCCGCCGCCACCGCCACCCGAAGCGGCGGGCTTTGGCCCCGCAGGCCCGTCGTCGACGAACGGCCCGGGGTCGGCCGGTGTGATCGCCACCGGACAGGCGCTGCTGCCGGCACTCGCCGGGGCGACGGTTGCAGCCGAGGCGCTGGTGATCACCACGTCGGCGGTATCGACAGCACCGTGGTCGTCGGTGACTGTCAGGCGCAGCGTGAAGGTCCCGGCGAGCGGCGCCGCCACGGTCGCGGTCGGCGTATCGGCACCGCCGATCGCCGGGGTGCCACCGAAAGCGCTCCAGCGGTAGCTCGTGAGGTTGCGCCCGCAGGCGGCCGCACTGCCCACGCCGTCGAAGGTGAGCATCTGTCCCGGTGCGACCGCCACCGGCACGACCACGGCGGCGATCGGCCGCAATGCTTCGGCGATCGCGCCAGGCGCGTGCGCCATGCCGGCGCCGCAGGTCGCCGTGGTGCAGCCGCACTCGCTCACCTGCAGGTCG
>CAUJIY010000082.1 GCA_963205295.1 Pseudomonadota bacterium
CAGGTTGCGCTGCGCGTTCAGCGACAGGACGTTGGTATTGATGACGACTGGCATGTGTGCCTCTCCTTACGATGATGAGTCCGAGTCTTGCGTGCCCGGCCGGTTTCCCGGTCTGCCCTGGAGCACCGCTCGCAGGCAGGAAGTCCGGGCCATTGCGACGGTGTTATCGGCACCCGGGCCGGGGCCTTGACCCGGGCCGGCGTGACTGTCGTCACAGAACCCGCCGGCGCCCGCGGTTGCGCCCCTGTGGGAGGGGGAGGCGGGCCGTGCTGTGCTGTGGGAGGGGCGCAGGGCCCGACGGGGGGGGAGAGTCGCGACTGTGGGAGGGGCGCAAGCCCCGACATCCTGGCGATGGCAGGCGCCCTTGCGGCGGGGGAGCCAAAGTCGCTCCCCGATACTCGCTTGGTTTGGCTCCCCCGCCTCCGGGCGCCCCGGCGCTGCAGGTCGCGACTGGCGTCGCTCCCACAGGGACAGGTCGCGACTGGCGTCGCTCCCACAGGGCTGCGGGGGTGGCCTCTGCTGTGGGAGGGGCGCAAGCCCCGACAGGGACCCGCCGTGGCGGGAAGCGCGTCAGAGGAGGTCGAAGAGGGAGAGCGAGCGGGTCTGGGCGAAGACCTTCTGCGCCGCTTCGAGGCCCGTCAGTTCGGTCTCGAGGTCGGAGATCGCCTGCGGATAGTTCACGTCGCGCACGGTCGACAGCGTCGTGCGCAGCTGGATGGCGAGTTCGTCGTTGGCCGACTTCTGTTCCTCGATGGCCGCCAGCCGCGCCCCGACCTGGCTGCGCACGCCGCCGAGGTGCAGCTCCGCCTGGTTGAAGCCGAGCAGGGCGTCGTTGAATGCGTTCTGGAACGACGCGCGCCCCGCAGCGCTCGTGCTGTCGCCCTCGAGTGCGGCGATCAGGCGATCGACCGTCGCGAACACACTGCGGTTGGCGCTCGGCGTCACGGCGAAACTGTCGCCGGTGAGAGGTTGCCCTGCAATGCTGATCGAGGCGCCACGGAAGGTGATGGTTTCACCCGGATTCCAGCTGCCGCTGGCCACTACGGCACCGAGCGAGTCGGTCACGCTGTACGTGTCGGGTGCGGTGAAGCTGAGCGTGTAGGCGTCCGGGACCCAGGCGGCCGTGTCGGTGACCGTCGCCGCCTGGAAGAAGGCCGTGCCCTGGTTGCCGGCGGCAGCCGCCACGGTGAAGGTACCGTTGCCGTCGCGGATGGCGAAGAAGACGTCCGAGCCGGCGTCGCCCTCACGGATGGTGCGGGTATCGCTGATGCGCTGCTGGCGCACGCCGTCGTCGCCGCTGTAGGTCGCCACGCCACCGGCGACCGTGACCGGCTGGCCGCGCACCTCGGTGCCGGCGAACACGTAGCGACCCTCGCCGTCCTGGACGTTGGCGGTGTCGATCATCCCGGCGCGCAGCTCGCGCATCTCGGCGGCGATGGCACGGCGTGTCTCCTGCGTCTGGACGCCGCCGCCGGCCTGCACGGCGAGTTCGCGCACCCGCACCAGCGCATCGCCGAACCGGTCGAGTGCGCTTTCCTCGAGCGCGAGGCGTCGTCGCGCAGCTTCGCCGTTGGCGCCGAAGTTGACCAGCCGGTCGAGTCCCTGTTGCAGCGACACCACCTGGCTGGCGCCGGCCGGGTCGTCGCCGGCGGTCTGGATGCGTACGCCAGAGCTCACCTGGCGCTGGATGCGGGCGAGTTCGGCCTGCCGCCGGTAGACGTCGGCGAGCCACTGGAGTTGGACGGTGCGGCTGGAGATACGCATGGTCAGCGGATGATCCCGAGCAGGGTGCGGAACAGTTCGTCGGAGACGGCGATGACCTTGCTGGCGGCCTGGTAGGCCTGCTGGTAGCGCAGCAGGTTCGCGGCCTCCTCGTCGAGGTTGACCCCGGCGACGGCATCGAGGTCGACTTCCGCCTGCTCGCGCAGCGCGGCCTGCACGTCGAGGTCCTGCCGCTGGCGCAGCGCCGTGGAACCCACCGTCGAGACCAGCCGCGCCGAAAGGTTGTCGACCGATACCTGGCCGCCGCCGAGGAAGCCGCGGCCGGCGACTGCGGCGAGCGCCAGTGCGTTGCTGTTGTCGCCGCTGCCCGGCGGACTCGGCGAGACGGAGAACACGTCGCCCGCAGCGGGTGCACCGGTGATGCGCGCCGTCCAGCCGTTGAAGGTGATGTCGGCACCGCTCGTGAACGCCAGCGGTCCGCTCAGGTCGTTGTTGCCGGTGTCGTAGATGCGGAAAACGTTGCCACCCTCGAAGCGGATCTCCACCGGCAGGCGCAGGGCCGGGTCGGCGACGTCGGCGATGCCGCCTGGCGCGATGGTCGCGTCCGACGAGTTCGTGAGTGCACGCCCCGTGCGCACCGGTGCCGCTGCGGCGATTGCCGCCGGGTCGCCGATGGCAAGGCCAAAGCCGCCTGTAGCACCGAGCACCGGCCGCACCAGGAAGCGGTCTCCCGCCGCCGCACCGGTGCCGACGGTCACGGCGAGCCCGTCGAAGCGCAGCGGATCGCCGGCCGTGCCGGTGCCGGTCATGGTGACCGGTGCACCGCTGGCGGCGTCCGTGAGCGACCACGCCGAGCCGTTCCAGAGCAGCACGTAGTCGCGTGCGGCCAGCGCCGTGGCGTCGGTGACGCTGGCAGTGACCACGGCCGAGCCGGTGTTCGCGGACGAGTCGAGCACCTGCGGCTGGGTGGCGGTGAAGAAGGCGCCGCCGAGGTTGCCGTAGGCGTCCACGCCCTGGCCGTGCTGCACGTTGAAGGCCTGCGTGAGCGTCGTGGCGAGCAGGCCGAGCTCGCGCCGTGCCGGGTCGAGGGCTTCGCCGCGAAAGGCGAGCAGCCCGCCGAGAGCGCCGCCGGAAATCTGCCGCGACACGGGCTGGGACTGGCCGGCGAGATCGAGTTCGACCTGCAGCCGCGTGGGATCGAAGGCGTCGGCGGTGAGCCGCAGCTGCGCCGCCTGGTCACCGAGCACCAGCGGCTGGCCGCTGCCGATCATCACGGTGACCGTGCCGTCCTCGCGCTGCAGGATGGTGGCGTTGATCTGGCCCGAGAGTTCCTGCAGCAGCGCATCGCGGCGGTCGGCGAGGTCGTTCGCACCGTTGGTGCCGCGGCTGATCGTCGCGTTGATCGCGGCGAGGGAGGCGGCGATCGAATTGATGCGCCCGGCGGTGTCGCCGAGCCGCCGGTCGAGTTCGTCGCCGAGGGCATTGAGCTGGCTGTCGAGTTGGCGGAAGCGCTGGCTCAGCGACTCGCCCTCGAGCAGCAGCTGCTGGCGGCTGGCGGCCGAGGTCGGATCGCGCGCCAGGAGTTCCGCCTTGTCGAAGAATGCCTGGATGCTCGCGCCGAGTCCCAGGTCCGGGTTGCCGAGCAGGCCATCGAGCCGCGCGGTGAGGTCGGCCAGCACCTGGGCGCGCTGTTCGGCGCTCGTCGTGCCACGCAGTGCGTCGGCGAGGAAGCTGTCGTAGATGCGCTGCACGTCGGTGACGCGCACGCCGGAGCCGACGTCGGCGGTGATGCCGAAGCCGGCGGTCAGCGCCTCGACCTGCAACGCGCGCCGGCGCACGTAGCCGTCGGTGCCGGCATTGGCCACGTTGTTGCTGGTCGCCTCGAGGCCGCGCTGGGCCGCGATGAGACCGGACAGGGCAGTGCTGATCATCGACATGGCTGTGCGTGGTGCCTCAGGGGTTGTGCCGCCGGTTCGTCACCTTCGCCTCAGAGTCTCGGCACGCCGGGCAGATTCTTGAGCGTGCCGACGAGGTCGTTGAAGCGCGGGCTTGCGAGTATTGAACGTAACTTGGCCGCGTAGCCGGGATCGGTCGCATAACCCGCGGCCTGCAGCGAATCGGCAAACTGCCCGGCCTGCGCGCCGCCGGCGAGAGCTTCCCGGTAGCGGGGGTTGCTGCGCAGGAACCCGACATAATCCGCGAAGGCAGTGGCCAGATCCGGGTAGGCGCGGAAGGCGGCGATTTCCTGCTTCGGCAGGCCATCGCGGAACTCGAGCGTGCGCACGGCCACCCGCCCGCCGTTCCAGCGGCCGTCCGCCTTGATGTTGAACAGGTTGTTGCCGCTGTTGCCGGCCGCGTCGCGCACGACGTGGCGGCCCCAGCCAGTCTCCAGTGCCGCCTGTGCCACGATGGCGCGCGGGTCGACACCGAGCTCGCTGCCGGCGCGTTCGGCGTGTGGCCAGACATCGCGGATGAAATCCTCGGGACTGGCCGGACGCCAGTCCTGCCAGCGCTGCGCCGTGGAACCGCCTGGCGGCGCGGCGATCTCGAAGGCAGGCAGCGCAGCCGACTCGAGCAGCTCGGCGCTGTCCGGCGCATCGAGCGCGAAGCGGGCCGGTGGCAGGGACGGTGGTGCAGCCTGGCGTGCGGCGACCACGTCGTGTGCCGTTGGCGCGCGTACCGGCGGTGCGGCGGCGGGCGAACCGTCGAGCTGGCGCGTCAGCATGTCGGCGATGCCGATGCCCCGGCCGCGGGTGATTTCCAGCGCCACCTGCTGGTCGAACATGTCGCGGTATGTCGTGTCGCTGCCGTCGCCGAAGGCGGCGCCGGCCTCGCGCATGCTCCGCAGCATCATCTGCACGAACAGCGCTTCGAACTGTCGCGCCGTCTCGCGCGTCACCGCGGCATCGCCCTGGCTACCGGCGCGCGCACGCAGCTCCGCCAGGCCGGCGAAGTCGGTCGCCGTGCGCGGCAGCTGCGGGAGTGCGGGGGCGATGGTGGCCACGGACCGCGCCTCAGATCACCAGCAGTTCGGCACGCAGGGCGCCGGCGGCGCGCAGGGCCTCGAGGATGGCGACGAGATCGCCCGGTGCGGCACCGACCTCGTTCACGGCCTTGACGATGTCATTGAGCTCGACGCCGGGCTTGAACATGAACATGCGGTTCTGCGCCTGGGCGATCTCGATGTTGGTCTGCGGCGTCACCACGGTCTGGCCCTGTTCGGCAAAGGGCTGCGGCTGGCTGACGTCGAAGTCCTCGGTGATGCTCACGACGAGCGAGCCGTGCGATACGGCGGCCGGCATGACCCGCACCTGGGCGTTGATCACCACCGTACCGGTGCGCGAATTGACGATGACCCTGGCCGGTGCAGCTCCTGGTGTGACCTCGAGGTTCTCGATCGCCGACAGGAACGAGATGCGGTCGGCAGCCGCCTGCGGCGCGCTCACGCGGATCGAGGTCGGATCGAGCGGCAGGGCGGTGGCAGCGCCAAGCAGCTTGTTGATGGTCTCGGCGAGCTGGGTCGCCGTGGTGAAGTCCGGCTGGTGCAGGTTCAGCATCAGGAAATCGGTGCCGGCGAACTGCGTCGGCACGGCGCGTTCGACGGTGGCCCCGTTCGGCACGCGACCGACGCTCGGCACGTTGATGGCGATGCTCGACCCGTCCTGGCCGGAAACACCGAGGCCGCCGACGGCGAGGTTGCCCTGGGCGATGGCGTAGATCTGGCCGTCGAGTCCCTTCAGCGGCGTGATCAGCAGCGTGCCGCCGCGCAGGCTCTTGGCGTTGGCGATCGAGGACACCGTGATGTCGATCGTCTGCCCGGGCTTGGCGAACGGCGGCAGCTCGGCGTGGACCGCGACGGCGGCGATGTTCTTCAGCTGCAGGTTGATGCCCGGCGGCAGTGTCACACCGAGTCGCTCCAGCATGCTGACCAGGCTCTGCGTGGTGAAGGGGGCCTGTGTGGTCTGGTCGCCGGTACCGTCGAGGCCGACCACGAGGCCGTAGCCGACCAGCTGGTTGGTGCGCACACCGGCGACGGTGGCGAGGTCCTTGATGCGTTCGGCGCGTGCTTCCGGGGCCAGCTGCAGCAGGACCAGCATCATGCCGGTGAGCAGCCAGGCGGTCTGGACCAGGCGGGCGTTCTGTCGGGGACTCATGCGAAGCGTTCTCCCTGCGTGTCCGGCGCTCAGAGCGGCCAGAACTTCATGAACAGCCGGGCGATGAGGCCAGGCTCGTTGGCGTCGTCGAGCAGGCCCTTGCCCGAGTAGGTGATGCGGGCATCGGCGACCTTGTAGGACGGCACCGAATTGTCGGCGGCGATGTCGACCGGGCGCACGATGCCGGCGATCTGCACGAATTCCTCGCCCTGGTTGAGGGTCAGCCACTTTTCACCGCGCACATACAGGTTGCCGTTCGGCAGCACGTCGGCGACGGTGACAGTGATGTTGCCGTCGAGGCGGTTGCTCTGGCTGCTCGAGCCCTGGCCGTCGAATTCCTGCGTCGACTCCCATTCGTTGCTGAGGATCTGCTCGCCGTTGCGGGTGACGGTATCGCCGAAGAGCACCGGTGCGCCGGTGTCGGTCTTCGTGTCCTTCTTCGCTCCGGTGCTGGCGCTCTTCGAGGCCTGCGTGCGCTCGGCCAGCTGGATGGTGAGCGTGTCACCGACGCGGCGCGCCTTGACGTCCTCGAACAGCGAGATCGAGGTGGTCGGGCGGTACACGGCGCCGCTTTCCGCCGGCGGCAGGGCTGCCTCGCGCGGCATCGCCGGTGCGTACTCGCCGGGTCGGGTGTCGATCGTGCTGCTGCAGCCGCCGAGCAGGGCGGCGAGCAGCACGGTGGCGATCGCGGTGGGGATGGCGTTCATCGCTGCGTTCTCCGGTTGCCGTCGCGCGCTGCTTCAGCCTCAGAGGTTGTTGTTCAGGTACTGGAGCATCTGTTCGCTGGTCGAGATGGCCTTGGAGGCCATCTCGTAGGCGCGCTGCGTCTCGATCATGCCGACCAGTTCCTCGACGACGTTGACGTTGGAGCCCTCGAGCGAGCCCTGCACCAGCTCACCGCGGCCCTCGAGGCCGGGGTTGCCGAGCTGCGGCGTGCCGCTCGCGGCGGTCTCGACCAGCAGGTTCTGGCCGCGCGGCTGCAGGCCCGCCGGATTGATGAAATCGGCGATCTGCATGGTGCCGAGCGTCACCGGTTCGACCTGGCCGGTGACGGTGGCCTGGACCAGGCCGTCGCCGGCAACCGTGATGCTGGTGGTGCCGGTTGGCACCGTGATCGAGGGTTGCACCTCGTAGCCGGAGGCAGTCACGAGGCGGCCCTCGGAGTCGATCTTGAACGAGCCGTCGCGCGTGTACGCCTGGCTGCCGTCCGGCAGCAGCACCTGGAAGAAGCCGCGGCCGCTGATCATGACGTCGAAGGGATTGCCGGTGTTCACCGTCGTGCCCTGGCTGAACGATTTCTCGGTGGCGACCACGCGCACGCCGGTGCCGAGGTTCAGGCCCGTCGGCAGCTCGGTGTCCTGCGAGGTGGCGCCGCCCGCCTGGGCGACGTTCTGGTAGAGCAGGTCCTCGAAGATCACCCGGCCCTTCTTGAAGCCGTTGGTGTTGACGTTGGCGAGGTTGTTCGACACCACGGTCATGCGCGTCTGCTGCGCGTCGAGACCGGTCTTGGCAACCCAGAGTGCTTCCATGGCGGTGGCTCCTCAGTGTCCTGTCGGTTGGCGGCGTCAGCCGCCGGTGCGGATCAGCCGTGCGGCGGCAGCGGCGTTTTCGTCGGCCGAGTTCATGGCGCGCACCTGCATGTCATAGGAGCGCGCCAGTTCGATCATCTCCACCAGGGCGGCGGTGGCGTTCACGTTCGAGGATTCGAGCTGCCCGCTGGCGATGGTGATGGTGGCATCGGCCGCGGCTTCGCTGTCGTCGGCCATGCGGTACAGGCCGTTGCCGGTGGCAATCATCTGTGCGGCCGGCGGATTGACGAGCTTGATGCGCTCGATCACCGCCAGGCTCTCGGGTGTCTGGCCCTGGGGCACGATCGAGATCTGCCCGTCGTTGCCGATGTACAGCTCCTCGAAGGCGGGAATCGACACCGGCCCGCCGCTGCCCTTCACGAGCTGGCCGCCTGCGGTCTCGAGCAGGCCGGCGGCGTTGATGCGCAGGTTGCCCGCACGGGTGTAGGCCTCGCGCCCTTCGGCGTCCTGCACGGCGATCCAGCCCTCGCCCTGCACGGCCACGTCGAGCTGCCGGCCCGTCTGGATCATCGTGCCGCTGGCGCTGTTCCAGGTATCCGGGAGCGTCACCGGGTTGACCCTGGTGGCCAGCCCCGGGCCCGCGATGGCCTGCGCCTCGACGGTGTGGCGTACGGCGCGAAAGCCGGTGGTGCCGGCGTTGGCAATGTTGTGCGCCACCAGCGCCTGGGCGCGCATCGCTTCGCGTGCCCCCGTCATCGCCACGTAGATCATGCGGTCCATGGCCGGTCAGTGCCTCGTCATCAGCGGATGTTGATGATGGTCTGGGTGACGCTGTCCATGGTCGAGATGACCTGGGCATTGGCCTGGAAGAGGCGCTGGCTGGTGATCATGCGGACCAGCTGTTCGGTCAGGTCGACGTTGGAGGACTCGAGCGAACCGGACTGGATCACGCCGAAGTCCGACTGCGTGGCCTCACCGCGCAGCGGGACGCCGGAGGCAAAGGTTTCCTGGAACGAGGCGTCACTCACCTTGAGCAGTCCTTCCGGGTTGGAGAAATTGGCGAGCGCAATCTTGCCGAGCGCATCGGACTGGCCGTTGGAGAAGCGCGCGAACACCACGCCCGTCGGGTCGATCTCGATGCTGCGCAGGCGGCCGGCGGCCTGACCGTCCGGGTTGATCGTGTTGACGACGAAGTCCGAGCCGTACTGCGTGGTCGGCGACAGGTCGAGTGCGAGGTCCATGGGGAGCGCGCCGTTGCCCGGGTCGTAGCCGTTGAAGTTGAGTACGCCGTTGGCCGGCGTGGCGAGCACGCCCGCGGAGGTGAAGGTGAATGCCTGTGGCGTGCCGACGACGTTGCCGTCGACGGTGGTGGCGGCGTCCCAGCCGGTGGCGGTCGGGTAGAAGAAGAACGTGGTGTTGTGCGCCACGCCGAGCGAATCGTAGGTGATCGTCGAGGTGCTGTGGTTGTAGGTCTGCGGGTCGGCCGGGTCGAACGGCGACACCGGCGGCAGGGCAGCGCCGGCCGGCAGGTTGATGTTCATGTCGACCGCGGCGGTCGGCTGCGGCGGCGCCGTATCGGTGGTGAACTGCAGGTCGATCAGGGTACCGGTGTTGAACGTGCCATCGCCGCGCGGGGGGTACACCTGCAGCCGCTCGGCTTCCGAGTTCTGCACGTAGCCCTGCTGGTCGAGGCCGAAGGCGCCGACACGCGAGTACAGGTAGCTGCCGTTGTCGTTGACGACGAAGAAGCCCTTGCCGCTGACGGCGAGGTCGAGCTGGCGCTCGGTGATCTCGACGTTGCCCTGGGTGAACTCCTGGCGCACCTCGGCGAGGCGCACACCGTTGCCGATGCCGATGGCGTCACCCGAGAACACGTCGGCGAACTCCGCGCGCGAGGACTTGAAGGCCGTGGTGTTGGCGTTGGCGATGTTGTTCGAGGTGACCTGCAGGTCGGTCGAGGCGGCGTTCAGGCCGCTGAGGGCGATCTGGAATGACATGAGGCGTCTCCTTGCCGTGAGTGCAAATGCTGGTGGTGGTCGGCGTCAGTAGATGGCGCGGATGTCCGCGAGCCCCATCGCCTGGCCGTCGGTGGTGGTGATCTCGGTGCGCTGGCCGTCTCCGCCGAGGGAGACGCTCGCCACGCGCCGCGTGAGATAGGTGTCGGCCGCGATTTCCTGGCCGGCGCTGCGATAGCCGGCCACGACCTGGTAGGTGCCGGCCGCTGCCGGCTGGCCGCTGCGGTCGCGTCCGTCCCAGGTGAAGTCAGCGAGGCCGGCGGGGCGGGCGCCGAGCGGAATCTCGCGCACCAGCGCGCCACCCGCGTCGAGCACGCGCACGAAGCCGGCGGACGTGGATGCGGGCAGGTCGATCGCACCGCGCAGCGACTCGCCGGCAGCGAGGCTCGCGCGGTCGGTGGGGGCGAGCACGCTGCGGCCGACGACGCTCGCTGCCTGCAGCGCCTGGCCCGCGTAGAGCGAGTCGGCGAGCGTGGCGATCGAGTTCTTCATCTCGGCGATGCCGGCGACACTCGACACCTGCGCGAGCTGCGAGAGGAATTCCGCCGGGTCCTGTGGCTTGAGCGGATCCTGGTTGCGGAACTGGGTGAGCATCAGCATCAGGAATTCCTCCTGGCCGAGCTCCTGGCGGCCTTTCGTCGCCGGCTTCTGCACCTGGTAGGAGGAGCCGAGCTCACCGAAGGGACTGGTTGCGTTGACCGTGCTCATGAATCAGCTCTCCGTGCGGCTACTGGCCGAGGCTCAGCGTGCGCAGCAGCAGCTCCTTCGAGGTGTTCAGCACCTCGACGCTGTTCTGGTACGTGCGCGAGGCCGAGATCATGTTGACCATCTCGTCGACGACGTTGACGTTGGACATGTAGACGTAGCCCTCGGCGTCAGCCTGCGGGTGACCCGGCTGGTAGACGCGCGCGGGCGGCGCCTGGCTCTCGACGACGCCGGTCACGCGCACGCCGGCGGAGGCCGGATCGGCCATGAGATCGCCGGTCGCCTCGCTCAGCGCTGCCTCGAACACGGGCGAACGCGCGCGGTAGGCCGCATCCGGGCTGCCGGCGACGCTGTTGGCGTTGGCGAGGTTGCTGGCGGTGGCGTTGAGCCGCACCGACTGCGCGCTCATGGCCGAGCCGGCGATGTCGAAGATCCTGAACAGAGCCATGATCAGCGCCCTCCGGTGATGGCCATGCGCAGCCCACGGATGCGCTGGTCGAGGAAGGTGAGGGATGCCTGGTAGCGCGTCGAGGTCTCGGCGATCGCCGCGCTCTCCTTCTGCGCGTCGACCGTGTTGCCGTCGAGCGTCGGCTGGTCGGGCACGCGGTAGAGCACTTCGCTGCGGCTGCCGGCGGCGCCGGCTCCTTGTATATGGCCGGGGCGCGTGGCGGCGATGGCCACGGTGCCGGCTTCGGCCGACTGCAGGGCGGTGCGGAAGTCGAGGTCGCGCGCCTTGTAGTTCGGCGTATCGGCGTTGGCCATGTTGGCGGCGAGCAGCTCCATGCGCTGGCTCGCTGCGGTCAGCACCCGCTCGTGCGGCGCGAAGACCTGATTGATGTCGAGTGGCATCGCTCACTCCCGTGTGCGTGTCTTGCCTGGTGGGCTCATTGCAAGAGCCGTGCCATCAATGGATCCGGGGAGCGACCGGACCGTACACGGTGTCGGTTGCGGCAGGAGCTTGCCGTGCCGGAGGCAGGTGGCTGCAGCGGCGGCGAGGCCTTGCCGCACGGGTGCATCCATCCGGGCGATTTCCGCCGGCACGCTTCTTGCAAAAACCTGCCCGGGATGAAATTCGCAAACCACATCGCCTCGGTGCGGGCACTGGTGCTGCTCGGTTGCCTCGTGCTCGGCAGGCAGGTCGCTGCCGACGTTCGTCCGGGCGACTGGCAGGATCTCGACCAGGTGCGCGCGACCGCCGTGCAGGCGGCAGCGGCGCACTACAAGGATTCCGGCACCCGCGTCGAGGTCGCCGCGGCACCGCTGGATCAGCGGCTGCGCCTGCCGGCCTGCGACCGTGACCTGGCGAGCCAGGTGCCCGACGGCAGCCGCGAAGCGAGCCGCGTCACCGTGGAAGTGCGTTGTGAAGGTGTGCGCAGCTGGCGCCTGTACGTGCCGGTCGGCGTGTCGCTCTACCGGACCGTCGTGGTGACGGCAGGCCCGCTCGAGCGTGGCAAAGTCTTGGCGGCAGGCGACGTGATTTTGGCGGAACGTGAAATTGGCAGGTTGCCGGGCAGCTACCTGGCGAGCCCCGACGCGGCTGTCGGCCAGCTGCTCCGGCGCAGTGTGCCGGCCGGCGCCGTGCTGATCGCCGCCCAGCTCGAACCGCCGGTCCTGGTCCATCGCGGCCAGCAGGTGACGCTGGAGGCGAAATCCGGGCCGATCACGGTGCAGATGGCGGGGATTGCGCGGCACGACGCTGCATTAGGTCAAGTCGTCGCGGTCCAGAACTCGTCCTCACGCCGGGTCCTGCAGGGCATTGTCCGGAATGAGAAATCAGTCGAGGTGCTGGTGCCCTGAGGCGGCCAGACTGGCATCGCGCGCGGGGCCTCAAGGTCCGGCGTGCAGGTGCCGATAACGCACCGGGAGCTGAACCCGGGGCGGTCGTTCGGAGAGAGACATGACAGACAAGGTGACTGGCTACGGCAGAGTGGGGCTCGACGTCGGCACGACGCGCAGCCGCGCCGTGGCGCGCCCGGAAGGCCGCAGCGACGCCGGTGCGACCCAGCGGACACACGCGGCACGGGACGAGGTCGAGTTCACCGACACCGCCGCCCGGCTGAAGAGCATCGAGGCGCGGCTCGTCAGCCAGCCCGATGTCGACCGTGCCCGGGTCGACGCCCTGCGCCAGCGCGTCGAGTCCGGCGACTACAAGCCCGATGCAGCGCGTATCGCCGCCAGGCTGATTCGCATGGAACAGGAACTGGGGTGAGACGGCCGTGACGCGCGAGATGCTTTCCGATCGTGAACTGGCGCAGGCGCTCGACGCGCAGGTCGACGCCATGCAGGCCGTGCTCCTCGCACTCGAGTCCGAGCGCGATGCGCTGGCGCGCCGCGACGGCGATGCCCTGCTCGACGCCGTCAGCCGCAAGGCCGCCTCGCTCGCCGGTGCCGACGATGCCGACCAGCGCCGCCGCGCACTGCTCGAGCGCCTCGGTCTCGCCGAACGTCCGGGCCGTGCTGGCCGCAGCTTCAGCGCCGACGGTGGCATCGGCCAGCGCTGGCAGCAGGTGCTGGCGCTCACACAGCAGTGCCGGGCCCTGAACGACGCCAACGGCCAGCTCATCCGCGGCCAGCGCCGGCGGGTGGAAGGTACGCTGCGCGTCCTGCACGGCGAGCCGGCGGCAGCGGCCGAGTACGGTCCCGCGGGCGAACAGCGCACGCACCGCACGCAGCGTTCGCGCGCCGCGGTCTGAGGGCGGCCCATCAACGATGTAGTTTCTTGAAATACATTGTAACTAACTAATTTTAAAAACATAAAAACTGAAAATACCGCACCTGGATCCACCCGGGTGAACAGTTGCCAGTCGCTCCCGACCTCATGGCTGCCAGGGTTGCGGCCCGGATTGCGGCGTCTGCGATAAGCTAGCGCTGCACACCAGTCATTCACTTCGGAGCACCCAGCATGGCCGCGAAGAACGTCATCATCTTTCCAACCGATTTCTCCGAGGTGTCGCTCGGTGCGTTGCCGTGGGCCCGACGCATGGCCGACCAGCTGCAGGCCGACATCCACGCGGTGTACGTGGTCGAGGAGCCGCACATCTACGCCACGCTCGACATGGGCCCGGTCCCCATTCCCTCGGTCGAGGAACTCACCCGCAGCGCCGAGAAGCGCATGTCGAACTTCGTGGCGGCGCACCTTCAGGCCCTCGGCGGCATCAGCACGCGGGTGCTGGTGGGCCGGCCGGCCGAAGAGATCGTGAACTATGCAAAACGCCAGAACGCTGCGCTGATCGTCATGACGACCCATGGCTACAGCGGTGTCAGGCACGTGCTTCTCGGCAGCACCACCGAGTCGGTGTTGCGCCACGCGATTTGCCCGGTGCTGTCGATCCGCAGCAACTGACGCTGCCCGGCCTGCGTCGCCCCAGTCACGGCACCGCTGCTGCGGCCCGTAACCCATGCGCATCCTGACCCTCTGCGCCGAGTTCGCCCCGGCTGCCAAGGTCGGCGGTCTCGCCGACGTCACTGCCGGCCTGTCGCAATGGCTGAGCGGCCGCGGCCACCAGGTCGTGGTCGTGCTGCCGTACTACGGTGCCATGCGTGCGCAGGGCGTGCGCCTGGAGCCGCACCCCGCGGTCGGACCGCGCAGCTGGCCGGTGTCGGACGGCGGTATCGGCTACGCCGTGCACCGCCTCGCAGGCACGTCGTCGGGTGGCCCCGCGATCTACTGCGTCGACGCGCCGGAACTCTACGGCGGCGCGGTCTATGCCAGCGGCGAACGGGAGGCGTTGCGCTTCCTGCTGCTGTCGCGCGCGGCGCTCGAACTCGCCGTGGCTGCCGGCTTCAGCCCCGATGTCCTGCATTGCCATGACTGGCACGCGGCACCGGCGGCGCTGATGCTGCGCGCCGGTTTCGCCGGCCAGCGCGTCTTCCGCCAGACCTGGTCCGTGCTCACCATCCACAACATCGGCTACCAGGGCACCTTCGACAGCGAGGTGCTCGGGCGCTCCGGGGAGAGCGCCCTCGCCGCGCTGCTGGCGACTCAGGCCGACAGCACGGGCGAGGTCAACCTGCTGCGCGCGGGAATCACCCACGCCGATGCGCTCACCACGGTCAGTCCGACGCACGCGCTGGAGATCCAGACGCCGGCCTACGGCATGGGACTCGACGAGTTGCTGCGTACCCGTCGCCACCGCCTGGTCGGCATCCTCAACGGCGTGGATTACCGGTACTGGAGTCCGGAACACGATCCGCACCTGCCGCAGCATTACTCGCTGGCCGATCGCCACGGCAAGCAGGCGGTGCGTGCGGCGCTTCTCGCCGAGCTCGGCCTGGAAGCGCCGGCCGGGGTGCCGGTGGTCGGGCTGGTGTCGCGGCTCGCGGCGCAGAAGGGCATCGACCTGATCATCGCGGCGTTGCCGGCGCTGCTGCGCCGGCGGAACTTCGCCTGCGCGCTGCTCGGCGACGGCGATCCGGCGCTGGTCGCAGGGCTGCGCGCCCTCGCGCGCGAGTTCCCGGGGCGCGTGGCGCACGTGCAGGCACAGGACGAGCCGCTCGCACATCGGCTCATCGCCGGCAGCGACCTGCTGCTGGTGCCGTCGCGCTACGAACCCTGCGGCCTGACCCAGCTCTACGCGATGCGTTACGGCACGGTGCCGGTGGTGCGCCTGACCGGCGGGCTCGCCGACACGGTGTTGCACTTCGACCCGGCGACCGGGGCGGGGACCGGCAGCGTGTTCCGCGACGCCGACGTCGGCGGTCTCACCTGGGGTCTGGAGACGGCGCTCGACTGGTTCGCCGATCGTGCGGCCTGGGAGCGGCTCGTGGCGAATGGCATGCGGCAGGATTTCTCCTGGGACCACCAGGGACCGAAGTACGAACTGCTGTTCTCGCGCCTGGCCGGCGCAGCACCCTGAGCCCGCCGTCGCCCGGCGTTCAGGCGCGCCCGGACATCACGGCGAGGCGGCGGCAGCGGTCGGCGAGGCCCGCGTCGACCTGTGCCCAGTCGAACCGCCAGGTCCAGTTGCCGTCCGGCGTGCCCGGCACGTTCATGCGCGCTTCGCTGCCGAGCCCGAGCAGGTCCTGCATCGGCAGCATGGCGAGTACGGCCGGCGAGGCGTAGGCGGCGCGCAGCAGCGCACCCGGCATGTCGCCCGGCGTGCTGGCGAGGCAGGCATCGACGCGCGATCGTGTGCCGGCGTCGAGGGCCGTGTACCAGCCGAGCGTGGTGTCGTTGTCGTGCGTGCCGGTGTAGACCACGGCGTGTTCCACGTGGTTCGCCGGCAGGTAGGGATTCTGCGCCGAGCCGTCGAAAGCGAACTGCAGCACCAGCATGCCGGGCAGGCCGGCGGATTCGCGCAGTGCCCGCACGGCCGGGGTGATGGTGCCGAGATCCTCGGCGACCAGCGCCGCTTCGCCGAGTGTGGGACCGAGTGCGGCGAGCAATGCCGCGCCGGGCGCCGGCTGCCAGCGACCGTCGCGCGCGGTGGCGGCCCCGGCGGGGATTTCCCAGTACGACTCAAGTGCACGGAAGTGGTCGATGCGCAGCAGGTCGAAGTGGCGCAGCTGGCCGCGGACGCGGTCGAGCCACCAGCGGAAGCCATCGGCCTCGAGGGCAGCCCAGTCGTACAACGGATTGCCCCAGAGCTGGCCGTCGGCGTTGAAATAGTCGGGTGGCACCCCCGCCACGGCTGCCAGTTCGCCGGCGGCGTTCACGCGGAAGAAGCGCCGGTGCCACCAGGTCTCGACGCTGTCGTGGTCGACGTAGAACGGCAGGTCGCCGAACAGCCGCACGCCACGCGCCGCGGCGTAGGCGCGCAGCTGCTGCCACTGGTGGTCGAAGAGGTATTGCTCGAATGCGATCGCGCGCAGGCTGCTGCGCGCACTGGCGAGGACCGCAGTGAGCGCGGCTGGCTCGCGCTGGCGGATCGGCGCCGGCCACTCCCACCACGGCTGGCCGCCGCAACGGCGGCGGTGATGCTCGAACAGCGAGTAGGGCAGCAACCAGTGGCGCTGCTGCTGGATGAAGCCGTCGAAGGCGGTGCGTTCCGCCGGCCCCGCCGTATCGCGGAAACTCGCATAGGCGCGCTGCAGGCACTCGCCTGTGGGCAATGCGCGCTCGGCTGCGGTGAGCCAGCCGCGCGCCACGAGTTCGGCCCGGTCGATGAGTGCCGGGTTGCCGGCGTGGACGCACTTGACCTGGTACGGCGAGAGGCTGTAGTCGACCGGCCCGAGCGGCAGTGTCTGCCAGACGGAGAAGCCGCCTGCCACCAGGAAGTCGACGAAACGGCGGGCCTCCTCGCCGAGAGCGCCCGTTTCGCCTCCAGGCAGCGAGGTCGGGTGCAGCAACACCCCGGCGCGGCGCCGGTCGAGTGGCATACTCATCGCCGCGTGCTTCAGGCCCGGGCCCGCACGTCCCCGCGCGCATCCGCGCGTGCGCTGTCGAGGGCGGCCAGCATCTCCGGTGTCACCAGCACCACGCCGCGCTCGGTGACGAAGAAGCGCCGGGTGTCCTCCTCGAGGTCGGAGCCGATGCGGGTGCCATCGGGTACCACGCAGCCCTCGTCGAGGATGGCCCGACTGATGTGGCAGTCGCGCCCGACCCGCACGTTTGGCAGCAGCACCGAGCGGAACACCACAGAACGCTCGCCGGCACGGCTGTTCACGAACAGCAGCGACTCGCGCACCGTCGCGCCGGAGACGATGCAGCCGCCGGCGACGAGCGAGTTGACCGCCTCGCCGCGGCGGCCGTCCTCGTCGAGCACGAATTTCGCCGCCGGCACGTGTTCCTGGTAGGTCCAGATCGGCCAGTCCTCGTCGTAGAGGTTGAGCTCGGGCGTGACGTAGACGAGCTCCATGTTGGCCTCGTAGAAGGCATCCACCGTGCCGACATCGCGCCAGTAGGCCTGTGCGGCGGTCTTCACGTCCTGGAAGGCATAGGCGTAGACGCGCCCGCCGGCGATGTTGCCCGGGATGATGTTCCTGCCGAAGTCGTGCGCCGAATGGGGCTCGGCGGCATCGGCGACCAGGCGTTGCTGGAGGAATTCACGGTTGAACACGTAGATGCCCATCGAGGCCAGCGCCACGTCGCTGCACCCGGGCATGGGCTCGGGACGGGCCGGCTTCTCCGTGAAGCGCGTGACGCGCTGGTTGTCGTCGACGGTCATCACGCCGAACTCGTGGGCCTGCGACACCGGCACCTGCACGACCCCGACGGTGATGTCGGCATTCTTCTCCACGTGGTAGGCGATCATCGGACCGTAGTCCATCTTGTAGACGTGGTCGCCGGCGAGCACCAGCACCAGGTCCGGATGGTAGGCCTCGATGATGTCGAGGTTCTGGTAGACGGCATCGGCGGTGCCGCGGTACCAGGACTCGCCGGTCTGCTGCTGCGCGGGCACGAGCTGCACGAACTCGCCGAGTTCGCCGCGCAGGTAGCCCCAGCCGCGCTGGATGTGCTGGATCAGCGAGTGCGCCTTGTACTGCGTCAGCACCAGGATCTGGCGGATCCCGGAGTTCACGCAGTTCGACAGCGAGAAATCGATGATACGGTACTTGCCGCCGAAGGGCATCGCGGGCTTGGCGCGGTTGCGCGTCAGGTGCCTCAGCCGCTCGCCGCGGCCACCCGCCATGACCACGGCCATGGTGCTCCTGGTGAGCTGGCTGACGAAGCGGCCGGATTTTCTCGGTTTCACGCGCGCGCCCCTGTGCTGGTTCCGGGCAGCCTTGCCGCCGGCGGCCAGTATAACCCGCGCTACCGGCTGCCGGGATCCGCGCCGGTCGCGCTGCCGGCGCTGATTGGTGCGAGAATGCCGCCACCCGTGAACGCGCCCGACTCGTCCGCCGCCCAGCCCCTGGACCCCGACGCCGCGCGCCTGCTCGCCGCGCGCCACCACGACCCATTTGCGGTGCTCGGCCGGCAGCCCCTGCCGGGCGGGCGGGTATTGGTGCGGGTGCTGTCACCGTCGACGGTGGCGGTCGAGTTGCCGGACCTCGGGGTCGAACTGCGGCGCGTGGCGGACACGGACCTGTTCGAATACCGCGGCGATGCCGGGGGCCTGCCCGCCCGGTACCGCGTGCGCCGGCGCCTCGACACCGGCAACGTCGTCGAGGCGTTCGACCCATACTGTTTCCCCCCGCAGATCCCGGAACGTGAACTCGATGCCTTCTCCGGCGGCCGGCACTGGCACGCCTGGTGGATACTCGGCGCCCACCTCGTCAGCGTCGACCGGGTGCAGGGTGTGCGGTTCGCGGTGTGGGCGCCCGAGGCCGAGCGCGTCAGCGTGGTCGGCGCCTTCAACGCCTGGGACGGGCGCTGCCACCCGATGCGCAGCCGCGGTGCTTGCGGCGTGTGGGAGCTGTTCGTGCCGGGGCTGGCGGCAGGGGATCTGTACAAATACGAAATCCGCAATCGCTTCAGCGGTGAACTGCTGTTGAAGAGCGACCCGTACGCGCGCCTGGCGGAACTGCGCCCGGCCACGGCTTCGGTGGTCGCGGCCCCCTCGCTCTACCGCTGGGGCGATGCCGACTGGCTCAGCCGGCGCGCCGCGACCGCCTGGCCTGGCGATCCCATGTCGGTCTATGAAGTGCACCTCGGCTCCTGGCGCCGGCGCGAGGATGGCAGCTTCCTCGGCTATCGCGAGATCGCCGACCAGCTCGTCGCCTACGTGCACGACCTCGGCTTCAGCCACGTCGAGCTGCTGCCCGTCACGGAACACCCGCTCGATGAGTCCTGGGGTTACCAGCCGTCGGGCTACTTCGCCCCGACACGCCGCTTCGGCGAGCCCGACGACCTGCGTCACCTCGTCGACCGCCTGCACCAGGCCGGAATCGGCGTGCTCCTCGACTGGGTGCCGGGGCATTTCCCGCGCGATGCCCACGGCCTGGCCGGCTTTGACGGCAGTGCGCTGTACGAGTACGGCGATCCGCGCAAGGGCGAGCACGCCGAATGGGGCACGCTGGTGTTCAACTACGCGCGCCACGAGGTGCAGAGTTTCCTGCTGTCGAGTGCGCTGTACTGGCTGAAGGAATTCCATTTCGACGGCCTGCGTGTCGACGCCGTAGCGTCGATGCTCTACCTCGACTACTCGCGCGAGCCGGGCGGCTGGGCGCCGAACGTCCACGGCGGCAACGAGAACCTGGAGGCGGTGGCCTTCCTGCGGCGGCTGAACGAGCTGACCCATGCCGAGTGTCCCGGGACCGTGACGATCGCCGAGGAGTCCACCGCGTGGCCCGCGGTGTCGCGACCGACGGATCACGGCGGTCTCGGGTTCTCGATGAAGTGGAACATGGGCTGGATGCACGACACGCTGCGCTACCTCGCGCACGATCCGGTGCACCGCCGCTACCATCACGGGCTGCTGACCTTCGGGCCGGTCTACGCCTTCAGCGAGAACTTCGTCCTGCCGCTGTCGCACGACGAAGTCGTGCATGGCAAGCGCTCGCTCCTCGGCCGCATGCCCGGCGACGAGTGGCAGCGTCGCGCCAACCTGCGGCTGCTCTACACCTTCCAGTGGACCTATCCCGGCAAGAAGCTGCTCTTCATGGGCGGTGAACTGGCGCAGGCGGAGGAATGGGACCATCGCGGCACGCTGGCATGGCCACTGCTTGGCGACCCGCGCCACGGCGGCGTGCGCCAGCTCGTG
>CAUJIY010000083.1 GCA_963205295.1 Pseudomonadota bacterium
CTCGGGTTTTGGTGGGGGTGGGGGGTGGCCCCCGCCCCACCCCCTACTCCCCGGTGCGGGGGGGGGGGGCCCACCCCCCGACGCAAGCCCCGATGCCATTCCCGCAGCCGGCATCCTCCACACTGTGGGAGGAGCGCAAGCCCCGACCGCCGCTAGAATGTCGCGATGTTCCCGATCCGCGACGACAACCCGCACTTCCTCACGCCCTACGCGACCTGGGCCATCGTCGGACTGAACGTGCTCGCCTGGGTGCTGGTGCAGGGCCTCGGCGCCGAGCCGGCGCTGTCGCGCTCCGTCTGCACGCTCGGCCTGGTGCCGGGCGAGCTGCTCGGCACGCTGGCACCGGGCTCACAGGTCCCGATCGGGCCCGGCATCGCCTGTGTCGTCACCGCGACGCCGAACTGGCTCACGCCGCTGACGCACATGTTCCTGCACGGTGGCTGGATGCACATCATCGGCAACCTGTGGTTCCTGTGGATCTTCGGCAACAACGTCGAGGATTCGATGGGACACCTGCGCTTCGTGGTGTTCTACCTGCTGTGCGGTTTCGCCGCTGCCGGCCTGCAGATGCTGTCGAACCCCGGCTCGGGCGTGCCGATGGTGGGCGCCTCCGGTGCGATCGGCGGCGTCATGGGCGCCTACGTGCTGCTGTACCCGCGCGTCAACGTGCACATGCTGTTCTGGTTCGGGTTCTACGTCACCACCTTCGCCATCCCGGCCATCTGGATGCTCGGCTACTGGTTCCTGGTGCAGCTGATCGGCGGCGTCGGTTCGCTGGGCGCGCGCGGTGGTGGCGTGGCGTTCTGGGCGCATGTCGGCGGGTTCGTCGCCGGTGCGCTGCTGGTGCTGGTGTTCCGCGATCCGCAACTGCTCGCGCGCCACCCGTATCACGGGTGGCGGCAGCGGTCTGAAGGGAGTTACCGGCGGGTGCGGTGAGGTACAGGCGCGATTCTGTGGGAGCGACGTCAGTCGCGACCCTGGCAATTGTCGGGACTTGCGTCCCTCCCACAGCACCAGATGGGTGGTCGGTTCCTGTGGGAGCGACACCAGTCGCGACCCTGGCAATTGTCGGGACTTGCGTCCCTCCTACGGCACCAGATGGCTCGCCAGAGGGCTCCTCAGTTCCCGAACTTGTAGCTGCCGCGGATCCCGAACACCCGCGGCTCGGGCAGTGAGCCGAACACATGGCTCACGCCGAGGCCGGCCGAGAAACCGAGCTCCGCCACCTGGGCGCCGAAATCCGGACCGGTGCCGCCGGTCTTGATGGTGTCGTCGTCGAACACGTTGTCGACATAGGCTGTGACGTCGAGCCGCTCGCCGGTCAGGCCGACGCGGACATCGAACATGGCGAATGAGTCGAAGTACAGAACGTTGTCCGCCTCGGTATAGCGCTTGTCCTGGTACTGCGAGTTGACCTCGACGTACCACTCGTAGTTCGAGTCGAAGAACGGCTGCGTGTAGTTGACGGTCGCGGTGAGCGCGTTGCGCGGCGTGCGCTCGAGGCGTTTGTCCGACAGGTCGCGCCGGCAGAACGGGTTGCCGTTGGCGGGATCGGCGAGATCGCCCGGGTCCGACCCGAGGCCGCCCATGTAGACGATCTCGCAACTGCCGAGCCAGGCGATGCGCTGCATCGCGGTCGTGTCCTCGTGGAAGCTGCCGTAAAACGCGTCGAGGTACGTCCAGGCAGCGCGGATCGTCAGGCCTTCGGCGAACTCCGGCTGCCACAGGCCCTCGAGTTCGAAACCCCACACCTCGGCGGCCGCCGCGTTGATGACGCGTGGCGAGAGGAAACCATTCTGCAGGACCTGCGTGCCGACCTGCTTGTCCGTGTAGTCCTGGAAGAAGGCCGCGGCGTTCAGGCGCAGGAACCCGAGGAGGTCCCAGTCGGTCTTGGCGCCGATCTCCCAGGCAGTCATCTTCTCGGGATCGAAGCGGTCCTCGTCGATGGTCACGGGCGAGCCGCCGCTCGGGGTGGTGGCGATGCCACCCGGCTTCTGTGCCTTCGACCAGCTGAAGTAGTACTGCTGCCCGTCGGTCGGCAGCCACTGCAGCGTCAGTTTCGGCGTACTGAAGTGCGAGGTCGTCGAGCCACGGTTGATGCGGTAGCCGCCCGCACCGCTGGTGGATGGCGGCAGCGAGGGCAGGTCGTACTGCGGCAGCAGCACGAAGGTCGAGGCGCAGACCTGGTCGTTGATGATCTCGCCGGTCACCGGGTCGACGATCTCCTCAACCATCTGCGTCTGGCCGGGATTCGGGCCGAAGAAGGCGGTGCAGCTCGTCTGGTTGGGCTTGTTGAAGTCGAACGTCTCCGAGATGTAGCGCGTCTCGAAGCTGAGCTTCCAGGCATCCGCGATCTGCCAGTCGACGACCCCGTAGATGGACCAGCTCTCCGTGTCGGCACGCCAGGGGCCGGGCACCTGGGGTTGCAGCTGGTGGTAGTAGTCCTGGTAATTGTCGAGCGTGCCGCCCTGGCCGTTGCAGAAGTCGCGCGTGTCCTGGATCAGCGTCGGGTTGCTGGCGCCGGCGCGGCGCGTGAGCGTGCAGAACAGGATCACGGCGTAGTCGTCGAAGCGCCGGGTCTCGTCCCAGTAGAGCACGCCGCCGGTGAACTGCAGCGGGCCATCGAGCTCGGTCTGGAAGCGCAGTTCCTGGCTGAACTGCTGCGTCCGGGTGAGCGAGCGCGAGGTCTGCATGGCGAGCAGCGTGTCCGGGCGGCCCACGGCCTGCCAGTCCTGGTCGTAGGCATCGAAGCCTTCGAAGTCGGTGAAGCCGGTGAGCGCAGTGAAGTTGCCGAGATCGGTCTGGAGCTGCAATTCGATGGCGAACCGGTCGGTTTCCAGTTCCGTGCCGGTGAAATCCTCGCCGGTCAGCGGATCCTCGCTGTGCGTGACCTGATAGCCGCCGCCGCTGCCGAAGGTGTAGGGCATGCAGAAACCCGGTCCCTTTGCCGGATCCTGCAGGTTCGCCGGGCAGTACTGGCCGAAGTTGATGAGTGCCGTCGAGGTCGAGGTCGATGCCGGGTCGAAGAACTGCACGTTCTGGCCGAGGCCGGCGTCGAGGGCATTCTGCGGGTACGGGTACAGTCGCATGTTGCGGCCGCTGCGACCGCTGCCGATGCGCACGTTCGCCATCGGGCCGGTATCGTCCTCGCTGTGCTCGCCGCGGACCTTGACGCGCAGTTCTGCCGTCGGCGTCTACAGCAGTGTCACCGCCAGGCCTTTGCCGTCGGTGTCGCCCACGGGCTCGCCGGACAGCGAGTTGCGGTAGTAGCCGTCGCTCTCGTAGACAATGCCGCTCACGCGCAGCCCGAGCACGTCTTCGACCAGCGGACCACCGCCGGCAAAGCTCAGTTCGCGGGCGCCGAAGTCGCCGACGTCCCAGCCCACCTTGCCTTCCCAGGTGTCGCCCGGGCTCCTGGTGATGTAGTTGATCGCGCCGGCGAAGGCGGCGCGACCGTAGAGTGCGCTCTGCGGGCCCTTGACTACCTCGATGCGCTCGACGTCGGCGAGCAGGCGGCGATTGGCGAGCAGGCCGGAGCCGGCGGCGTTCAGGTTCTCTGTGGTGACGTCGATGCCGTCGACGAGAAAGGCGACGTTGGAGCGTCCGCGGGTGTTGGACAGTCCGCGAATGGTGATGCGCGTGTCGGCCGGACCGAACGAGGTATCGAACTGCACGCTCGGGTCGAGATCGGCGACGTCACCGAGGCTGGCGATGCCGAGCCGTTCGATTTCCTCGGCGGACACTGCCGTGACCGCGAGCGGAATCTCCTGCAGGTTCTCTGCCTTCTTGCGGGTGGTGACGACGATTTCCTGCATCTGCGCCTGGCTGGTGCCGGGCAGCCCGCCGAGGGTCGGCAGCGCCAGCGCGACTGCGACGGCGCCACCCGCCAGGCGACGAATGTTCGGCATGTTCGAGGATCCCCTGCTGCAATCGTTGCGCAAACCTGTCAGGAGAGCCCCGTACCCTCCCGTCAGCGGCGCCTGGCGCACACTGCGATTCGCGACGACCGATGATAGCAGACGCCTGCCGCACGACCGTCCGCTGCGCGGCCGCGGAACGGCGCCGATGGCGTGACGGTTCACACCGTGGTGGCGGCGGTGATCCGCGCGCTCCTGCCGTGGTCACGCCGGATGCGTTTGGCTATAGTCGGGACCGACCTTCCAGCGCAGAACAATGGCACGCGGGGGAACGCGGCGCTTCGTCGCGGCAGGGGTCGAGGGAGAGACAGCATGTCGAGGATCGGGAGTCTGTGCCTGGCCGTACTCGTGGCCGCGCCGGCCACGTCGTGGGCGGAGTCCGGCTGGTACGTCGGCATCGGTGGTGGCGGCACGCGCGTGGCGACCGAGAATGTCGATCTCAGCTTCGAGATCTACACCACCGGCGTGATCGCCGGCCTGCCGCCCTACGATGGTCCAGGTCCCTTCATCGATCCGGCGGCGCACGTCACCGATCCCGAAGGCACGGACTTCGCGCTGAAGCTCTTCGGGGGCTGGCGCTGGGGCCGCCACCTCGGCGTCGAACTCGGCTGGGTGGACCTCGGCACCGCCGAGGACAGCTTTTCGTACCAGATCCCCCAGATCGACCGCGCCGGCGGCGTGATCCGCCCCGTGCAGGATCGGCAGATCGACACCGAGGTGGAGATCGACGGCCTGCAGGTCTATCTCGTCGGCTACTGGCCGCTCGGCAAGAGTCTGGAACTGTTCGGCAAGGTCGGCATGCTCGCCTGGGACCGCGACTCGCTGGTGATCGACGAGATCGCCGTGCTCACTCCGGTCGACCAGCCCACGGTACCCGAGATCCGGCTCGACGGTGAGCCGTTCACGCAGATCGCCGTGTCCGACGACGGCGAGGATCTCGCCCTCGGCGCCGGCGTCAACATCGCTGCCGGCGAGCGCATCTCGCTGCGCGGTGAATTCGAGTGGTTCGACATCGAGGACACCAGCCAGGCCTGGCTGGCGTCGGTGTCCCTGCTGTATGCCTTCTGAGGGATCCGGACAGGGTCGGCCGAAGGCTGTGGAGGATGTGCGGATGAAGCGGCGTGGCATGAACGGGGCGGCGTTGGCCGCGGGGGCGCTGGCGCTGGTGTCGTCGCCGGCCTGGGCCACCGACATCGTGATCACCATCGATGCCGGCAGCCAGACGGCGAGCTTCGAGGCGGCCTGCCTGGGGGTGGTGCAGGCGTTCACCAACAACGACTGTTCCTACAACCAGGCGAATCCAACCTATCCCTCGCCGCCGATGCCATGGATCGGGCCGAACGCCAACGGTCCGTTCTACCCGCTGAATGGAGCACCGGCGACCCCACCGGGCGACTTCGTCAATTTTCCCGATCCGGCAACTGACGGGCGCCAGGGAATCCCGCTCTCCGGCACGCTCACCATCGACGACATGAATGCTCCGGCGGCCTGCGCCACGCACCAGATCAGCGGCACGATCGTGATGGCGCCATTCGACCGCAACTACCAGACGCAGGTGAACCTGCGCTTCGTCGATCACTATCCGCAGGGCATCACCCAGGCCATCGCGAAGCAGCCGTTCAATGCCGGCGCGCCGAACGTGCTCGGCGGCTGCGACTATGTGCTCGGCAGCGCCGGCGTGCCGCAGCTCATCGTCGCCTCACCCACGGCACCGAGCTACCCGAACGAAATCTTCCCGGGCAGCGTGCCGCATTCGGCCGCGCTGCCGGCGAAGTTCACCAACTGGGCGGGACCCGAACCGAGCGGCATCGGCCTGGTGAGCGAGGAAGGCAATGCCGGCATCGCGTCGACGGCCACCGTCGGCGACGGTCCGGCGGACGGCACGGCCGACGATTTTTCCTGCGTGGCTTCCGACGGCATGGGCGGAACCATGCCCTGCGACCCGAACCCATACGTGACCTGGAACACGACGGCCACCGCATCGTGGATGAACATCGTCGGGCGCATCAGGACCAACGGCGCCGGCGACATCGTCGACTCGCTGCTGTTCGTCACGCACGACGAGCCGGCGGTGGGCTTTCCGGGTTACGGCGCCTACACCGTCACCCTGACCGGCAGTGGCCCGCCCGGCGGCGAGACGCTCACCGCCGTCGACGACAGCGTACGTACGCTGCCCGGGCAGGCGATCACGATCCCGATCCTCGCCAACGACACGGGTTTCATCGGCTCGGTGATCACGGTGGCACCCGCTGGAGGACCGGCGAGCGGCACCGCTGTCGTCAACGGTTCGCCTGGCGACAAGGCCGGCATTTCCATCACCTACACGCCGAACGGCGGCTTCAGCGGCACGGACACCTTCGACTATACCGTCGACGACGGCGTCGGCAGCGACACGGGCACGGTCACGGTCGCGGTCAACGATGCGGTTCCGGTCGCCAATGCCGGTGCGATCACGATCGGCACCCAGGGCGTCTCGCCCGAGACGCGCACCGGCAGCGTCGACGTCGCCGGCATCGCCGGCAACAACCTTGGCGATGCGCCGCGCACCGTCACGACCGGCAATTTCAGCCGCGGCAGCGCGACGCTGAGCGGCACGACCATCACCTATACGCCGGATGCGGCGTTCTACGCCGGGCCTGCGACGTTCGACTACACCATCACCGACGTCGACGGCCAGAGCGACACCGGCCAGGTCACCGTGACCATCCCCGACCTCGCCCCGGCGCTGAATGACAAGGCCGCGACCGGTGAGCAGGATGCCGAGATCATCGCCAGCGCCAGCTTCACCGCCGGCAACGGTGACGTTGCCGGTGATCACACCCTCGCGGTGCAGGCCGATGCCACGAACGGCGAATGCGTGGCCGCGATCGGCGGCGGCAACGTGATCGTGACCTACACGCCGGACAGCGGGTACGCCGGGACGGACAGCTGCGTCGTGCGTCTCACCGATGGTGACGGCGACTTCGACGACGGTACCTTCACCTTCACCGTCGAGGGCGAGGAGACCGGCGTATTCAACCTGCCGGGTGGCAGTGCGCTCGATCCGTGGACGCTGGCGCTGCTCGCCAGCGGCCTCGCTGCCCTGCGCCGGCGCCGCGTCGCGTGATGTCGCGCCCGGCCGCCGGCACGACGCTGGTGGCCGGGTGGCTGCTCTTCGGGCTCGCCACGCTCGCGGGCTGGGCTGCGCGCTTCCTCGTCATCGAACCCGAGGGCCTGCACGCCCTGTGCACCGGTGCACGGTCGCCGGCGCTGTGCACGTGGCGCGATCAGCTCCTCGTCCTGACATTTCCACCGCGTTATGGCCTGGTCGCGGTCGCCGCCGCGGTCCTCGCCTGGCTGCTCCGGGGGCGGCCGGCCGCAGCCTGTGCCGGCGTGGCGCTCGTCGCCGGCGGACTCGGCCTCTTTCTCTACGACACCGGCTGGGCGGCGTCAGCCGTCGTGGCCGTGCTGTTGCGCCTGCCGCGCATCGGTGAAGAGCCGCCGGATCCGCAGCAGTTCCGCGTGTAGGGCGCGGCGCCAGGCAGCGACTACCAGTACACCGATCGCCAGCCAGGCGAGGGAAGCCGGATTGGCGGGCTCGACCTGCGCGAGCGCGCCGGCGCCGGCGACGAAGGCGAGCACGGCTTCTTCGCGCCGGTCGACACTGCCGTCGTCGCGCACCGCGAACAGCAATGCCAGTGCCGGCAGGACGAAGAATGCGACCGGCAGGTCGCGATGGCGTGGCGCGAAGGCGAGCACGACGCCGAACCAGGCGACCGGCAGCAGCGTGAGCGCGACGAAAGCGGCGTCGCGCAGGGCTGCTGAACGCCACACCGTGGCCGGGTGGGTGAGGGCGCGGCCGAGCCCGGCGAGCGTGCCCGGCACGCGCGCCGCGCCGCCGCGCAACCGTGCGAGGAGCAGCAGCGCCGCCCACGCCGTGAGGATCATCGCGCCGATGCCGGGCAGCCATCCGGGGAGCGTCGGGCGCATGAGTGCGAGCTGGTGCCACTGGAACACGAGGGCGAGCGCACCCGCGAAGGCGAGCGGCGTCCAGCCGAGCCACGCGGCGGCCCCCGGCCCGCTGCCGACCAGCGCTGCGCTCAGCATGGCCACGGCGAGTGCGGTCGTCGCTGCCGCCCACGCCGGCCAGTGCGGCCAGGCGGACACCGGCCCGGCGAGCGCGAACTTCGGCTCGCGCCACTCGTCGAGGATGCCCCAGTACCCGCCGACCGTGCCTTCGGCGGGCATCTTCCACGGCTGGTCGATCGCCTCGATCAGGTTGTACTCGATGCCGCGGGCCGCGGCGAGCGCGGCGAATTCGCGCACGAAGCGCGCCTGCTCGACCAGTCCCGGCTGTCCCGGCCCGCGCGGCCGCCCGGCAGACGGCCAGCCGGTCTCGCCGACGGCGACCCACTGCCCGGGGAAGCGGGCGCGGAACTCGTCGAATCCCTGCAGGACGAGGCGGGCTGCGTCGGCGACCTGCGGTGGTGCCGGATCGTCCCAGTAGGGCAGGAGGTGGACGAGCAGGACGTCGGCCGCACGACCGACCTCCGGACTGTTGGCGATGAAGTGGGCGACGTCGGCGTAGGCGACCGGCACCGGGCTCGCCTCGCGCACCTCGCCGATGAGTGCCGCGAGGCGTGCCGCCGGCAGTTCCCGGCGCAGCAGCACCTCGTTGCCGACGACGACGAGCCTGACCGTGTCCGGATGCCGGCGGGCGAGCGTCAGCGCGCCCGCGATCTCGCGCTCGTTCTGCGCTTCGTCGCTGCCGATCCAGGCGCCCAGCCAGATCCCGATGCCGTGGCGCCCGGCCGCCGCGACCACGCGCGGGCTGTTGCCGAGCGGCGTGTACAGTCGCAGGCAGGACGTCAGTGCGGCGAGCTGCTGCAGATCGGCTTCGATGCGCTCGTCCGACACCCAGCCCGGTGTCGTCGTGCCGCGCGCGCCCGGTTCGAAGGGCGTATACGACAGGCAGTGCAGGCGCCCGCCCGGCACCTCCGGCAGTGCCACCGGTGTGCCGAGTGTCTGCCAGAGCGCGAATGCCGCCAGCCCACAGGCGAGGCAGGCTGGAAGGAACGCGAGTTTGCGGGTGAGGCGGTTGATCGGGTCGGGTGTCGGGTGATGTTGCGGGTCGCTCGTCGGGGCTCGCGCCCCTCCCACAGAGCTGTTTGTCGGGGCTTGCGCCCCTCCCACAGTACCACCCCGCGACTCTCTTTCACTGTGGGAGCTATTTCACTGTGGGAGCGACGCCAGTCGCGACTCCCGGGGCCTGTCGGGGCTTGCGCCCCTCCCACAGGATTGCACCCTGTTCTGGAGCCTGTTGGGGCCTGCGCCCGATTCTGTGGGAGCGACGCCAGTCGCGACTCCGACGCCTTACTCCTCGCGCAGCACCCGCATCCCGTTCAGCGTCACCAGCATGGTGGCGCCGACGTCGGCGAGCACCGCCATCCACAGCGTGGTGATGCCGGGCACCGCGAGCACGAGGAAGACCGCCTTGAGGCCAAGGCTGAGCGCGATGTTCTGCTTGACGAGCGTGCGGTTGCGACGCGCGATGCGCAACGTCAGCGGCACGTGCGAGATGTCGTCCTGCATCAGCACCACGTCGGCGGTCTCCATCGCCTGGGCGGTGCCGGCACCCATGGCGATGCCGACGTCGGCACGCGCCAGCGCCGGCGCGTCGTTGATGCCGTCGCCGACCATGGCCACGGCACCGTACTGGCGGTGCAGATCCTCGATCGCCGCCAGTTTCTGCTCCGGCAGCAATCCGGCGCGGACGTTGTCGATGTGGCCGACGCTCGCCGCGACCCGCGCTGCGGCCTGCGGGTTGTCGCCGGTGAGCATCACCGCCGCGATCGGCGGGCTGGCGGCCTTCAGGGCCTGCAGGGCGTCCCGGCTCGCCTCCCGCACCGCGTCCTGGACGCCGATGAAGCCGACGACCTTGTCATCGCGGGCGACGTACATCACGGTGTGGCCCGCGTCGCGGGCGCCGTCCGCACGCCGCGACAGGTCGTGTTCGCTGGCCGTGGCGACCAGCGCATCGCTGCCGACCGCGACCTTCATGCCATTGCCCAGCGCACCGACCACGCCGCGCCCGGCGTGGGCGGTGACCGACTGCGCAGCCTCGTAGCGGTGCTCGAGGCGACGTTCGGCGGCCGCCGTGACGATCGCGTGTGCCACCGGGTGCTCGGAGGCCTGCTCGACCGAAGCGGCGAGTGCGACCACGTCGTCGCAGTCGGTGCAGGAGGGATCGCTGTCTTCGGGGTGGGCGCAGTCGGCGGCGCGCACCGCGGTGACCTGCGGCTGGCCATGCGTGAGCGTGCCGGTCTTGTCGAAGGCGACCGCCCGCACATCGGCGAGCCGGTCGAGCTGGGCGCCGCCCTTCACCAGCACGCCGAGGTTGGCGAGGCGGGTGAGGCTGCTGACCACCGTGACCGGGATGCTGATCACCAGCGCGCAGGGGCAGGCAACGATGAGCAGCGCGAGCGCGCGGTACAGCCAGCCGTGCGTGCCGTCGGCCGAGTCGAGCAGCGGCTGGCCGAAGCCGAGCACCGGCACCGCCACCAGCAGCATGGCGAGCAGCACGACGGCCGGCGTGTACCAGCGCGCGAAGCGGTCGATGAACCGCTCGGCCGGGCTGCGCTGGGCCTGGGCCTGTTCGACCAGGCGGGCAATGCGGGCGATGGTGGCATCGCCGGCAGGCCGCGTGACGCGGATCTTGAGCGCCGCTTCGCCGTTGACGGTGCCGGCCATCACGGCATCGCCCGGCGCACGCGTCACCGGGACGCTTTCCCCGGTCACGGCCGCCTGGTTCACCGAGGAGATGCCCTCGATGATCTCGCCATCGACGGGGATGCGCTGGCCGGGTCGCACCAGCACGGTCTCGCCCACGCCGACCTGCTCGACCGGCAGGACGAGCTGGTGGACGTGCACGGCCGCCTGGTCGTGCCGGTCGTCGTGGGCAGGCGTGCCGTGGGCATGGCCCGTCGCGTGTTCGTCGTGCGCATGGCCATGGTCGTGGTCACCGTGGCTGCAACCGGTGTGGTCGTGGTCCGCCTGGGTCGCAGCCTGTTCGCGCGCGCCGTGCGCGTGATCATGGTCATGGTCATGGCCATGGTCGTGGTCATGGCCGTGGTCACCGTGGCCGCAGCCGGCGTGATCGTGTTCCGCCCTGGCGGAATCCTGCCCGTGCTTGCTGTGCGCATGGCCATGATCATGGTCGTGCCCGGTATGGTTCTCGTGGCCGCAGGCAGCGTGCTCGTGCCCGTGTTCATGGTCATGGTCATGGCCGTGGTCGTGGTCGTGGTCGTCGCCATGATCGTGTTCACCGGCTTCGCCATGCCGATGCCCGGCCGGCTCCTCGCCGTGCCCGCCATGGTGCTCGCGCAGGACGGTCGCTTCCTGTGGCTGCAGCGACATCAGGCTGCGCAGCGAGCCGCGGGCACGCTCCGCGCTGTAGGCCTCGAGCGCCTCGCCGAGCGTATAGAGCAGGATGACGGTCACGGCCTCGCCGAACTCGCCGATGCCGAGCGCGCCGACCGAGGCCACCGCCATCAGCAGGTCGATCGTGACATGCCGCGCGAAGACGAGCGCACGCAGGCCCTTGACGAACACCGGCACGCCTGCCAGCACCACGACCAGCACGAACAGCAGGTCGAGCGGTGCAAGGCCGAGCACCGGCTCCCGCCCGACGAGCAGCGGCACGCCGACGATTGCGGCGATGGCGAGAATCAGCGCCACGCGCAGCCGGCGCTGCGACCAGAGGAAGCGCAGGAAGCCGCTCGCGCCATGCAGCTGCGGCAACGCCGCCGGTGCCGGGCGTTCCGGCGAAGCGATGCGATAGCCGAGCTCGCGCAGGCGGCCCTCCACCTGCTGCAGCGTAGCGTCACCGGTCACCTCCATGGTCTCGGTGGTGAAACTCACCGCCACCGAGCGCACGCCGGGCAGCTGGCGCATGCTGTTCTCGATCGTGAGCGCGCAGCTTCCGCAGTCCATCCCGAGGATCTTCACTCGCAGCGCATCGCCGCTGGCTACTGCCTGGTTCATGTGTCCGACCCGTCATGACACCGGCGCAAAGGAGCCGGTACGGCAGCCATCTTCCACCTTGAAGCCGGGTTGAAGGTCAAGATGCAGCCGCTGCTTGACCTTGAACCCGGCTTCAGGGTTTAAGGTAGCGGGTCAGAACCGGCCTCAACGGCCGTGGGAGCACCGCCATGCTGGGTGTCGATGACAGGCTGATCACGCCGGCGACCATGAAATGGGTCAAGATCGGTCTGGTTGCGGGTCTCGCGACCGTTCCGACCACCATCCTTCTGTACTGGGTCCTCGGTCTGGCGGTGGATGCCGCGATCGAGGGCAGCAACCTGCTGCGCCAGTGGTTCGCGATCATGGCGCTGCTCGTGCTCGCCAAGGCTGCGCTCGCCTGGGTGTTCCGCACCGGCCAGTTCCGCGCTTCGGCCGAGGCCAAGATCAATGTCCGCGACCGCATCTACCAGCAGGTCGTGCGCCTCGGCCCGGGCATCCTCGGCAAGCGGCGCACCGGCGAGATCGCCGGCACCGCCACCGAAGGCGTGGAGTACCTCGACTACTACTTCAGCGTCTACTTCGTGCAGATCTGGGTCGCCATCGCGATCCCGATCTTCCTCTGCACGGCGATCTTCTGGATCGACTGGGTCGTGGGCCTGTGGATGCTGGCCGGCGTGCCGCTGACGCCGCTGTTCGTCGGCTCCTCGGCGCGCGGTTTCCGGCGCATCAGTGCCCAGAACGCCGAGGTCAAGAACCGCAACAGCGCCCAGTACCTCGACTCCATCCAGGGGATGGGGACGCTGAAGATGTTCAACCACGCCGAACGGCGCGGGCAGGAGATGGAGGCGGGCAACGAGGTGCAGCGGCGCGCCACGATGAAGCTGCTGCTCGTCGCCCAGAGCCAGTTCGTGTTCCTAGAACTCGGTTTCGCCCTGTTCTCCACGGCGGTCGCGCTCGGCGTGTCGCTGTACCGTTACACCGGCGGCTTCATGACGCCGGGCGAGGTGGTGGCGGTGGTGCTGCTGAGTCTCGAGTTCAGCCGCACGCTGCTGCTCATCGGCGAGTTCTTCTTTGCCGGTGCGCTCGGTCGCGAGGTGGCAGCCGAAGTCCGCAAGTTCCTCGACGAGACGCCGCCGGTGACGAGTGCGGCGAACGAGCACCCGGGCGCCACCGAGGGCAAGGCGGTGCGCATCGAGCTGCGCGACGTGAGCTTCACCTATCCGGGTGCGGACCGTCCCGCGATCGAGCATCTCGACATGACGCTCGAACCCAACGAAACGGTGGCGCTCATCGGCCGCAGCGGCTCGGGCAAGACCACGGTGACCAACCTGCTGCTGCGCACGCTCGAGCCGCAGTCGGGCGACATCCTGTTCGACGGCGTGCCGGAAAAGGAGCTCTCGGTGGAGTGGATCCGCCGGCAGATCGCGCTGGTGCCCCAGGACCCGTTCCTCTTCTACGGCACGATCGCCGAGAACCTGCGCATGGCGAAGGCCGATGCGACCGAGGCGGAGCTCATTGCCGCCACCCAGGCCGCCGAGCTGTACGACTTCATCCGCGCGAACCCCGATGGCTTCAACACCAAGGTGGGCGACCAGGGCATGGCGCTCTCGGGCGGCCAGGCACAGCGGCTGGCGATCGCGAGGGCGCTGCTCAAGAACGCACCGATCGTCATCCTCGACGAACCGACCTCGCAGATCGACGTGGAGACCGAGACGCTGCTCAACCGCGCGCTGGAGCGGCTGACGAAGAACAAGACCGTGCTGCTCATCGCCCACCGCCTGAGCACGATCGAGCAGGCCGACCGCATCATCGTCATGGAAGGCGGTCGCGTCGCCGAGAGCGGCACGCGCGCCGAGCTGCTGGCGCACGACGGCATCTATGCCGGCATGATCCGCACCAAGCGGCAGATGGAAAGCCGGCCTGCGACGGCCCGCACGGCCTGAGGAAACAGCACCATGAGCACACTCGAAGCGACCGTCGGCCCCGTCTCGCAGGCCAGCAACTGGCAGGTCATGCGCCGGCTGATGGGCTACATGCGGCCATTCAACGCCACCATGGCCGTGTCGCTGGTGGCGCGGGTGACCAAGATCACTTCCCAGGCAGCACTGCTCGGCATCGCCGCCGCCAGCGTCGGCATCTACATCGAGGCAGCGGAACCGGGCGTCGTGAACTGGGACGTGATCTGGACCCAGGTGAGGTGGATCGCCGCCGTCGGCACGCTGGTGGGGCTCGCTTCCTACCTCGAGAACTACACCGGCCATTACGTGGCGTTCCGCATCCTCTCGGAGCTGCGTGACCGGTTCTACTACGCGATGCTGCCGCTCGCGCCCGCGCGGACCGCCAAGCTGCAGTCGGGTGATGCGGTCAGCCGGGTGATGACCGACTGCGAGCGCATCGAGCCGTTCTACGCGCACACCATCGCCCCCGCCGTGGCGGCGGTCGCCGTGCCGACGCTGCTGCTCAGCTGGTGCTGGACGGTGGAACCGTCGCTGGTGTGGGTGCTGCTGCCGTTCTACGTCGCCTGCGTGTTCCTGCTGCCCTGGCTGGTGGCGAAGCTCGGCGGCGACGGCGTGCACTACCGTGCCCAGCTCGGCGTGCTCAACGCCTTCGTGGCCGACAGCATCCAGGGGGTGCGCGACACCGTCGCCTTCGGCTACGAGCAGGAGCGCGCGCGCGAACTCAGGGAGCGCGGCGCGGCCATGCAGGCCGGGCAGGACCGCCTCTACGGCGCCGACGCGATCCAGCGCGCACTCTCCGAGGTCTTCGTGACCGTCGGGGTCCTCGCGGCGACCTGGTGGGGCATCGAGCTCGCGCTCGCCGGCCGGATCAACGCCCTCACCGATCTGCCGGCCGTGATCGCCGTCTCCATCGTCGGTTTCTACGTGTCGCAGGGTCCGGCCAACTACTACACGGACTTCCGCGTCGCGATGATTGCGGCCCGGCGCCTGTTCGGCATGATGGACCAGCCGCCCGCCGTGCGTGATGCCGGTGTCCCGGCGACGGTCGCGGCCGAACCGTCGCTGCACTTCAGCCGCGTCAGCTTCGAGTACGACGCCGACGATGCGAGCTGGAGCCGGCAGCGCAAGGTACTCGACGACTTCTCGCTCGACATCGCTCCCGGACGGCGGGTGGCGCTGGTCGGCCCGAGCGGCACCGGCAAGTCCACGCTGATCAACCTGCTGCTGCGCCAGTGGGACCCGCAGCAGGGCGAGATCCGCATCGGCTCCAGGCCGGTGACGCAGTTCACGCTGGCCGAACTCCAGCAGCAGTTCGCCGTCGTCTCGCAACGCAGCTTCATCTTCAACGAGACCATTGCCGAGAACATCCGCATGGGCCGCTACGAGGCCACGCAGGCGGAGATCGAGGACGCTGCGCGCCAGGCCGGGCTGCACGACTGGGTCAGGACGCTGCCGAAGGGCTACGAATCACCTGCGGGCGAGCGTGGCTCGAAGCTCTCGGGAGGTCAGCGGCAGCGCGTGGCGATCGCACGCGCGGTCCTCAAGAACGCCCCTATCGTGCTGCTCGACGAGGCCACCTCGAGTCTCGACGTGGAGACCGAACGCAGCGTGCTCGAAGCGCTGCACCGGCTGTGCCGCGGCCGCACGACGCTGACGATTGCGCACCGGCTCTCGACCATCGTCGAGAGCGACGAGATCCTGGTCATGATCGACGGGCGCATCGCCGAGCGCGGCACCCACGAGGCGCTCATGCGCCAGGGCGGCTGGTACGCCCGCATGTTCGAGATCCAGCAGGACGAGGTCGACGCGAAGCTTGCTGTTTAAGGGTCGCGACTGGCGTCGCTCCCACAGGGTCAGGGGTCGCGACTGGCGTCGCTCCTACAGGGTGCTGCGGTGAAGGCCTGCGCCCTCCCCCTGTGGGAGCGACGCCAGTCGCGAATATGCGCTAATCCAGGCGCCGCGGCAGGTCCGGCGTCGGTTCGGCGCCGAGCACTACCTCGCCCTTGCCGAGCTTCGAATTGCGCAGGCCGTAGACGAAGTACAGTACGAGGCCGCCGGCGAGGTAGATCAGGAAGAAATGGCGTGTGGCCTGGCGTGCCATCAGCGACATCAGCAGAAACAGGCACATGGCCGCGCCGAGGATCGGCGTCAGCGGGAACAGCGGGGTGCGGAACGGCCGGTGCAGCCCCGGCGCGGCGATCCGCATGTAGATCACCGTGATGCACACGATGGCGAAAGCGGCGAGCGAGCCGACGTTGGTGAGGTCGGCGAGCGAGTCGAGCGACATCAGGCCGGCCGCGCCGGCGGTAAATGCGCCGACGATGAGCGTGTTGACCCACGGCGTGCGGAAGTGCGGATGGACGATGGCGAGTGACCCGGGCAACAGGCCATCGCGCGCCATGGTGTAGAAGATACGTGTCTGGCCATAGAGCAGCACCAGCATGACCGAGGACAGGCCGGCGATGGCGCCGATCTTCACCAGCACCGCGAACCACGGCAGGCCGATCTGGTTCACCGCCTTGGCGATGGGCGCCGGGTCGTTCAGGTCCGTGTAGGGCACGATGCCGACCAGGACTGCGCAGGTCAGGATGTAGAGTACGGTGCAGATCAGCAGCGAGCCGAGGATGCCGATCGGCATGTCGCGCGCCGGGTTCTTCGATTCCGCGCCGGCGGTGGAGACGGCTTCGAAGCCGATATAGGCGAAGAAGATCGTGGCCGCGCCGCTGATCAGTCCGCCGATGCCATATCGCGAAGTGTTCTGCGCGGTCATGACATCGACGAGCGCCCGCCAGATGTCGGCCCAGAAGCCACGCGGTGTGCCGGGCGGCGGCGGCGGAATTTCCGCCGGTACCAGCGGGGTCCAGTTCGCCGTGTCGACGTAGAGGGCGCCGATGGCGATGAAGGCGATCACCACCGAGACCTTGATCGCCACGACGATGTTGTTGACGGTCGCCGACTCCGAGACGCCGACCACGAGCAGCGCGGTGACCGCGACGATGGCGAGCATCGCCGGCAGGTTGGCGACGCCGTGGCCCACCACGGCGCCGGCCTCGCGTATCTCGATGCCGGGTGCCTCCGTCAGTACCGCGGGCAGATGGACTCCCAGGTCCTTCAGCAGGCTCACGACATAGCCCGACCAGCCGACCGCCACCGTGGCGGCTGCCAGGCCGTACTCGAGCACCAGCAGCAGCCCCATGACCCAGGCGGCGAGTTCGCCCATCGACGCATATGAATAAGAGTAGGCGGAGCCGGACACCGGCAGCACCGAGGCCAGTTCGGCGTAGCACAGGGCGACGAAGGCGCAGAGCAGCCCGGTGATGACGAAGGAGATCATGATGCCGGGTCCGGCGAACATCGCCGCCGCGCGCCCGGTGAGGACGAAGATGCCGGTACCGATGATGCAACCGATGCCGAGCGAGATCAGGTTGAAGGCATTCAGGCTGCGCTTGAGTTCGCCCTGCTGGTGCTCGGACTGCATCTGCTCGACGGACTTGCGGATCAACAGGCGGGCGATGCCCGTCGAGCGCGGACGCGTTTCCTTGGCCATGGGGTCTCCTGTCTCCCTGACGCCGGCGGCAGCGTAGCACGGCGCCGGGCACCCGTGCGCGGCGGGGTGTTGCGGTCAGGTCTCGGCTGCTTCCAGGGCGAGGAACAGCTGGGCGAACAGGAACGCGTTCGTGCCACGGGCCTGGAACAGGTAGCCGTCCTCGGCTGCCGCCACCCGCGGTTCGACGTGTACGTGGCAGTTTGCTTCGCTCGCGGCGAGCGCCCGCAGGGCCTGCTCGATCACCGGGTCGCGGTCGGCCACGAGGATCGAGTAGCCGTCCTCTTCCCGCCAGATGTGGATATGCCGGCCACGCAGGGCGGCGAAGATCTTCTCGCGTTCGGCCGTGGCGAGCGCGCAGCCGAGGCGGCGGGTGAGCCGGGTCAGGGAAGACGAAGCGTGCCGGTGCGGATCGTGGCTGCAGGTCTGCTCGAGGAGCTCGCGGTACAGGCGCCCGGCCGGCCGGCCCGCGGCACGGCCGACCCGGGCGGTCAGGTCCTCGAGGAAGATCTCGAGCTCGTGACGCAGCACCAGCATCTCGGTCAGCCGCCGCTCGATGTCGATGAAGCGCTGTTCGGCAAGGCCGACCACATCGTCGCCGGTCCGTTCCTCGCCGCTGCGCAGGAGCAGGCGGATGTCGGCCAGCGAGAAACCGAGCCGCTGGGCCCGGCGGATGAACAGCAGCGTCTTCTCGGCTCCGGGCGGGTACAGGCGGTAGCCCGAGGCGCTGCGCCGTTCGGGACGCAGCAGGCCCTCGCGTTCGTAGAAGCGCAGCATGGAAGTCGACACGTTCAGCCGCCGCGCCAGCGCGCCGATCGTCAACGATTCCGCCTTCATCACCACTGCTCCCCGGCGGATCCGGGTTCCCGATGAAGGCGCCAGTTTACTGCCAGGCCGGTGCCGTATCTGGTGCTGTGGGAGCGACGCCAGTCGCGACGCCGTCCCGCCTCCTGTGGGAGCGACGCCAGTCGCGACTCTTTCCCGTCGGGGCTTGCGCCCCTCCCACAGCAGACCGCTGTCCCGTCCCCTGTGGGAGCGACGCCAGTCGCGACTCTTTCCCGTCGGGGCTTGCGCCCCTCCCACAGAAGAGGTGACCCTTCCCGGTCGGGGCTTGCGCCCCTCCCACAGGCACCGGGATCGCCAGCCCGTCGACCCGCGGCTACACTGGACTGCCTGACCTGACCCAGGCGGCTTCATGAATCGACGCGCCCTCGCCATCGCCGTAGTCGCCATCCTCGCCGTCGTGGCAGCGCTGGCCGCCTTCAAGTACTGGCGCGTCGCCACCATGATTGCCGCTGCGTCGGCCTTCGGTGAACCGGCGGTAACGGTCGAGGTCGCGGCGGCGCGCCCGATCGCCTGGCAGGCGCAGACCAGCGCCGCGGGCACCATCGTCGCCCTCCAGTACGTGACGCTTCAGAACGAACTCTCGGGCACCGTGGTGGCGGTCCGTTTCAGCTCCGGGCAGGTCGTCGCCGAAGGCCAGCCGCTGCTCGAGCTCGACACCCGCACCGAACGCGCCGAACTGAACAGCGCCGAGGCCGACATCGCGCTCGCCCGCCTCACGGTGGAGCGCACCACGAAACTCGTCGAACAGCGGGCCGGTACCCAGGCCGAGGTGGACCGCGCGCAGGCCCAGCTCGCCCAGGCCGTGGCCCGGCGCGACGTCATCGCCACCACCATCGCGCGCAAGATCCTGCGGGCGCCCTTCCGCGGGCGCATCGGCCTGCGCGACGTCCATCCCGGCCAGTACCTCGCCGAGGGCACCGAGCTCACCACACTCGAGAGCATCGCTGACAGCGTCTACGTCGACTTCCGGTTGCCGCAGGAATCCGCGGCTCGCCTGGCGCCGGGCGCCGAAGTGCAGATCTCCGGCGGGGCGCTGGCCGGGCCGGCAGCCGCCACCGTGCGGGCCATCGACGCGCGTGCCGACGAGGCCTCCCGCACCGTGCGCCTGCGCGCCGAGGTGGCAGGCCTCGGCACCGTGCTGAAGCCCGGCGAGTTCGTCGACGTCACGGTGGGTGTGGCGGCGCCCCGGGAGGTGCTGGCCGTGCCGCTGGCTGCGGTCCGTCGCGCTGCCTATGGCGACCACGTGTTCGTGATTGGCACGGCCGCCGCGGACGACAAAGGACCGCGTGTCGAGCAGCGCTTCGTGCGCACGGGGCCGGTGGTCGGCAGCGACATCGTCATCCTCGACGGCCTGGCGGCCGGCGACCGCGTCGCCACCGAGGGTTCCTTCAAGCTGCGCCAGGGCTCGCTGGTGCAGGTCACCGCCGGCAAGGCCGCCGGGGCCGGCTCGTGAAGGGCTTCCTCGCCACGTTCATCGACCGGCCGGTGCTCGCCGTGGTGGCGAGCCTCGCCATCCTGCTGGTCGGCGGCAAGGCGGCGCAGAACCTGCCCATCCAGCAGTTCCCGCGCATCGAGAGCGCCACGATCCAGGTGCAGACGGTGTACATCGGGGCCAGCGCCGAGGTGGTGCGCGGCTTCATCACCACGCCGATCGAGCGCGTGCTGGCCACCGTCTCCGGGGTGGACTACGTCGAGTCGACCAGCGGTGCCAGCGTGTCCACCGTGACGGTGCGGCTGCGGCTCAACGAGGACGTCAACGTCGCCCTCACCGAGGTCGGCGCGCGGCTCGACCAGATCCGCGCCGAGCTGCCGGCAGAGGCCGAGCCGCCCACCACCGAGGTGTTCCGCGCCGACCGGCCCTATGCCACCTTCTATATCAGCTTCAAGTCCGACCACTTCGATCGCGCCCAGATCACCGACTACCTGGCCCGCGCTCTGCAGCCGAGCCTCTCGACCGTGACCGGTGTGCAGCGCGCCGAGGTGGAGGGGGGCACCGCGCTCGCCATGCGCATCTGGCTCGACCCGGAGCGCATGGCAGCGCTCGACATCGGCGCCACCGAGGTGTGGGATGCGCTCCGCCGCAACAACTACCTGTCGGCACTCGGCCGCACCGAAGGCCAGGGGGTGCAGGTCGATCTCCTCGCCAACACGGATCTGCGCAGCCCCGAGGAATTCGCTGCCCTGGTGGTGCGCCAGGTGCAGGGTGCCACCGTACGGCTGCGCGACATCGCCCGCGTGGAACTCGGTGCCGAGGAAGCGGCGGTGGAGGCCCGGGAGAACGGCGAGCCGACCGTGTTCATGGCCGTCTGGACGCTGCCCGGCGTGAACGAACTCGAGGTGGCCGACGCCCTGTACGCCAGGCTCGACGAGATCCGTCCGACCCTGCCTGCCGGCATGCACATGCTTGTCGGCTACGACGGCACCATGTACATGCGCAACGCCCTCGAAGGCATCGCCACGACGCTGGTGGAAACGATCGCGATCGTGGCGCTGGTGGTGTTCCTGTTCATGGGCTCGCTGCGCTCGGCGCTGGTGCCGCTGGTGGCCATCCCGCTCTCCCTGATCGGCACCGCTGCCTTCATGTACCTGCTCGGCTTCACGCTGAACCTGATGACCCTGCTCGCCGTGGTGCTCTCGGTGGGCCTGGTCGTGGACGACGCCATCGTCGTCGTCGAGAACGTGCAGCGCCTGGTCGATCGCGGCATGGGCCGGGTGGAGGCTGCCCTCGCGAGCGCCCGGCAGTTGTTCGCGCCCATCGTCTCCATGACCATCACGCTGGCCGCGGTGTATGCGCCGATCGGCTTCCTGTCCGGGCTCACTGGCGTGTTGTTCAAGGAATTCGCCTTCACGCTGGCCATGGCGGTGGTCATGTCGGGCCTGGTGGCGCTGACCCTCTCGCCGGTGATGAGTGCGCGCCTGGTGCGCGAGACGAGTGAGGGCACGCGCCTGTCGGCCTGGGTCGCGGCGCGGTTCGAGCAGACCCGGCGCTGGTACACCGGCCTGCTCGATGCCACGCTCGCCCAGCGCAGGCTCACGCTGCTGGTGGGCGCCGCCACGGTCGTCCTGGTGGTGCCGCTGTTCCTGCTGTCGCCGCGGGAGCTGGCGCCGACGGAGGACCAGGGCGAGATCAGCTTCTACATCGAGAGCGCGCCGGACGCCTCGGTGCACTACACGGCCGAGCGCACCGCCGAGGTCGTGCGCAGCCTGCTGAAGCTGCCGGAGGCCTGGATCAGCTGGGAAATCTCGCTGCCGAGCTCCGCCTTCGGTGGCGTGAGCCTCAAGGATTATTCGGAGCGGGAGCGCAGCGCGCGGGAGATCCTGACCGAGGCGTTCCGCATCGTCAGCGGCGTGCCCGGCGTGCGGGCCTTCGTCTCGCTCATGGCGGCGCTGCCGGGTGCCGGGCAGTTCGACGTGGAGCTGGTCGTCACCTCGACGGACGAAGCCGAGCAGATGGCGCCGGTGGCCCAGGCCATGGTACAGGCCGCGATGAAGTCCAACGTGTTCATGTTCGCCGACACCGACCTGAAGATCGACGTCTCCCAGGCCAACGTGGTGATCGACCGCGACCGGGTCGCCGACCTCGGCCTCGACCTCACCCGGGTAGGCCAGGACCTCGGCGCCCTGCTGGCCGGCGGCTACGTGAACCGCTTCAACCTCGATGGCCGCAGCTACAAGGTGATTCCGCAGGTGGGCGATGCCGTGCGCCACGACGCGAGCCGGCTGCTCGATCTCAAGGTGAAGGGCCCCGATGGCACCCTGATCCCGGTCTCGAGCTTCGCGCGCATCGAGAACGCGGCCGCGCCACGCGCGCTCAACCGTTTCCAGCAGCGCAACTCCTTCCGGGTAAATGGCGGGGTCTACCCGGGCCTCACCAAGGAGCAGGGCTTGGCGGCGCTGGAGGCTGCCGCCGCGGACATCCTGCCTCCGGGCTACACCCTCGACTACGCCGGCGAGTCCCGGCAGTTGCGCACCGAAGGCGCCACGCTCTCCGGCACGCTGTTCTTCGCGGTGATCCTGATCTACCTGGTGCTGACCGCGCAGTTCGGCAATTTCCGCGATCCGCTGGTGATCCTGCTCGCATCGGTGCCGCTGGCGCTCACCAGTGCGCTGGTGTTCACCTTCCTGGAGTTCACCACGATCAACATCTTCTCGCAGGTGGGGCTCATCACCCTGGTGGGCCTGATCGCCAAGAACGGCATCCTCATCGTGGAATTCGCCAACAAGCTGCGCGAGCAGGGCATGGACCGGGTGGCGGCGATCCGCGAGGCGTCGCTCGAACGGCTGCGGCCCGTGCTCATGACCACGGCGGCGACCGTGTTCGGCCACCTGCCGCTGGTGCTGGTGTCGGGGCCTGGCGCGGCCTCGCGCAACAGCATCGGCATCGTGCTCGTGTCCGGCATGGCCATTGGCACGCTGTTCACCCTGCTGGTGCTGCCCGCGGTCTACCTGTGGCTCGCCGGGGAGCATGCAACGCAGCCCGCGGCGAAGGCGGGCGCTGGCCACCAGGTGCCCGCCACCTGACGCCGGCACCGAATATC